>NZ_FMVA01000005.1:0-306002 GCF_900101425.1 Rhizobium sp. NFACC06-2 | reverse complement strand
AACTGGGCGACAGTTCGCCCGGCGGCATGGCGGCGCTTGCAGGCCTTGCCCCCTTCAATGCCGATAGCGGCATTCACCGCGGCCAGCGCCATATCCGCGGCGGACGAAAGCGCGTTCGCGATGCCCTCTACATGGCGGCGCTGGTGGCCTACCGGTTAAAGTCGCCATTCGCCCGCATGGTTCAGGCCATGCAGGCCAAAGGCAAACCGTTCAAGGTCATGATCATTGCCATCGCCCGCAAACTGCTCGTCATCGCAAACGCCATGCTCAGGGATAAAACCACATTCCAAGCAGCTTGAAACAACATGCATCAATACAGTTGCCAGCCGACGCGCGTCTGCGCGGCGGGAGGAGTCTTTTCAGCCCAAGGACTTGGGCTGACTGGATTCCTGTGACAAGCACAGGAATGAGGGATTCTGGAACGCCATTACATTGAGCGTTTGAGGCGCTGTTTTTCCGAACCCGCGCCTTAGAGCCTGTAAAGCGGCTCGAACCGACCCTTCACCTCAACCCCCAGCTCGAACGTCAACCCATGCTGCGGATTTTCGGCAAGGGCGTCATCATCGAGATTTTCGCGCGCCGAGGTGACGAGAAGGCGCGATGCGTCGGGGGCGATGAAGGCCGGGCAGGTCGTCTGTCCGCCGGGCACCTCATATCGGGCAATGTGATTGCCGTCCGCATCGTAACGATCCACAGCGCCCACGCCCCAGCGGGCGTTCCAGATATGCCCTTCGGCATCGCAGACCGACCCGTCGATGCCGCCTTTGATACCGGTGGAATCGATGAAGACTTCAGCCTCGCCTGCGGGAAGGCCGGTCCCGGCATGGAGCGGCACCCGCATCAGCTTGTTCACCTTGGTATCGACGTAATATCCCGTCGCGCCATCGGGCGAGAAGCAGATCGAATTCGGAATGCTGATCTCGGCAAACAGCTTCGTCACGGTGCCCTTCGCGACATGATAGATGCTACCCGCGCCGGTCTCCGCCTTGCGGCCCATGGTGCCGATCCACAGCGCGCCGGAGGGGTGCATGCGCCCGTCATTGGAGCGGTTGCCAGGCAAATCCTTTTCCAGCTCGGCATGCAGCGTCAGCACGCCGGTTGCCGTGTCGCGCAGGAAAAGCCCGTCATCGGAGGCGATCAGCTGCTTGCTGTCGCTGACCTTGGCGAGCGCACTGCCCATGAAGGGCAAAGCGTGCACGGTCTTGCGGCCGGAGGCGAGATGCAGCTCATGCAGTTCCCGCTCGAGAATATTGAACCACCAGGCGGTGCCGGTCGCAGGGTCGAAGGTCGGGCCTTCGCCGAGCAGCATCGGCGTCTCGTCCAGAACACGTCCGGCAAAGGGAAAAACAGTCGCCAAGCTCTTATCCTCCGATGGCTGCATCATAGGCTGAAAGTGTGACAGTGGCGCGTTCGCGCACCTCCGCCGCCGTCATGCCCGGCTTGTAAAGGCTGGTGCCAAGCCCGAAAGCCACGATACCGGCCGAGGTATATTCAGCGAAATTCTTGTCCGAGACGCCGCCGACGGCGGCGATGACCAGATCCTTCGGCAGGATCGTCCGGATCGCATTGATGCCGGTGGGGCCGATGATGCTGGCGGGAAAGAACTTCAGCCCGGTCGCGCCAGCCTTTGCGGCCACAAGCGCCTCGGTGGGGGTTAGAACACCCGGCATCGTCACCATGCCCTTGACGCGTGCGGCAACGATCACATCGGCGTCGGCATTGGGGCTCACCATCAGCTTGCCGCCCGCCGCATCCAGCGAGGCCACGTCTTCCACGCTGAGCACGGTGCCAGCGCCGATCAGGCAATCGGCGGGCGCCATCTTCGCGGCGATCTCGATGGAGCGGAACGGATCGGGCGAATTGAGCGGAATTTCAATGGCGCGGAAGCCGGTTTCGATCAGCGCGCCGACGACGCCTTCGGTTTCCTCGGGTTTCAGACCGCGCAGGATGGCGATCAGCGGATATTTGATGGAAGGGAAGGGAATACGCATGGTCGATCTTTCTTCTCATGGCCAGATGGCGTTTGCAGCGGCCAGCAATCCGCGCCGCACGGCCTCGTCTGCATCGATGACCGTATAGTGGATATCAAGGGCGGTGAAGGCGCCTTCGTAAAGGGCGCCGAGCGTACCGGAACCGATCAGCACCACCGGCGTCTCGCGCCGCGCGGTGGAATGCGCGCCGGCGATTTCCAGCCCGATCATGATGCCGGAGAGCTTGGCCTTGGCGTCGGTGGCGGCGAGGCCATGCAGCAACTGGCCGGATCGAAGGGTGAAAAAGCGATTGGTCGCAAGCTGCGGATTGGCATAGATGTCGCGCACCGCCGCCGTGAAAGCCTCATGCTTGCCGGTAAAGGCTTCGGCCTCGGCCACCGCATGGGAAAGGATGGTCTGTTTCGAGACGACTTCGAAGAGTTCGCCGGTCATGAACGTGGCGAACCCCGTCACGCCGCCATTCTTCACGGTCACCCATTTGGAATGGGTGCCGGGCATGCAGACAAGTTTCTCACCGGCGTCCGAGGAAGCGAGAGCCCCAAGCAATTGCGTTTCCTCGCCGCGCATGACGTCGGGCGCGTTTTTATCCCGCTGCGCCAGCCCCGGCAGAATGCGCACGTCCCGCGCCTGGCCCGGCACGCGAACCGCGCCGTCGAGAACCGCCGAAAGCGATGTCGGCACATCGATATAACCCGCCTCGACCCAGCCCTGCCGCGCGCCTGCCATGCCGCAGACGAGAACCGGCAAACCTTCCGGCGCGCCGATGGCGTCGAGGTGCGATTGCAGCACATCGGCAAAACCGGTCCGCATGGCGGTGGTCATGCCTTCCGTGCTTCTGCGCTCCGCCAGCACCGCGCCCGATCGGCTCATGAGCCAGAGCCGGAAACTGGTCGTGCCCCAGTCGACGGCGATGAAAGCGGCTTCAGACATTATAGGAGGCCTCCGTCTACGATTATTGATTGCGCCGTGATGGCGCTCGATGCTGATGATGCGAGAAACAGGCAAGGGCCCGCCAGATCGGCGGCGACGAGCGTGCGCTTCAGACATTGCCGCGCGGTGGTGGCGGCAATGCCCTCATCCGTCAGCCAAAGTTCCTTCTGTCGCTCCGTCACGATCATGCCGGGCAGCAGCGTGTTGACGCGGATGTTTTCCGGGCCCAGCCGGCCGGCGAGGCTTTTCGTCAGCCCGATAATGCCGGCCTTGGCCGCCGCATAGGAGGGCAACTCGCCCATGTTGAGCAGAAACGAGATGGACGAGAAATTGACGATGGAGGCGTCCTTCGCCTGCCGCAGATAGGGCAGGGCTGCCTGAACCGTGAAGAACATCTGCTTGAGATTGACCGCCTGATTGGCGTCCCAATAGGCTTCCGTCACCGTGTCTATGTCGTGGCGGTCGTCCCAGGCGGCGTTGTTGACCAGCACCTTGATGCCGCCGGTGGCGGAAGCCGCGGCCTCCACCGTCTGTCCGATTGCCGCAATATCGCGAAGGTCGGTCTTGAAGAAGTGGACTGGATGCGGCGTCGTTGTCGCAAGCCGTTTGACGAGCGCTAGGCTCGGCTCTTCGGCGATATCGATGAACGAAACCTTTGCGCCCTGCATCGCAAAGGCTTCCACCAGCGATGCCCCGATGCCGGAACCGCCGCCGGTGACGAGCACGCCCGCATCCTTGAGGTCCGGAAATTGGGCTTGCGTCATCGGCGTCATCTCGTCCATGAAAGGCTTGATTGTTCCATTATTTGGAACTAGATTTTACTAAATGGAATTATTCTCTTGGCGTCACGCTTATGTCAAGGCAGATGATGGTGGATGTTGCCATGCCCGATAATAAAAAGCCCAATAGGCAAAAGCCTGATGCGGTTCCGGTGATGCAACGGAAAACCGGAGTTGAGACGGGCACGCTCGGCAAGGCCGTCTCGCTGCTGGAGCTGATCGCCTTTGCTGAAAAACCGATGCGCTTTACCGATGTGGTCGAAGCCTGCGGCCAGCCGCGCGGCACGGTTCATCGCCAGCTCGCCCATCTTGTCGCCGAAGGCCTTGTCGATCACGCTGCCGATCAGACCTATGCCGTGGGGCTGAGGTTGCTGCAACTGGCCGCGAAAGCCTGGAGCGGCAACGACCTGCGCAGCGTCGCGGCTCCCCATCTGGCGGCGTTGCAGGAGGTGACCCAGGAGTCGGTGCATCTCGCCGTGCTGAACGGCAGACAGGTCACCTATCTCGACAAGATGGAGGGGCAGCATACATTGCGCATGCATTCGCAGGTCGGCAAAACCTCGCCAGCCTATTGCACCGGAGTGGGCAAGGCGGCGCTGTCGCTGCTCTCCGCCGACGATCTGGCGCAGCTGGCTGCGGAACTGGATTTTCATCGCTTCACGGAAAGCACGGTCACGACGCCGGAAGCGCTGATGGCGGAGGTGGCGACCATTCGCGACAACGGCTACGGGTTCGACCTTCAGGAGCACGAGATCGGAATTCACTGCGTCGCAGCACCCGTCCGGGCGCCCGGCCGCAATTTTCGCGCGGCGATTTCCGTCACCGGCCCGGCCTATCGCGTGGATGTGGAACAGCTTCGCAAATGGGCCCCTCTGGTGCGCGAGACAGCCGACAGGATTTCCGACGATCTAGCCTGCAGATTGTCCCCGGTTGCGGATGGTTGAAGAAAACAGGGCGCGCAGCCTTTGGATTTTCCTGTGCGGAACCGCCGGCCATGGACCCATTCAGATGCGTTCGACATTATTTTCGACTATTCTGAATTAAGTTTTCAACTTTTGTTTGCATGAATCGTTTTGCTGAGTAACATCCGCAACAATTTCCGGGCAAGGGCGGGCCTTTGCGGCGGCATTTTCTCATTCTCGAAGAACAGCTTTGATGCAGAAAACAGAGACGGCCGCCGTTCAGACGATTGGTGTTGATTGCGTTCGCGAGATCGCCGATCTCAACACGCAATTCGATATATTCCGGTTTCTGAAACGGCTGACGGAGGCCTGGGAATTCAGGGCTTTCATGGTGCTCGACCTGTCTTCGGAAGTAGCGAGCGAACTGTCGCAATATACGATCATCACCAGCTGGCCGGCCGAGCTTCTGCAGCGTTACGATGAAGAGGGCATGCTCCAGACCAGCCGGGTGATGGCGCAGTTGAAAAAATCGACCGTCCCCTTTTCCGTCTCCATGGATTTTCTGGTCAGAGGCGACGGAGAAATCGCCAGGAAAACCGTAATCAACCTTTTCGAACGGTTCGAGATGATCAATTCGGTCTGGTTCCCCGTCCACGACATCACCATGCGACGGGGCGCGGTATCCTTTTCCGGCAACAAGACGGCTGTGCCCGCCAGCCGGCTTGCGGAGCTTTTTTACATTTCCAGCCATGTCTTTGCCCGGCTGTCTGAAATCCGCCGCCTCGATCTCAGGGTCCCCGAAACCTTGAGCGAGCGGGAGATCGACTGCCTGAACTGGACCGCCGCCGGCAAGACCAGCGCCGAAATCGCTGAAATCATGATGCTGTCGGAACATACCATCAATCATTACCTGAACCGTGCGACGAAAAAACTCGACACGGTCAACCGCACCCAGGCCGTCGCAAAAGCGCTGCGGGTCGGCCTGATAAAATAGCGAAATCTTAATTTTATCATTGTGATAAACCGCTTCCTGGGCGATCCTCTTTTCGAATCACCGGAAAGGAGAAATCGTTTGCCGGAACGGCATAAGGTAAAAGCAGGATTTTCTCCGACTATCGATTGCGCCGTGCTGATAGCCGCTGCCGAAAAAGGCTTTGCTGCCGATGAAGGCATAGAACTCGAACTTTTCCGAAAACAGTCCGCCCGCGCCGTGCTTGCGGCGCTTGGCGAGGATGGCGTTCACGTCGCGCATCTGCCCGCTCCGGTTCCCGTCGGCTCCGCTGTCGGCCTCGACGATCTGCCGGCCGATATTGTCGGCGTTTTCACGCTTTCGCTCGGTGGATCCGCAACGACCGTTTCCCACGGATTTTATGACGAGCTCTACCGCGAAGGGCTGAAGCTGCCGGACCCGGCGGCTTTTGGACGCGCCATGGCCCGTGTCTGCGCCGCGCGCCGGGCGGCGGGTGGAAATCCGCCGGTCTTTGCGGTCGAGGATATCGTCTCCACGCCGTTTTATGCGCTGCGTTACCTGCTCGGAAGCTGCGGCGTGCTACTCGGCCGGGATATGGAAATCGTCGAGGCCCTGCCGAAGGCGATGCCGGGGCTCCTGGAAAGCGGCAAGGTCGATGCGCTCTGTACCGCCGAACCGGCGGGCAGCGCCGTGGTGCTCGGCGGCGCCGGCCGGATCGTCACCACCGGGGCGTTGATCTGGCACAATGCGCCGGAAAAGATACTGTCCGCGAAGAAGCGGTGGACGGAGGACAACCCAGCCCTTCTCGAAGGGCTGCTGCGCGCCCTTTACCGCGCTGGCGAATGGTGCGCCAATGCCGCCAATATCGAGGAACTGGCCGGCATCCTCGCCGCCCCTCAATATATGGATGAGAACGGCGATTTCCTGCTGCCGGCGCTGACGGGCTATATTTCCACCTCGCAGCGGGACATGCAGCGCTTTCAGGAGTTTTTCGTGACGAGCGCCAAGGCCGCCAATTTTCCATGGCAGAGCCAGGCCCTGTGGTTCTTCAGCCAGATGTTGCGCTGGGGCGAGGTTTCCGCCGATTACCGGTTCGATCCCGCCATGGTGGAGGCGGCCCGCAACGCCTACCGGCCGGATATTTTCCGCAAGGCGATGAAGCCGCTTTTCGTGCCGGTGCCGGGTGCTAATCTGAAGCTCGAGGGCACGCTGCGCGAGCCTGTTCATGTCGGCGCATCCCGCACGGGTCTGGTGCTCGGCCCCGACTGTTTTTTCGACGGCCATATTTTCGATCCGGAAACGCTGGCGATGGACGACGAAATCTGAAACCGCAGCGTTAAATCGTCGCGAATGCCGGACTGTCGCGCTTTGGCATTGGCGAAGCGCTCCGGCTTGTCTATGGATGGCACGCAATACCGGTCGGATGATGAAGCGGAGCAGGAATATGGCAGAGGTCAGCAAGAGCCAGGTGGAAAAGGCGCTGGAAGCGGTAATTTATCCCGTCAGCGGCAAGAGCATCGTCGCACTCGGCATGGTCTCGGAAATCTTCATCGCCGATGCGAAGGCCTATTTCTCGATCACTGTCCCGGCCGACAAGGCTGCGGAGATGGAGCCGTTGCGGCTTGCCGCCGAACAGGCGGCCAAAAGCGTGGAAGGTATCGTCGGCGCGGTCGTGGCGCTGACGGCCGACCGCAAGCCCGGCCAGCAGCAACCGGCACCCGCGCGCCCCGCCGCCGCAACCGGCCGACCGGCCCAACAGCCCGGCTCCTCGAAGGTCGGCGTACCGGGTGTGCGGGCCATCATCGCCGTGGCGTCAGGCAAGGGCGGTGTGGGCAAATCGACGACCGCGGTCAATCTGGCGCTCGGTCTTCAGTCGCTCGGCCTCAAGGTCGGCATGCTGGATGCCGATATTTACGGCCCTTCGCTGCCGCGACTCTTAAAAATTTCCGGCCGCCCCAGGCAGCAGGAAGATCGCATCATCCTTCCCATGGAAAATTATGGGCTGAAGGTCATGTCCATGGGCTTTCTGGTGGATGAGGAAGCCGCGATGATCTGGCGCGGGCCGATGGTGCAGTCAGCCCTGATGCAGATGCTGCGCGAAGTGGCCTGGGGCGAACTGGATGTGCTGGTGCTGGACATGCCGCCCGGCACTGGCGATGCGCAGCTGACCATCGCGCAGCAGGTGCCGCTCGCCGGCGCCGTCATCGTTTCCACGCCGCAGGATCTGGCGCTGATCGACGCACGCAAGGGCATCACCATGTTCCGCAAGGTGGAGGTTCCGCTCCTCGGCGTCATCGAGAATATGAGCTATTTCATCGCGCCCGATACCGGCGCGCGCTACGATATTTTCGGCCATGGTGGCGCGAAGGCGGAGGCTGAAAGGATCGGCGTGCCCTTCCTCGGCGAAGTTCCGCTCACCATCTCCATCCGCGAAATGTCGGACGCCGGAACGCCGGTCGTCGCCGCCGAGCCCAATGGCCCGCAGGCCGCGATCTATCGCGATATTGCCGAAAAAGTCTGGGCGCGCATCGGTGCGGGCGAGAGAAAAGCGGCGCCGAAGATCGTTTTCGAATAGCGCGGCAGTCATGGGCGCAAAATCGGGCAGGTGTCTGCCCGCTTTGAATAATCCTTTGAAAACAGAAGATTAAACGCCAGTATCGGGCAGGCTTTCCGGTTTTGAACTGCAGAAATGCTTCGCCTGCAATGCTGTCGAGAAAAAATATTGCTTGATTGCATCTCGCTTTGGGCGCATACGCCTGCGCCGTTTGGCTCTTGGTCCATCGGGCTGGCGAGATTGTGAAAATCCCGCTCGTCCGGCGTTCCCTGAAGTGTCGTCCAAGGGTTTGCCGAGCGCAAACAGGATATGTTAAGCAGCATTGCGGCTGAAGCCTGCAATGTGGAGCGGAGAAACGGATTGATAAAAGCCTATCGCGCCAATTGCGAGGCGATCAGCCTGTCGTCAGACGACGGCTCCGGACAGATTCCCGACGACATCGTCTGGATCGATCTCGTCAATCCGGACAGGGCGGAAGAGCAGCACGTGGAAAAGCTGCTGGGTGTGGAACTGCCGACGCGCGAAGACCTGAAGGATATCGAGCCTTCCAGTCGTCTCTATATGGAAGACGCCAATGTCTTCATGACCGCGTCTCTGGTGTGGAAGGCGGATTCGGATGATCCTCGCCTCACCGACGTCGCCTTCGTTCTGGTTGGCAAGCGTCTGGTGACAATCCGTTATGCCGAGCCGAAATCGTTCCACCTTTTCATTGCCGCCATTACCCGCGCGCCGCACGAAATGCGCAGCGGCACGGCGCTGCTTTTGAAGCTGCTCGAAACCATCGTCGACCGCACGGCGGAAATTCTCGAAAACTCGGTCGCCGGCATCGACAATCTCGCCGCCGACATTCTCGGCAGCCAGGCTCGTTCCAAACGCAAGGCGCCGCGCTATCTCGAAGACCGCCTCGGCAACATCGCCGCCTATCACCGGCTGATATCGAAGGTCCGCGTGAGCCTTGCATCTCTGGCGCGCCTGCAGACCTTTCTGTCCACCAGCGATCAGGTGCGCGAAGACAAGGGCGCGCGGGAGCAGGGCAAGTCGATCGGCCGCGATATTCAATCGCTGAACGAACATGCCTCCTTCGTTTCCGGCAATCTGACCTTCCTGCTGGATGCCTCGCTTGGTATCATCAACATCGAGCAGAACAGCATCATCAAGATTTTCTCCATCGCTTCGGTGGTATTCCTGCCGCCGACGCTGGTGGCCTCTGTTTATGGAATGAACTTTCAGCTCATGCCGGAGTTGAACTGGACATTCGGTTACCCACTCGCGCTCATCGTCATGCTGATGTCCGCCATCATCCCGTTTCTCTTTTTTCGTTGGAAGGGCTGGCTCTGAGGAGTCAGGATCATCATGTCCCAGATCGCTGACAAGGATGTTGCCGAGAAACCGGATGCGGATGACGAGCACAAGAACAAGGGGCTTTATGCCGCGATCCTTGGTTCCATCGGCGTCGTCTATGGCGATATCGGCACCAGCCCGCTCTACGCCTTCCGCGAGGCGCTGCGGCCCATCGCCTATGACGGCGTGACGCAGGAAGAAGTCATCGGCCTCACATCGCTGATGATCTGGTCTTTGACCATCATCGTCACCTTCAAATACATTACCCTGCTGCTGCGCGCCGACAATGACGGCGAGGGCGGCACGCTGTCGCTGCTGGCGCTGCTGATGAAAACGGCGGGCACCCATCGCGGCGTTCTCATCGTGCTCGGCCTCATCGGCGCGGCGCTGTTTCTGGGCGATGCCATGATCACCCCGGCGCTATCGGTGCTTTCGGCGGTGGAGGGCCTGAAGCTCGTCACGCCGGAAATGGACGCCTTCATCATCCCTATCTCCGTCGGCATTCTCATCGGCCTTTTTGCCATCCAGTCCCACGGCACGGGCACGGTGGCGAAATTCTTCGGACCGATCACTGCCGTCTGGTTCATCGTCATGGGTCTGGCCGGTCTCCTTCATATCGCCGATGATTTCAGCATCCTCTTCGCTTTCAACCCGTGGCATGCGGTGGAGTTTCTGGCCAGTGAAGGCTTCTACGGCATCGTTGTGCTTGGCGCGGTTTTCCTGACGATCACCGGGGCGGAAGCGCTTTACGCCGATCTCGGCCATTTCGGCCGCCGTCCCATCCAGTGGGCGTGGTTCTGTCTGGTTTTCCCGGCATTGACGCTGAATTATCTCGGGCAGGGCGCGCTGGTGCTGAAAGACCCGGCGGCGATGTCCAATCCCTTCTACCTGATGTTCCCGCAATGGGCGATCCTGCCGGCCGTCATTCTGGCGACCGCCGCCACCATCATCGCCAGCCAGGCGGTCATAACAGGTGCGTTTTCGCTCGTGCGTCAGGCGATCCATCTCGGCTACCTGCCGCGCATGGAAATCCTCTTCACCTCAGAAACCAATACCGGGCAGATTTACCTGCCGGCCGTCAACACCATCCTGCTGTTCGGCGTCGTGGCGCTGGTGCTCACCTTCAAGAGTTCGGATGCGCTGGCCACCGCCTACGGTATTTCCGTCACCGGCGCGATGGTCGTCACCAGCCTGATGTTCTTCGAATTCGTGCGCAAGCGCTGGCAATGGTCGGTCTGGCTCGCAATTGCCGTGCTGGCCCCGCTTCTGGCGCTGGAGCTGATCTTCCTTGGCGCGAACCTCCTGAAGATTCACGACGGCGGTTATGTGCCGGTGCTGCTGGCAATCGCCTTCACCGTCATCATGACCACCTGGCAGCGCGGTTCGAGAATCCTCTTCGCCAAGACCCGCCGCACCGATGTGCCGCTGAAGGCCTTCGTCGCCTCTGTGGAAAAGGAAAGCCCGCATGCGCCGGTGCGCGTGCCAGGCACCGCCATCTTCCTTACCGGTGATCCCGAGACGGCGCCGGCCGCACTGTTGCACAATCTCAAGCATAACCACGTGCTGCACGACAAGAACGTCATCCTGACGATCCGCACCGAAGACCAGCCCCGCGTCCATCCTGCCGAACGATATACGCTGACGAAACTGAGCGACCGTTTCGCCGTGGTCGAACTGCATTTCGGCTTCATGGAAACCCAGAACGTCACCCAGGCGCTGGGCTATCTTCGGCGCACCGGCTACAAGTTCGACATCATGTCGACCTCGTTTTATCTCGGCCGCCGCAAGCTGGTGCCGGACCCGAAATCGGGCATGCCGGGCTGGCAGAACCGCCTGTTCATTGCGCTGGCCGAAACCGCCGCCGATCCGTCCGATTATTTCCGTCTGCCGGCCAACCGCGTGGTGGAACTGGGTTCGCACGTCGTCGTCTGATGAAGTGCGCATGCCCTCAATGTAGCTGGGCGGTCTCCTTCTTTCCGTCATACCGGCCTTGAGCCGGTATCCAGCCAGCCCAAGTCCTTGGGCTGAAAGGAGTCTTTACGCCGCGCAGACGCGCGTCGGCTGGATTTCGGCTCGAGGCCGGAATGACGGATGTGGAGATGCCCTGCGGGACAGTTATGATCGGCACAAGCGAACTCGATGCCACGCCACGCGCATTAGAAGATGGTTACACATTAACGTGAATCCGCGTCAGCGCGCGGCGTTAACCAAGCATCAAGGTTAATAAGAGATTCTCGAACACCTGTAGCAAATATGGTTGTCGGTGTTCGGAGTGCTGGTTTTGCGTTCGAAAAGAGTAATGCGTCGTCGGTCCCCCGTGTCCCTTCAGGGGTGGGCGTCAAAATGGACCTCGCCCGTCGTCTTCGGCCTTGCCGCCTGGCTCGTTTTTCCCTCCCTCGCTGCGCGCGCGGATCTGGCCTCGCTTCTGGCTGGTCTGGACAAGGGCGGCGAGCAATGGCGCATGGTGCTGACGGCCTCTCCGGCGGGCTCGGTGCACAATGCATCCCTTACCTTCAACGATGCGGCGGGCGAGGCGGCGCTGCACGGCGGCGGCATGACCCTGCCCAATGGCAGCAAGGTTGCCTTCGTCACCAACAAGAAGGGCGAGGCAACGACGCCCGACAGCGAGCGCGTCAACCGCGCCGCCAAGAAGAGCCGCATCGTCGCCACCGAAATCATGCAGCCGCCCAAGGCCTTCACCGCCGGTTCCGTCCTGCAGCGCACCAGCATGCTGGATATCGAGCCGCTGAAGCGCAAGGACCGCACCGCTTTCGTCAAGCCGAAGCGCGGCAAGGACGTGGAACTCGCCTCCTTCTATTTCCGCCGTGAGGAAAAGAAGGCGGACAGAAGCGTCTCGCCTATGGTGGCGGAGCTCATCACCAATCGCACGCCGGATATTCTCGCCACGGCCTATGCGCCGGCCGAACCGGATTTCGCCCGCGAGTCGCCCTTCGACGCCATTCTCAAAAAGCCCGAGGCCGGCCGCTTCGTGCCGCAGATCGCCGAGGACGACCACGCCTGGGCAGCCACCCCGCTGCCCGCCACCGTGTTTTCCGCAGCCGAACAGCAATGCCTTGCCTCCGGCATCTATTTCGAGGCGCGCGGAGAATCGGTGAAGGGACAGGCGGCGGTGGCGCAGGTCATTCTTAACCGCGTGCGCAATCCCGCCTATCCGAAAACCATCTGCGGCGTCGTCTATCAGAATAAGGACTGGCGTAACCGCTGCCAATTTTCCTTCGCCTGCGACAATATCAAGGACCGCGTGAATTCCGAACGCCACTGGAAAATGGCGCGCGAAGTGGCCATGGCCACTACCGCCGGCAAAATCTGGATGAAGGAAGTGGGTTCGGCAACCCATTATCACGCCGTCTATGTGCGTCCCGCCTGGGGCCGCACGATGAAGAAGGTCGGCAGAATCGGATTGCATGTCTTTTACCGTACCTATGGTGGCGGCTGGAGCTGATACCACCGCCGATTTGTCGCATTTTGCGTGTCAAAAATGCCGATTCCTTTGCGAAACATCGCGGTCAAACGGCGATTTGAGGTCAAGCTGTTGTTTTTTCATGATTAATTTGTGCTGCAACAACCGTCGCCAGTGCCTTGACTAGAGAAGCCCCTAAAACTATGTTGCGCGCGACTTCAGAGCGGGCTGGAACAGGCTTAATCCGTCACCGTTTACAACTCCAAAGGGTTCTGGCATGGCTGGAACGGAGAAAATGGGTGGGATTTTAAGATGACTGGCAACCGTGACGATAGTCTGGACGAGCGCCGCAAGCGCCTTGCTGACGAGTTGGCCAAGGTGAAGGCGGAGGATGAGGCGGAAGTGAGGGCGGAGACCAACGCTGCGGAAAGCCGGAAAGGCTTTGCGATGGCGGTTAAGCTCTCATCGGAGTTCATTTCGGCCATCGTGGTCGGCGCTATGCTGGGTTATCTTCTGGACTATTTTGCCGGCACGACGCCGTGGGGGATGATCGTTCTTCTTCTTCTCGGTTTCTGCGCAGGCGTATTGAATGTGTTGCGCTCGACCGGCGCGGTGGCCAAGCCGCCGCTGCTGGAAAAGGCGGACAGGCGAGACGAGGGTGGAAAAGGCGGCGTTTAAGCTGTTTTTTCTTGCAGTTGAGATGCCGCGACAGGCGGCGACAGGTAAAGAGGGCAGCCGGTGGCAAACGATCCGACCCATCAGTTCTTGGTGCAGCCGATCATTCCGATCGAAATTGGCGGCGTCGATTTTTCCTTCACCAATGCGTCGCTCTTCATGGTCGCGACCGTGGCTGCGGCTTCCGGTTTCCTTTATTTCGCAACGTCGAACCGCGGTCTGATCCCGACCCGCATGCAGTCCGTTGCTGAAATGTCCTATGAATTCATCGCCTCCATGCTGCGCGAAGGCGCCGGCAAGAAGGGCATGGTGTTCTTCCCCTTCGTCTTCTCGCTGTTCATGTTCGTGCTGACGGCCAACCTTCTCGGCATGTTCCCGTATTTCTTCACGGTCACCAGCCAGATCATCGTCACCTTCGCGCTCGCCTGCCTCGTCATCGGCACGGTCCTGGTTTACGGTTTCTGGAAGCATGGCCTGCATTTCTTCGGCATCTTCGCCCCCTCGGGCGTGCCCAAGGCGCTTCTGCCGCTTGTGGCGTCGATTGAAATGATCTCGTTCCTGTCGCGCCCGATCAGCCTTTCGGTTCGTCTTTTTGCGAACATGCTGGCCGGCCACATCACGCTCAAGGTTTTCGCAGGCTTCGTCGCCTCCATGAGCGCGCTCGGCGCGCTCGGTGTCGGCGGTGCTGTCCTGCCTCTCATCATGACGGTCGCCATGACCGCTCTCGAATTTCTCGTTGCCTTCCTGCAGGCTTACGTCTTCGCGGTACTGACTTGCATGTACCTGAACGACGCCGTGCATGGTGGTCACTGAGAAGTAAAGTCGCTGGCCCCGGCAACGGGCGTCAAAAACAGCCGCAACAACCAATATCTCAAGGAGTCTCACATGGAAGCGGAAGCAGCAAAGTACATCGGCGCAGGTCTCGCATGCCTCGGCATGGCTGGTACGTCCCTCGCACTCGGCCGTATCTTCGGTGATTACCTGTCCGGCGCACTGCGCAACCCCTCTGCTGCCGACAGCCAGTTCGGCCGTCTGGTATTCGGCTTCGCCGTTACGGAAGCTCTGGGCATCTTCTCGCTGCTCGTTGCTCTCCTTCTCCTGTTCGCTGTTTAATATCGGCATCAGGTCTGGATCACGGCCCGCAAATGGCGTGCCGTGATCCTTCGCATTTGCAGTACCCCTGGAGGTGAGCATGTTCGTGACCGAGGCTTATGCCCAGTCAGCACCGACCGTAGGTGAAACGCATACGGAAACTCCGGCTGTCGGCCAGCCGCAACCGGAAGCCACGCACACGGAAACCGGTGTGGCGCACGGCGCCGAACACGGCGCTTCCGGCGTATTCCCGCCGTTCGACCAGTCTACTTATGCATCGCAGGTTCTCTGGCTGGCGATCACGTTCGGCCTTTTCTACCTGCTCATGCAGAAGGTCATCGTTCCGCGCGTCGGCGGCATTCTCGAAAACCGCCATGGACGCATCGCACAGGATCTCGATGAAGCGGCACGGCTGAAAAGCGAAGCCGACGCTGCCGTCGAAACCTATGAAAAAGAACTCGCAGCAGCCCGCGCCAAGGCAGGCTCCATCGGCGCTGCGGCCCGTGACGCCGCAAAGGCGAAAGCCGATGCCGACCGCGCCGCTATCGAAGCCGGTCTTGCCGAAAAGCTCACCGCCGCCGAAAAGCGCATTGCGGGCATCAAGGAACAGGCATTCGCCGATGTCGGCGCCATTGCCGAAGAAACCGCGACCGCAATCGTCGACCAGCTGGTCGGCGCCAAGGTCAAGGACACGGACGTCAAGGCAGCGATTGCCGCCGCTTCGAACGTGAAGGGAGCCTGATATGGCATTTGATGCATCATTTTTCGCTCTCGTCGGTCTCGTCCTCTTCTTCGTTCTGGTGGCCTATCTCAAGGTTCCCGGCATGCTCGCCAAGTCTCTGGACGAGCGCGCCCAGAACATTCAGGACGAGCTGGCCGAAGCCAAGCGCCTGCGCGAAGAGGCCCAGCACCTGCTGGCCGAATATCAGCGCAAGCGTAAGGAAGCAGAAGCCGAAGCCGCAGGTATCGTTGCCGCCGCCGAGCGCGAGGCCGCAGCCCTGACGGAAGAAGCCAAGCAGAAGACGGAAGAATTCGTCGCCCGCCGCACGGCCCTTTCGGAACAGAAGATCAAGCAGGCCGAAGACGACGCCATCGGCGCCGTCCGCGCCGCCGCCGTGGATATCGCCATTGCCGCTTCCGAGAAGCTCATTGCCGAAAAGACCACCGCCGCCGCAAAGGCCAAGCTTTTCACCGCCACCATCGGCGAAGTGAAGTCGAAGCTGAACTGAGATTTATCTCGGAATGTTCAAAGCCCCTCCGGCGAAAGCCGTGAGGGGTTTTTTGTTTGAGGTGGAAAAGCTGGTTAGAAATATGATGCCGCCTGCACTATGGAAATGCGGCATGCGCTCCAGCAGGCCTCCCTCGGTGGTGGCGGTGATCGGCTTTATGGTTTGTGATGCTGAATGTCGGATTTCGCTTCCGCTTTGCGCCAGAAGCGGACGGATGAAGTGTGCGTTGCCTGATTGCCGCGGCGCCGAAAGCGGAGGCGGCCGTTCCATACCTGGCGCAGTATTTTCCGAGGGTTGACCGTCAACAGCGTGGGCGGAGCGCCGTTCGCCTAATCGTTCAGGCTCTTTAGAACTTGTTGATAGAACGCGCCTTGTGCATTCTCAGCAGTGGACCTTACGACCCATTCCCAATCCAAATTCAGTTTTCCTGCCGGGACCAGTTGCTGCGCGATTTCAGTCGGTGTGGTTTCATCGCTGGTTCCGTTCTCCCAGTCGTGAAAGGCTGATGAGTATCGAACGACCGCTCCGCTGATCGGCAAATCGAGCAACCCTCCCTCGGCAAAAAAATTCACCCCGTCGCCCATTTCTTCCCCGATGAGTTTGAGCCTACGTCCCAAACGATGTTTGAGGATGGCTACAAACACTATCGCTGCGGAAAACGTGAATTTGTCGACAAGCATTGGTTTTTTATCGATCAATGGCATCGTTTGAAGGAAGTCGCCACCGGTGTTTCCGCGAACGTCAATCAAGAGTTTTTGGTTTGAGCAGGTGCTTACATGCTCCGCTGCATCAAAGATGGCTTTCGGCAACGCAGTTTCGCCTGGATCGAAGAAACTTGGCAATGATATTGAAAGCCCAAGCCCCTGCCAGGCCTTGATCTCCACAAATCTCTCGGGCTTCCAGGCCGGATCAGCCTTGCCATGCTCGTTTCTCGGGTAGAGCATCGATGCAGGAACCGTATGCCCGTTCTCTACTTTCAAATCGGTTATCTGCCCATTCTCGTCTTTCAAGCGATATTCGGTCGTATTCTCTTTTGAAGAAAAACCGAGGTGGGCCAATGCATACGGCCATGCGAGAAGAATCGGTCCGATGACCCGTTTCCTCTGGCGCGTTCCCGCCAGAAATTTCTCTGCGGCGGCTTCAATTTGGCCCAAAGTTGCGCCGTTGACTGCTATCAGCTTTCCTCTTGGCGCAGTTGTTTCCAGTGCCGTGTCAGTTAACTGCACCGTCGTCCCGACACTCACAAACCTCAGCGGGAGCACCGCGATGGAATCGTTCGGGATCAGCCGTGTGTGTCCGTTGTCGGGAAGTGCGAGCAGGCGCATCGCGGAGAACAGAAAGGCCTCTTCGGAGCCCTCCAAAGCGTATCGTCGAGTGTCACAAATGCAGCTGTCTATCGTCGCCTGCTCGATCCGCCGAAAGCTGGGATCGGTTGGCAGGACAATTTCCAGAATTTTCTCGAGGTCTTGCGTCAGGGACATGATTTACGGTGCGCATAGTTGCTCGTTGATGTCCAGATCGGGTCGATAGCGGACATTCTGGTTGGAACTCCATTACTTGTCATCAATCCCGCTTCAGCGGCCGAAAGCTCATCCGGTGCAGCGGGCAGGGCCCGTGGCTTTCGATGGCGCGCAGGTGGGCTGGAGTGCCGTAACCAGCATGGCCTTCAAAGCCGTAGGATGTGTGCACCACACCCGCGCGTTCCATCATCCGGTCGCGGGTCACCTTGGCGATGATCGAGGCGGCGGCGATGGAGAGGGAGCGGGAATCGCCCTTGATGACGGCTTTGGCCTCGCAGGCGATGCCGGGCGGGCGGTCGCGGCCGTCGGCCAAAACGAGGGCAGGGGCGATTTCGAGACCGAGCACGGCGCGGCGCATGGCGTCGAGGCTGGCGCGCAGGATATTCATATTGTCGATCAGGCCTGGGCCGGAAGAGGCGACGGATACGATCGAGGTTTCCATGATCTGTACGAACAAGCTTTCCCGCTTCTGCTTCGTCAGCTTCTTGGAATCGTCCATCCCCTTGGGAATATTGTCCGGATCGAGAATGACGGCTGCCGCAACCACCGGTCCGGCCAGAGGTCCCCGTCCTGCCTCATCCGTGCCGGCCACGGGCCAGAGGCCCTTCTTTTTCGCTTCCAGTTCGAAGGAAAAATCCGGACCGGTATCGGCAATATCAAAAAGAGCAGGAGAATCGGGTGTGGCCGTGCGTTTCATGCGGCGAAACTGGCACACACACCCGATCTCCTGCAAGCCCCCGGAAGCGGGCGATGACAGGCACGGTGAGCCGGGGTCAAGGGGCGTGGCTCACCGTGCCCCGAAGGTCATCATGACCTTTGATCCTCCAACGGGGCGGCGGAGGAAAAACGATCGCACGCGAGGCGGCGGCTCCGGGGGCGATGTCCGGCGGGCCAGGGAAAACCCGCCGGGCATTTCGTGAGGAGCGTGGCGGTCTAAAAAAGAGGCCGCCGCTCCCTGTCATATTCTGCCTGATATCGCCGCGCGCTCTGTATGGTGCTTTGATCAGGCGGAGTTGTTTTCAGCATCGGTCTTTCAAAGCAGCGACAATTGCACGCCTGCACCGCCCGGCGGTACGAAGAGATCGTCGCGCAGGTGGATGCCACGGCGGATGAGGCCGAGCCTTTTTGTCGCCATCTCGAAACGCCTGCCGATCTGCCAGGCATAGGGGCCGGCGCCCTTCATGCGTTTTCCGAATTCCGCGTCGTAATCCTTGCCGTCGCGCATGGAGCGCACCAGCGACATGACATGACGGTAGCGGTCCGGATAGTTGCGCAGCAGCCAGTCGCGGAACAGCGGGCTCACCTCCAGCGGCAGGCGCAAAAGCACATAAGATGCTTCGGTGGCGCCGGCGGCCTTGCCGGCCTCGAGAATACGCTCGATCTCATGATCGTTGAGCGCCGGAATGACAGGCGCCATCATAACGGCTACGGGAATGCCGGCCTCGGTCAGCGCCTTGACGGCTTCCAGCCGCTTCTCCGGCGTGGCGGCGCGCGGTTCCATGTTGCGTGCGAGCTTCCGGTCCAGCGTGGTGACGGAAATACCGACCTTGGCGAGCCCCTTTTTGGCCATGGGCGCGAGAATATCGATATCCCGCTTGATCAGCGCCGATTTGGTGACGATGGCGACGGGATGATCGGCCTTGGCGAGCACTTCCAGTATCTGCCGCATGATGCGCCATTCGCGCTCGATCGGCTGATAGGGATCGGTATTGGTGCCGATGGCGATCACCCGCGGCTTGTAGCCCGGCTTTGCCAGTTCCCGTTCCAGCAGCTTTGCCGCATCCGGCTTGGCGAAGAGCTTGGCCTCGAAATCCAGCCCGGCCGAAAGCCCCATATAGCTGTGCGTAGGGCGCGCAAAGCAATAGATGCAGCCATGTTCGCAGCCGCGATAGGGATTGATGGAGCGGTCGAAGGGGATGTCGGGCGATTCATTGCGGGTGATGATGCTGCGCGGCTTTTCCACCTGCACCTCGGTGCGGAATTCCGGCATGTCCTCGAGAGTCTGCCAGCCATCGTCGAAAACCTCGTGCTGCAGGGTCTCGAAGCGTCCATCCGGGTTCAGCCCGGCGCCACGGCCGCGACGACGGTCGATCTCGATGCGCAGGCCGGATGCATCGGCCAGCGCATTGGCAATATCCGGCATATGGCTCGGCTGGAAGGCAGCCTGCCCCGAAAGCGTATGGTTTCTCATCTGGATGCTCCCAGGACGCCGCACGCCTCTCAAGGCCCGCTCAACGCCCTAAACCGTTTCCGTTCCGACAGGCTTTCAACTGCCTTCCGAATGATTAAATTCCTACATCAGGAATGAGAACAATACAAGAACAAAATTGCAAATTTGGCCGTTCTTCAGAGATGGATGAGTGACCGCGACAGGCACGGCCACGTCGGAGACCGTGCGGTCGGTCGGCATGGGAGCCGCGGATTTTTACCGCGATGAGCACAGTGGCAATTTATTGTGCGATGCGTTAGAGCTATGCAGATGTTGACAGTCATAATGGAATGCCGGGATCACGAGCCGGAACTGGCGCACACATTGTCTGCGCTTGTAACCGGGGCAGTGGAAGGGCTTGTAAGCGATGTTGTGATT
This sequence comes from Rhizobium sp. NFACC06-2, assembly GCF_900101425.1. NCBI lineage: Bacteria > Pseudomonadati > Pseudomonadota > Alphaproteobacteria > Hyphomicrobiales > Rhizobiaceae > Rhizobium > Rhizobium sp. NFACC06-2. The sequence goes on along the minus strand of NZ_FMVA01000005.1, from coordinate 286,011 downwards.
CTCGATCACGGTTCGCGCGATGGATCGTCGCGTGTCGCCGATGCCGCCGGCTGCCGTTTTTATGGGCAGTGGGACATCGAAGACGTGGTGAAGTCCGCACGCGGCGGCTGGCTGCTTCTGATCGAGCCGGGCGCGCGTCCGCAGGCGGGCTGGATCGACGAGATTCTCGAATATGTGGCGATCTGCGCGCAGCCGGCGCGTTTCTCGCCCTCGCGCTATCACCGGCGCAATGTCTTCAGCCGTATGCTGCGGCGTATTCCGCCATTGGAACACGGGTATCTTCTGCCAAAGAAGCAAGCGGTGTCGATTGCGAAATCGGGCATGAGCCTGACGCAATTTGTCGGCGCGCAGAAGCCGCGCCGGCTGAATGCGGAAATGGTGCCCGCCTGGGCGCTGCGGGCCTCGGCCTAACCTCGGGGGCCGCTTTACCCGGCCAGAACCTTGCCGGGGTTCATGATGCCGGCGGGGTCGAAAGCGTGCTTGATGCGCCGCATCAGTTCCATTTCGATGCCGGGGCGGATTGCGGCCAGTTCATCGCGCTTCAATTGCCCGATGCCGTGTTCGGCCGAGATGGACCCGCCAAGCGACAGCACGATGCCATGCACGATCTCGTTCATGTCCCGCCAGCGGGCGATGAATTCGGCCTTGTCGGCACCCACCGGCTGGGAGATATTGTAGTGAATATTGCCGTCGCCCAGATGTCCGAAGGCGCAGACGCGGGCGCCGGGTATGGCGGCAAGAACCGCCTTTTCCGCCGTCGCCATGAATTCGGGTATTTTCGACACCGGAACGGAAACATCGTGCTTGATCGAGCCGCCTTCGGGTTTCTGCGCCTCCGACATGCTTTCGCGCATGTGCCAGAGCGCCTGCCGCTGCGCTTCGGACGCGGCGATCACCGCATCCTGAACCAGCCCGGCCTCAAAACCGCGCTCCAGCAGCGATTGCATCATGCTATCCGCCGTTTCGGCCGAGTCGGAGGTGGAAATATCGATGAGCGCGTACCAATCATGCGGCTGTTCCAGCGGATCGCGCACGCCGGGAATATGACGGGCGGTGAATTCGACGCCGATTCGCGGCATGAGTTCGAAACCGGTCAGCGCCGTGCCGCAGAGATTGGAGGCCATTTCGAACAGTTTCAGCGCGTCTTCGGTGGAGGTGAGCCCCGCAAAGGCCACCTGATGGCCGAGTGGCTTCGGGAAGAGCTTCAGCACCGCGCCGGTGATGATGCCAAGCGTGCCTTCGGAGCCGATGAAGAGATCGCGCAGATCGTAACCCGTATTGTCCTTTTTCAGCCGGCGCAGCCCGTTCCAGATTTCGCCGGTCGGCAGCACCACTTCCAGCCCAAGGCAAAGCTGGCGCATATTGCCATAGGCGAGCACCGCCGTGCCGCCGGCATTGGTGGCGAGATTGCCGCCGATGCGGCAGGACCCTTGAGAGCCGAGCGACAGCGGGAACATCCGCTCCACGGAATCAGCAGCCTTGTGGATGTCATCGAGAATGCAGCCGGCATCGGCGACGATGATGTTGGCTACGGGATCGATATCGCGAACGCGGTTCATGCGCTCCAGCGACAGGATGATGTCCGTTCCTTCAGCGCGCGGCGTCTGGCCGCCGACGAGGCCGGTATTGCCGGTCTGCGGCACGATGGCGGTACCGGTCTCGCTGGCGAGCTTCAGGATCGCGGCAACCTCTTCAACCGAACCGGGCTTGATGAGCAGCGGCGAGGCGCCGCGATAAAGCCCGCGATTTTCCACGAGGCGCGGCGCCATTTCCGCCGGGTCGCGGACCGCGTTCTTTTCGCTGACAATGGCGGCAAAGCGGTCGAGGATGTCGGAGGAGGGGATGGCGGTGGTCGTCATGGGCGGCGTCTCGCTGTCTTTTGAAACATGGGCGAAAGGATTGGGTGCCGTCAGCCTCGCGGCGCGGCGGCGCGGGAAAGGCGGTCGTTGATCGCCTCTCCAAGACCATGGGTGGGAATGGCGGTGATGGCGATCATGTCTGCGCCGCTTGCATCGGCGGCTTTCAGATAATCGAACAGATTGGCGGCGGCCTCGGAAAGATCGCCGGAAGGGCTGAGATCGAGCACGGTGCGCGCCGTCTCTTCGCCGGCAATGGTGATGCCGCCGAAGCGGATCAGCGCTTCGCCCGGCAGAACCGATGTGGCGTGAAGGCGCACGGCAGCACCCGGCGCGTAATGCGAGGCCAGCATTCCCGGCGCTTCAATGGCGGCGGCGGCTTTTTTCGGCCGTTCAAGCCGTTTGCCGGCAATGCGCTCTATGTCCGCGGTGACGATGCCGCCGGGACGAAGCAGCCGCACCCGGCCATCCTCTTCCACCTTGACGATGGTGGATTCGACGCCGACAGCGGCGGCCCCGCCATCGAGAATGAGATTGATCTTCTGGCCGAGATCCGCCTCCACATGGGAGGCACTTGTCGGGCTGATCTTGCCAGAACTATTGGCGCTGGGGGCGGCGAGCGGCCTGTCGAAGCGGCGGATCAGATCGCCGGCAAAACCCTGCGGCACACGAATGCCGACCGTATCGAGGCCGGCTGTCGCCAGCGAATGAATGTCGCCTGCCGGTTTCAGCGGCAGCACCAGCGTCAGCGGGCCGGGCCAGAAGGCCTCGGCGAGCTTCAGCGATATGGGGTCGAAGACGGCATAACGTTCGGCCATGGCGATATCGGCCATGTGGCAGATCAGGGGGTTGAACTGCGGCCGGCCTTTCGTCTCGTAAATGCGGGTAATCGCCGCCGGATTGGTGGCGTCGGCGGCAAGGCCGTAGACGGTTTCCGTCGGCAGGGCGATGGGCTGGCCGGCGGCAAGCTCCGCCACGGATGCCTGCAGGGCCGTTTCCCGCTCTTTCTCTATATCGATATGACGCGCCATGATGCTGCCTTTCAGGGCGGTCAATAGCGTATTTAAGAGGCCTATGGAAAGTTTTATATCGCCTTGATGATCCTGCGCATCTCCTCGGACCGCGCGCCGAGCATGAGCACGTTTTTCAGCGCCACCCGCGGATCGTGGGTCTGGAACAGCAGGCCGCCGCGATGCACGGAGGTATCGACGGCGAGTTCCTGATCGGGAAGCGCGTTGATGGCGACGGCGAAATACATCCGCGAATATCGCGCATCGATATTTTCGAAGAAGTTTTCGGCCCCGCTCAACTCGGCGAAGAAATTCGCGAAATAGAAGGACCAGAGCACATGACGCTCGGCATCGAAGCTGGTTTTCGCCGCCGTGACGTGACAATAGCCGAGATGCGGCCGGTCATTGAGCAGATGGTGAAAAACCATCTTCGGAAAACGGATGGACTGGTGAAAGCCGTTCAGACGGCTGTGGGTGGCATCGGCGGCAGCTTCCAGCTTTCGCCCGGTCAGCGCAGCCACTTCGTCATGGCTGTAATAGACGCGTTCTTTCGGCAGCCATCGCTCTTCATAACGGCTGATACGCCCTGTCCGCAGGAAATCGGAATGCGCGGTCTTCGAGCGTATCGGTGTGACCGAATGCCTGCTCGCATCGAAATAGCGTATGCGTGTCGCCTTCTCCACCGGGAACACCCTCGTTGCTGTCGATCCGGCAAGATAATTTAGGGCGCGTTAATACTCCGTTGCGCCGCATCCCCCGTTTTCTAACGGGTGGGGAGCAGGACGCGCGCCATCATGCGTCATATTGCGACGTCATTTCCGTCATTGAATAGCTGTCGGATTTCCCAGCGGAATGGGCTGAGAGGGCGAATTGAGCATGTCGCAATTTGTCGCCAATGCGGAAGGTAATGTCGCTGTTTGTGCTGCCGCAAATGAGCGCCGGTGTTTAGATGAGCACATGCTTCCGCAACCCCGCAAATGGTGTCGGGCAGGGCGGTTTGATCGAGGATTTGGCCATGGAATTGCGTGATACCGTATTGCGCCAGCTGAAAAACCGCCGCGAAGGCTTCAGCCTGGAACAGCCCTTCTACACGGACCCGGATTATTTCAAGCTGGATATGGAAACGATCTGGTATCGCGACTGGCTGTTTGTCGGCCATGATTGCGAAGTGCAGAAGTCCGGCAGCTATTTCACCGTGCAGGTCGGCGCCTATTCCGTGGTCATCGTTCGCGGCCGTGACGGGCAGATCCGCGCCTTCCACAATTCCTGCCGCCATCGCGGCTCGCGCGTCTGCACCACACAGAAGGGCCAGTCTGCCCGCCTCGTCTGTCCCTATCACCAGTGGACCTACGATCTCGACGGCAAGCTGCTGTTTGCACGTCACATGGGCGAAGAGTTCGACAAGGGCGATTTCGGCCTGAAGCCGGTCGCCTGCGAAACCGTCGCCGGTTACGTCTTCATCTGCCTTGCCGATCAGCCGGCCGATTTCGAGCCCATGCGCAAGGAAGTCGAGAGCTACATGGCGCCGCACCGCATCTGGGAGGCGAAGGTCGCGCATGAGAGCACGATCATCGAAAAGGGCAACTGGAAGCTCGTCTGGGAAAATAACCGCGAGTGCTACCATTGCGCCGCCAACCATCCGGAACTCTGCCGCACCTATCCCGAAAACCCGAGCGTGACGGGAACGGATGGCGGTGCTAGCGATCCCGAGATTGGCGGCCACTGGGCGCGCTGCGAGGCCGCCGGCCTGCCGAGCCGTTTCAAGATCGACCCCAAGGGCCAGTTCCGCGTCGCCCGCATGCCGCTGATCGGCGAGGCGGAAAGCTACACCATGTCCGGCAAGCGCGCCGTGCGCCGGCCGCTGTCTGACGATGTCAGCATCAGCCATATCGGCGCGCTGCTCCTGTTCCATTACCCGACGACCTGGAACCACTTCCTCGGCGACCACACCATTTCCTTCCGGGTGCTGCCGCTCAGCGCCACGGAAACCATGGTCACCACCAAATGGCTGGTGCACAAGGATGCCGTCGAAGGCGTGGACTACGATCTTGAGGACCTCACCCATGTCTGGAACGAGACCAACGATCAGGACCGCCGCATCGTCGAGGAAAATGCCTTCGGCATTCGTTCCCCCGCCTATGAGCCGGGCCCCTATTCCATGGAGGACGAGGGCGGCGTGATGCAGTTCGTCAACTGGTACTCCGATTTCATGGTCGACCGGCTCTCCGGCGATAAGGCCCGGCTTTCGGCTGTAGCGTGATGCGAAGATGAATATGGTTGTGACCTATAAGCATATTGACGAGATGAAGCCATGGAGCGACAAGCTCCAGCTTTTGGAGTGCATCTCGGTGACACCCGAGACGCCTGATGTGATGACGTTCCTGTTCCGCTCGGAGGATCAGAACTGGTTCCGTTATCTGCCGGGTCAGTTCGTCACGCTGGAATTGCCGGTGGGCAAGGAGCCCCTTTACCGCACCTACACATTGTCCTCCAGCCCGTCGCGACCCTATGCGCTGTCGGTGACGGTCAAGGCGCAGGCCAATAGCATCGGCACACGCTGGATGTTCGACAATCTGAAGCCCGGCATGAAAATCCGGGCGCTCGGGCCGCTCGGCGACTTTTCCTACGTCAAGCATCCCGGCGACAAATATCTGTTCATCTCGGCAGGCTCCGGCGTTACGCCGATGATGTCGATGGTGCGCGACATGAGCGACCGCGCCCCGCAGAGCGATATTGCCTTCATCAATTGTTCGCGCACACCCGGCGATATCGTCTTCCGTCACGAGCTGGAATATCTCGCCCGCTTCATGCCGAACCTGTCTCTCGGCTTCATTGTCGAGAAATGCGGCCGCACCGATCTGTGGTCCGGCCTGAAGGGCATGGTCGACAAGGCCAAGATCGCGCTGCTCGCGCATGATTTCATGGAGCGCACGGTCTTCTGCTGCGGGCCGGAGCCGTTCATGGCCGCCGTCCGCTCGATGCTCGATGCCTCCGGCTTCGACATGAGCCGCTATCATCAGGAGAGCTTCGCGCCGGCCGCGCCGGTCACCGTTGGTGAAACAGTTCTCACCGGTGCGGATGGCGAAGCGCTGTCGATGGTGGGTTTCACCCTTTCCGGCAAAGAAATGCCCTGCCAGCCCGGCCAGACGGTTCTGATGACGGCGCGCGCCGCCGGGGTCCGTATCGGGGCGGCCTGCGAATCGGGGATTTGCGGCACCTGCCGGGTGCTGAAGCTTTCCGGTGAGGTGGAGATGAACCACAATGGCGGCATTCTCGATGAGGAAATCGAGGAGGGCTATATTCTCGCCTGCTGCTCACGCCCGTTGACCGACGTAAAGGTGGAAGCCTGATACCAGCAGGCGTTTCATTTCATACGTCTTTCACCGTATGGGTGTCTTGGAACCAAATTTCTCTAAACTCGTTTGCACGTCATCGAATTCTTTTCGGGCATGAAACGGGGCTGTCCCATATCTCCGACAAGAGCGAGTGGGTAAAAAGGCGCGGTCCAACGCGCTGAAGCAAACGGAGGAAGATCATGATGAATTTCCGGACAACGAGTGTCGCCACGGCGATGATCGTGTTCCTCACCAGCTTTACGCCGTCGCAGGCGTTTCAGGTCCCTGTTCCGATGCCCAAGCCGGCGGTTTCGACCGACAATGTCGTGCCGGTGCAGTACCGTGAATGGGACCGCAGATACGACCGCAGGTACGGCGATCGTATGTATCGTCCGCGCCCGCCGCGTGACGGCTGGTATAATGGTCATCGTGGTTATCGCGATCGCCGTCCAGGTTACCGTTATCACAACGGTTACTGGTTCCCGCTCGCTGCCTTCGCGGCAGGCGCGATCATCGGCGGCGCCATGCAGCAGCCGCGCCCGGCCTATGGCGGGAGCCATGTTTCATGGTGCCAGAACCGCTGGCGGTCCTACCGCGCTTACGACAACACCTATCAGCCGAACAGCGGTCCGCGCCGCATATGCGTATCGCCTTACAGCCGCTGACAGGACTTTCGAAAGCCCGGTTTTTTATCCGGGCTTTTGTTTTGCCGCTGCAGGACCGGGTAAACGAAGCGTGATGGGATCGTTAATGCTGGGTTCAGGCGAAAACGCCTAGCCTGCAACCTGTAATGTTCCAGCCAGACCGAAAAGCTGGCCGAATGAGAAGAAAAAAGTGTTATTATTCACGGAGAACGGCCTGTTGACCGTCGTGAATGGAGGAAGTCAGATGAGAAGCTATGTGAAGAATATCCTGGCTGTCGGTCTTTCTGCGATTGTGGTTGCAGGAGCGATTGTTCCGGCGGAAGCAGCAATGCCTTTGCCGATCGCGCCGAAGAGCATTGAGACCGCGGGTAACGATGCCAGCAAGAACATCGTGAACGTGCAATATTGGCGTGATCGCGACGGCTGGGGCGATCGCCGCGGCTGGTATCGCGGCCACCGTGGTTATCGCGATTACCGTCCGGGCTATCGTCACCATGACGGTTACTGGTTCCCGCTCGCAGCCTTTGCGACGGGCGCGATCATCGGCGGCGCACTCTCGCAGCCGCGTGAAGTCTACCGCCCGGTACCGGAATATCGTCCGCGCCCGGTCTATCGCGAATATCGACCGGTCCGCCGCGGCGGGCTGAGCCAGGCGCATGTGAACTGGTGCTATGGCCGCTATCGTTCCTACGATGCCTATAGCAACACGTTCCAGCCTTACCATGGTCCGCGCCAGCCCTGCTATTCGCCTTACAGCTGATAGAATACAGGGTGAAATTGAAAGAGCCGTCCGGTCATTGCCGGGCGGCTCTTTGCGTTACAGGATTCGCGCGCGTTTCAGCACGAACCAGGCGAGAGCAACCGAGATCGCGATGAAGATGCTGGCCGACAGCGTGCCGCCCGTGCCGACGGTAAACGGCAGCTCATCCGTATTCATGCCGAAGAAACCGGTCACCAGCGAGGGCGGCAGCAGGAATGCCGTCATCAGCGACAAGATATAAAGGTGCCGGTTGGTTTCGGACGAGAGTTTGGAATCGATTTCTTCATGCAGCAGCCTTGCGCGCTCCTGCAGGGCGTAGACATCGTGGTCGACAGCCTCCAGACGGCCCATCAGGCGTGAGGCGACATCCTCGAAACCGTCAGGCATCTCGTCATCATCGGCGGCCGAGGCCCGCCGCATCAGGGTGAGCACTGTGCGCAGATGCCGGTGCAGGCGAACCACCGTGCGGCGCAGCGGGGCAAGGCGCCGCCGCTCGTCGCGGGTCTCGCTGTCATAGACCATGTCTTCGATGGCGTTCAGTTCTTCCGTTGTCTCCATCACCAGATTGATGAGCGAACGCTGGAATTCCGCCACCAGCCCCTCGAACACATGCGATGGCGTGAGGTAACGGTTGGAATTCTTGTCGACCGCCGCTTTCAGCCGGTCCACCGAATGCAGTGGCTGCAGGCGGGTCGTGATGATGAAACGGTCGCTCACCGCAAAATGCAGCCAGCCGAAATCGCGCGTTTCCTTGTCGAATTCCCGCTGGAAATCGACAAGCGTGCCGTAAAGCGATTTTTCATCGACCACGATGGACGGATGCGTCTCATGGGTCGTAAGGCTTGCCCGCGCCGCCGGATCGAGACCGTCGATGGTCTCGAGAAAACCCGCCACACGCTGATCGGCGAGGTTGAGATGCAGCCAGAAGAACCCTTCGCACTCGGCCATTTCGTGAAAGCCGGCATCGGGCGCGAGCCGCCGGCAGGGGGCTGTGCCGGGATGAAACTGATAGGCCCAGACAAGGCCGGGAATAACGGGCGTTACGAGATCCATCGTGGCAGTCCTGACCGGCTGGATGGGAGGAGGGAGGCGTCCGTCGTTCCGGGGTGGGAGCGGCGTGCGGCGAGGCGCCTTTCAGCGCATGCTGAGCAAATTCATATGACAGTTTTATAACAATCCCGCCGAAATGACGGGAATTTTCAAATTGACGTTTACGTAAAAATCATTTAGCCCGAAGGCAGTAGCAAGATGCCAGAGCTTCGGGAGGAGGCAGCATGTATAGCGCGCCGGTGGACGATATCGCCTTTACACTCAAACATGTAGCGGGTCTCGAAGACGCGCTGTCGACGGGTGCGCTGGGAGACCTTGGGGAAGATCTGGTCGATGCCATTCTGCACGAAGCCGGCCGTTTCGCCACCGCAGAGGTCGCGCCGCTCGCCGAGATCGGCGACCGCCAGGGCGCAAAGCTTGCCGACGGCAAGGTGACGACACCGGATGGCTGGGCCGATCTTTATCGCCGCTGGGCCGAAGCGGGCTGGAACAGCCTGACCGCGCCGGAAGAGTTCGGCGGCCAGAACCTGCCGCATATGCTGAATGTCGCCGCACTGGAAATGTGGAATTCCGGCTCCATGGCCTTTGCGCTGGCGCCGACGCTGACCATGGGTGCGGTGGAAGCCATCGTTGCGCACGGCAGCGATGATCTCAAGCGTACATATTTACCGAAACTCGTCTCCGGCGAATGGACCGGCACGATGAACCTGACCGAGCCGCATGCGGGTTCGGATCTCGGCGTGCTGAAGACCCGGGCGGAGCGCAATGGCGACGGCACCTATCGCATCTTCGGGCAGAAGATTTTCATCACCTGGGGCGAACACGATGCGGCGGACAATATCATCCACCTCGTTCTCGCCCGCCTGCCGGATGCGCCGGCCGGCACGCGTGGCATCTCACTGTTCCTCGTGCCGAAATTCCTGCCCGATGAAAACGGTGCGCCGGGCAGTCGCAACGATCTGTTCTGCCATTCACTCGAACACAAGCTCGGCATTCACGGCTCGCCCACCTGCACGATGATCTTCGGCGATGGCAAATTCGGTGAAGGGAAGGGCGCTCTCGGCTGGCTGGTCGGCGAGGAGAACAAGGGTCTTGCCTGCATGTTCACCATGATGAACAACGCCCGCCTTGCCGTCGGCATGCAGGGCGTGGCGATCTGCGAAGCCGCGACCCAGAAGGCCATCGAATATGCCAGGGAACGCACGCAGGGCAAAGCGCCCGGCTGGCAGGGTTCCGGCATGAGCCCGATTATCGAGCACCCGGATATCGCCAGAACGCTTCTGACGATGAAGGCGCTCACTCAAGGGTCGCGGGCGATTTCCTTCAGTTGCGCGCACGCCATCGATATGGCGCATGCGACTGAAGACGCCCGGCAGCGCGCTCACTGGCAGGAGCGCGCTGCCCTTTTGACACCCATCGCCAAATCCTTCTCCACCGATGCCGGCGTCGATGTCGCGTCCATGGGCATTCAGGTGCATGGAGGCATGGGCTTTATCGAGGAGACCGGTGCGGCACGTTACCTGCGCGATGCTCGCATCGCGCCGATCTATGAAGGCACCAATGGCATTCAGGCCATCGATCTGGTGCTGCGCAAGCTGCCGCTCTCCGAAGGCGCGCAGGTGCGCGGTTTCATCGCCGAACTGCGTGAGATCGCCGCCCGCACAGCCGCTTCGAACCGCGACGATCTCGGCGAGACCGGCCGTTATCTCGAAGCAAGCCTTGCCGATCTGGAAACGGCGACCGACTGGCTGCTGGACCGCATCAAGGCAGGCGAAACCGAAACCGCGCTCGCCGGCGCGACGCCCTATCAGCGCCTTTTCGGCTTGGCGCTCACCGGCGCCTATCTCGCCAAGGGCGCATTGGCCGCCGTCGATGATGGCAGGAGCGGGCATCGCGCCGCCCTTTGCCGTTTCGCAGCGGAAAATCTGCTGGGGGAAACGGCGGCGCTGAAGGACCGCGTTATATCAGGCGCGGCAAGCCTTGCCGCCGCCCGCACCGTATTGGCTTGAGGAGGCTCAGATGTCGGACGAACATATTCTCGTCGAGCGCGTCGGCCATGCGCCGGAAGTCTTGACCATCCGCTTCAACCGGCCGGACAAGAAAAACGCCATCACCGATGCCATGTATCTGCGCATGGCAGACGCCCTCCACGCTGCCAAGGCGGACCCGGAAATCCGCGTCGTCGCCTTTCTCGGCACGGAAGGCTGCTTCTCCGCCGGTAACGACATGGCCGATTTTCTGGCCTTCGCCATGTCGGGCGGCAAGGGCAAGCTTGCCGCGCTTGAGCTTCTGAAAGCGCTCGTCGCTTTCGACAAGCCAATGGTATCCGGCGTCGACGGGCTCGCCATCGGCATCGGCACGACGCTGAACCTGCATTGCGACCTGACGGTCGCCTCCAGCCGCAGCCTGTTCAAGACCCCATTCGTGGATCTCGCTCTGGTGCCGGAAGCGGCTTCCAGCCTGCTCGTGCCGAAACTCATGGGACACCAGCGCGCCTTTGCGCTGCTTGCCATGGGCGAAGGTTTTACTGCTGAACAGGCGTTACAGGCCGGGATGATCTGGAAAGTCGTCGCCCCCGAGCATGTGGAGAGCGAAACGCTGGCGCTTGCCACCCGGCTTGCAGCCAAACCGCAGCAGGCGCTGAAGATCGCCCGCGATCTGGTTCGCGGCAACCCGGACGATCTTCTCGCCCGCATCGAAGAGGAAGGCCGTCATTTCATCGCGCAGCTGCAAAGCGCCGAAGCGCGCGCCGCCTTCGAGGCATTCATGCGCCGCTGAGCGCCGCGGGAATCGTCATTGCCACTTATTATGGAGCGGGCGATATCCGCCTGCTTCTTCTCCCCGAGGGGGAGAAGGTCGCGGCAGCGGGATGAGGGGGTGAGGGTAGAGATGTGCGGAGAGCTTACCCCCTCATCCGACCCTTCGGGCCACCTTCTCCCCGGCGGGGAGAAGAAATAGGCGGCATCCTCTGTGTTTGAAGCCGCTGTGCTTTTGAATGCGGATTATGTATGGTCGATGGAGCCTGTCCGACAAAGATGGATCGACCAAACTCTCCGTTCGAAGGCCACCATATGCGTTACTCCGTTTTTGCCCTGACTGTCCTGCTCTCCGGTGCAACCGTCGCCGAAGCGGCAGCGGCCGCATCTTTTCTGCCCGTTGGTTCGGGCAATAACGTTATTCTGGCGCAGTCTTATGACGATGGCAGCCAGGACTATTATTCCGGCCGCAATCGCGACCGCCAGCGCCGCGCCCGTTTCGTCTGCGTCATCACCCCGCCGGAGAGCGCCAATCGCCGCCGGCCCTATGTCTGCCCCATCGAGCGGGGCCGCGTGGGCGGCGCCTGCCGCTGCTCGGGCGTGGTCGGTAACGGCACGGTCGATACGGCCTGGTGATTATTTCTCCAGCGTCGCCACCGCTTCCACATGCGGCGACCACAGGAACTGGTCGACCGGCGTGACGCGGGTGATGCGATAGCCGCCTTCCATGAGGATGGTAAGATCGCGCGCGAGCGTCAGCGGATTGCAGCTCACCGCAACGATCTTCTTCACCGTGCTGCGGGCCAGTTCCTTGCACTGGAATTCCGCGCCGGCGCGCGGCGGATCGAACACGACAGCATCGTAATTCTTCAGTTCGCTTGTCATCAGCGGCCGGCGGAAGAGATCGCGTTTCTCGACGCTCACCGGCTTCAGGCCCTGCGTGTTGCGGGCGGCGAAGTCCAGGGCCTTCAGCGGCTTGTCTTCCGCTTCCACCGCATGCACCTTGCCGATGCGTGCGAGCCTCAGCGCGAAGGTGCCGGAACCGCAGAAGAGATCGGCAATGCGCTTCGATTTGCCGATATGGGCAAGCACCAGCTCGGCCATGGCGTCTTCCGCCTGCTTCGTCGCCTGCGTGAAACTGCCGGCCGGCGGGGAAACCGCAACGCCGCCGAATTCGATGATCGGCTTTTGCGGTTCGATCAGGATTTCACCCGAGAGCGAGACACGGGCAATGCCGCGCATGGCAAGCACCGTTTCCGTGAGGGTGCGCCGCTGCTTGTCGCTGACCGACTTGATGCCCTCGACCGAAATATCTAGGCCCGAGAGCGTTTCGAGAACGGTCATGCGGAACGGTTCGGCATTCGCCACCATGGAAAGCCCGATGGCGCGGATGGCATCCAGGCGCGAGACGATGCCGGGCGAGGTGACGGGACATTCCTCGATAGCGACGATGTGATGGCTGTTCGCCTGGCTGAAACCGAGCAGCAGGCCCTTTTCCGTCTTGCGGGCGGCAAACACCGCGCGGCGGCGCTCGCCGGGGCGACAGATGACGAGATCGTCCACCGGCGGCGTCAGGCCCTTTGATCTCAGTGCCGAAACCACCAGCTCCCGCTTGTAGGCATGGTAAGGCTGGTCGGAAAGATGCTGCAGCGAACAGCCGCCGCAGGTGCCGTTTTTGCCATCGGGACCGAAGTGGCGGCAGGCCGGTTCACGGCGCTCCGCCGAGGCTTCCGTTATCGACATGACGGTGCCGTGATCTTTCACCTTCGCAATCGCGACCGTTTCCCCGGGCAGCGCGAAAGGCACATAGACCGGGCCGTCGGGACAGTGCGCGATGCCGTCGCCCTGCGCGCCGAGGCTCTTGATGGTGACGGTCTGTGTGCTCATGGCTTTTCGCCTCCGAGAAGAAATTCGATGTTGCCGTCGCCGCCGGAAATCGGCGAGGGAATGAGGCCGAGGCTTTTCCAGCCCATGTCCTCGGTCAGCCAGCGTTCCAGCTCGGCGGCCACGGCAGGCGCCGTTTCCGGTTCTTTTAACAGCCCGGCCTTGCTGATGGCGTCGCGCCCCGCCTCGAATTGCGGCTTCACCAGCAGAACCGCGAGAGCACCCGGCTCCGCAAGCTCGAGTGCCGGCGCAAGCGCGAGCTTCAGCGAAATGAAGGACACGTCGGAGACGATGAAGCCGATGGGCCGGTCATCGATATCCTCCGTCGTCAGGAAGCGCGCATTCAGCCCTTCCAGATTGGTCACCCGCGGATCGTTCTCTATCCTCGCATGCATCTGCCCGTGGCCGACATCGATGGCGGTGACGTGTTTGGCGCCACGCTCCAGCAACACCTCGGTGAAACCGCCGGTCGAAGCGCCGACATCGAGACAGTCATGGCCCGAGGGGTCGAGCCGGAAATGATCGAGCGCGGCCACGAGCTTCAGCGCTGCGCGCGAAACATAGGCCTGCGCGGGATCGCTGATGGCGATTTCGGCGTCGCCAGCGACGGTCTGGCTCGGTTTGGTGACGATTTTGCCGTTGACGCTCACGGTGCCGCGCGCAACCGCGTCGCGCGCACGCGAGCGGCTGGCAAAGTGGCCGAGCGACACGAGAAGCTGGTCAAGCCGTTCATTTTCAGATGTTTTGGACATGGTCCCGTGTCAATGACCGCCAAACCCCGCCGATGCAAGCGATTTATCGCTGAAAGGGACCGACGATGCCCGCTGTCGCCCATTGATGTTGCACCGCAAAGTCAGAATGTTCGATTAATCCAATATAAAGGCTTGTATTGCACTTTGTGCACAAGGCCCGTGCGGCCACCGGAACCTGCCATGACGGCATCTCCTCCCATCCACAAAATTGCGGCCGTTGCAGCGCAGACGCTTGCTTCGAGGCATCGGGTCGCCGAGAGAGTTTGCGATGTCGCTTAAAAACCTCCCCATCAATCTGAAGCTCATAGCCACCTTCTGTGCCTTGATGAGCGTGTGCCTGCTCGCTTCTGCGGTCGTATTCTGGCAGACGCTGGGGAGCGAGCGTGTCACCATCGAAAACAACCGCACGAAGGATATCATCCAGGCTGTGGATGGCGCAACGGCCGCCATGCTGGAGCAGGCCGTCAATCAGCGCGGCTTCCTGCTGTTTCGCAGCGACAGCACCTATAACGATGTATTCGCCCAGCGCGATCTGATGCTGAAGAAGCTGGACGAAGCCCGCGCGCTGGCTGTCGGCCGGCCGGACATCCTGACATCCATCGACGACATGCAGAAATCCGCCACCGTGTTCTTCAAGGAACTGGCGGAACCGCAGATCGCCGCACGCAAGACGACCGAAGCGCCGATTTCCGAAATCATCGAGATCGGCCGCAATCAGGCCAAGGGCCAGCTCGATGGCTTCCGCGCCTCCGCCGCCAAGATCAAGGAGCAGCTGAACGGCCTGTCCACCGCTTACGCGGCAGAACAGCAGGCAGCCGCACTGAACCTGAAATATGCGCTTCTGGGTGGCGGCGCCGTTGCCGGTCTTCTGGCCGTTGCCCTCATCTGGGCGCTGTCGCGCTCCATCGTCACGCCCATCGTTGGCATGACGGCGGCAATGAGCCGGCTTGCCGATGGCGATCTGACGACGGAAGTTCCGGCCACGGATCGTGGCGACGAAGTCGGCAAGATGGCGAAGGCCGTTCTGGTCTTCAAGGAAGCCGGGCTGGAAAAATCCCGCCTTGCCGGCGAGACCGATCGCATGCGCTCCGCGACGGAGGCTGAACGCCGCCGCAACGAGGAAGAAAAGGCCAAGGACGAAGCCGCAAGCGCTTTTGCCAGCGCCGAGCTTGGCAAGGGCCTTGCCGCTCTCGCGGATGGTGATCTTTCCTATCGCATCGAAACGCCCTTTGCGCCCGCCATCGATCCTGTTCGCGTGAATTTCAACAGCGCCGTCGAAAAACTCCAGCAAGCGCTGCGCACGGTCGGTGAGAACGCCGCCGCGATCAATGCCGGCGCTTCGGAAATGCTCTCCGCCGCCGACGACCTGTCGCGCCGCACCGAGCAGCAGGCTGCCTCAATCGAAGAAACCGCCGCAGCGCTGGAAGAAGTCACCACCACGGTGCGCGATAGCGCCCGCGGCGCGGAAGATGCCGGAAATCTGGTCCAGCGCGCTCGCGCCGGTGCGGAAAAGTCCGGCGTCGTGGTCCGCAAGGCGGTTGCCGCCATGCGTGAAATCGAGAAATCTTCCGGCGAAATCGGCAACATCATCGGTGTCATCGACGATATTGCCTTCCAGACCAACCTGCTGGCGCTGAACGCCGGCGTCGAAGCCGCACGCGCCGGTGATGCCGGCAAGGGCTTTGCGGTGGTTGCGCAGGAAGTCCGCGAACTTGCCCAGCGTTCCGCCAATGCCGCCAAGGAAATCAAGACGCTGATCGGCGCTTCCAGCCAGCAGGTGGAAAACGGCGTCAATCTGGTCGACGAGACCGGCAAGGCTCTGGAACTCATCGTTGCGGAAGTCGAAGAGATCAACGCCCATGTCAGCGCCATCGTCGTCGCTGCCCGCGAACAGGCGACCGGCCTGCAGGAAATCAACACGGCTGTGAACACGATGGATCAGGGCACGCAGCAGAACGCCGCCATGGTGGAACAGCAGACCGCCGCCAGCCATTCGCTGGCCCGCGAAGCGGAAGCGCTGAATAGTCTGCTCGGCCAGTTCAGAATGGATGGCGCACGCGCTGCCGTTGCCAGTGCCGGCGGCTATTCCGCGCCGCGCCAGTCTTCCGCCAGACCCGCCTTCCAGCCCGCGCCGGCCGCACCGGCACGCAAGGCTCCGGTCAAGCCCGTTTCCGCAGCCGCACGGCCGGTCGCTTCTCCCGCCCGCGCGCTCGGACAGAGCCTCGCCCGCGCCTTTGGCGGCGGCGCCGAAGCACCGGCCGCCAAGGATCAGGACTGGACGGAGTTCTGAGCCCGGTCTTGACCTATCAAGAGAAACAGACTGTGGGGCGCTTCTGCGCCCCATCTTATGCAAGCCCTATTTTCTCTCCACTTCAGCCCTCGCCACGCCACGATTGATATTACGGTACCATGCTACAAGTGTCGGATACGGCTTTTTCGCGCGACTCACAAAGCTCCGATAGATGCCGTACTTGAAGTAAACTGGTTGATCCCGATCTACATTCGCGCCAGTAAGATTTACCTTTTGCCGTCCATCCACCCACACTTTTATAAAGCCGTCGTTTTTCCTTGACCATTTGGCGTGAACGACGACATCCGTCCATTTGCCTTTCATGGCCGCAGCCGATTTTAACCTGATGTTCTTAGAGCCCCCGATGGGTTTCATAGGGTTGCCCTGCCTTCGGGACGGATCGCCGAGTTCAAACTCATAAGCCTGGTCGTCGAGTTGAAACAACACCGGAGGTTTGCCGTCGCCTTTCTGATGAAATTGCCCCAGCTTTGTGGTGAGCCGCCCAGTTGATGGCCAGTCCGATGGTAGGAACACTGAAAAGCTGTACCAGAACTCCGATCCAACCCTGGACGCGGGCAGTTGTTCTGATTTTTCGACACGCTCCCGGTCGGCTCGGCAATCGCCAGACGATTGTGGGCAATCGCCGGAACGCAGTTCGAAGCGTTCCGCAACCGATCCATCCGGTGCCCGCGATCGAGAATGTGCGTAAGATTTACCGGCCGTTTGAAGATCAAAACTGCTGAACCCTCCAGCACGGATGTTGTACGAGGGTAGGAGGATCGAAAAGGCCAGAAAAAAGATGAAATGTTTCATCGGCGTCTCCGTGAAGTAGGGTTTTCCAGACTGCAAGCATATCGCATGGACAGGGCTCTGTGTGCGCGTCCCAGCTGGGAGGGTGGTGACGACTGTCAGCCGAAAATCCGCAGCAGCGCTTTCAAATCCGACTGACTTCCAACGCCGGTCTTTCTGAATATGGATTTCAGTTTCTGACGACTATTCTCATAACTGATCCGATTGGCCGCCGCCGCATCGGCAAGCAGCAGCCCTGCCGCCAATGCTCTGCAGAGGCTGAGTTCCGAGCGTGTCAGACCATAGGTTTGGACAAGAATATCGCCATCCAGCGTCTCATTTTGCGATGTCAGCTTTCGCATCTGCACAAGGAACTGATCACGCCCTCTTGCCAATAGAAATCCCGAAAGCTGGGGCAACTGGTTGACGACGATCAGCCATCGGTCGTTTTCCGCTTGCATCACCAACTTGGTGGCGAAATCACGGGGTCTGTTTCTGAGGCATCTCGTGAGAGAGGCTGTCACGGACGGTGTGGCAAAGGAAATCGCGTTGTGCCGGCATCCAACAGGAAAATCGCGAACAAATGCTTCGGTCGCAGCCTGATTTGCTTCCCTCAGCTTCAACCGGTCGTCAACGACAAAAGCGACGACGTTTCCGAGACTGACAAGCGCCGATTTCGCGGCGATCCCGCTTGAGGTATCCCGGATATAGGTTGCTATTTCCAGTGCGTTTGTCAGCGAGCGGCGCGTATTTTGCATCACCGCTTCCAATTGCCAATCATAGGTTGACGACAGGCTGGTGGAGAAGTGAACCGGCAGGTAAATAACCTCGTCGTCTGCCACTTGCAGACGGAGTCCCACCGCGGCGTCAAAGTCTCCAACAGCTTTCATCCACTCATTGTAGAACCTGCTTCCATGGTACTGCCTTGCGGGATCGTCTCTTTCCGCGACAATTATGGATCCATTTCTCGCACCCTGCCAAAACGCACGCCAGGGATTGATGTTGCTATAATGGCTGAGAAAGGAATTCAGGTGGCTTTCTTCCAGTTCAGAGCAAACGGCGTGGTTTAAGTCGGGATTTCTGAAACTTTGACTTATGAGTGCTGAATAAGAACCGGGAAAAGCTTTGGTGAAATTTGTACACACATTCTTCCACGAGCTCGCTCCTACAGCCGCCGCTTGAATGGAAGAGGATATTTCATCGGAAATTTCTAATAATCTATTTGAGTTCATATCTGCGTTCCTCGAAATCGGCAGAATGACGCTATGATATAAACCTAGATATCTCAAAAAACGCTCCCGATTGGGAGTGTCTGCTTTGATTTTTTCACTGCTAGACTTCCTCATCGCAAGCTGGAGGAAGTCAAAATGATTATGCCGAGATCGATTATAATTTTTACTGCAATTGGTTGTTTCTCCGCAACGGCCTTGGCCGACCGGCTTCCGAAGGACGCGGTGAAGCTGACACAGGCGGAGGCTCAGGCTCTCTATGCCGGGAAATCCAGTGAGTGGACCCGCAGCAACGCTTACTTCTCTCCGGATGGCAGCTATTTCATCGTCGGTAAAAGCGGGAATTTTGCCGGCCAGGGAAAATGGTCGGCGCGCGACAACGAGGTATGTGCCGAATTTCAGGGAAAGAGCCTCAAGGAAGGAAAAATCCACACCGGCAAAGATTGCTGGACCTGGTACAGGCAGGGAAAAAAATACTGGGCGCTCTGGAGCGGAGAAAAGGACAAAGTCGGCGGCTATTACGACGGCGAGCTGAAAAAGTTGTCGAATGGCGACAAGGTCACCGAGCGTTACCAGGAGATCATGGCAAAATCGAATTGAAGCGCAGTCTATGCCGGCGGAACGATGCTGGAGAGCAAAAGATAAAGAGTCATCCGCAAACGGATAGCGTGCGCCAATGCGTGGGATTCCGCTTTTCAAAAAGTTATATTTAAAAATAGATAGTTAGGTGGAAAATAGAATGAAAATACATCCTTTTGTTTTTGTTATTGCGACCTTTCTCTTCGGGGCATGGCCACTGCGGACAATCTTCCTCAGCAGGCGGTCAAACTGACGTCGCAGGAGGTTGTGGCGATCTATTCTGGTAAAACGATCGAATGGCGCCGAAGTCGTGCTTTCTTCTCGCCCGATGGCACGTTCCTGCTCGTGGGGAAAAACGACGAATTCGTCGCCAGCGGAACATGGTCTGTCCGCGAAAATGAACTTTGCACAAGTTACGAGCTGATGGACCTCAAAGGCAGTTCAACCAAAAAAGGCAAGGATTGCTGGGCCTGGTACAGAGAGGGTAAAAAATACTGGACAGGCTGGAACGGCGACGAAGACAAGGGCGGCGGCTATTACGATGACGAGCTAGGAAAACTGTCGAAAGGCGATCAGGTCACGGCAATATATCAAGAGTGCTCCGAAAGCCGGTGGAAAAATTACATTTCAATAATATTTGGCAAAGCGGCAGTAACCGCAAGCGGGTTATCCTGTAGCGCATCCAGCGGAGGTTTTTGCGGGAATCCGTTGTGCCGGGCGTTCGTAAGACCATGGCTTACGATTTTCCGGTGATGGAGTATGCGGGTGACGTCAGTCACGCCGAATGCTCCGTCATTTCCTTCGACCGGGCTTAACCGGCAAACCCAACACCGGCCTGACGCTGGCCAAGCGCATTGAACACGGTGGAAACGATGCCGGCACGGTCAAGGCCGGCATTGGCATACATGGTCTCTGGCTTGGCCTGTTCCACCCACTGGTCGGGCAGGGTTAATGTGCGAACCTTCGGGCCGTGGTCGAGCAACCCGGCGCTGGCCATGAAATGCAGTACATGCGCGCCGAAACCGCCGACGGAGCCTTCCTCAATAGTCACCAGCACCTCGTGATGGCTGGCCAGCTGGCGGATGAGATCGAGATCGAGCGGCTTGGCGAAGCGCGCATCGGCAACCGTGGTCGAAAGTCCGGCAGCATCCAAGTCTTCGGCAGCCGCCAGGCATTCCGCAAGGCGTGTGCCGAAGGAGAGCAGCGCAACCTTCGTGCCTTCCTTGATGATGCGGCCCTTGCCGATCTGCAGAATCTCACCGCGCGCGGGCATCTCGACGCCCACACCTTCGCCGCGCGGATACCGGAAGGAAATCGGACCTTCATCGTAAGCTGCCGCCGTGCGGACCATATGTTTCAGCTCCGCTTCGTCCGATGCAGCCATCACCACCATGCCGGGCAGGGTGGCAAGGAACGTCGTGTCGAAGGAGCCGGCATGGGTCGGGCCGTCGGCACCGACGAAACCGGCGCGGTCGATGGGGAAACGCACGGGCAGGCTCTGGATCGCCACATCATGCACCAGCTGGTCGTAACCGCGTTGCAGGAAGGTGGAATAAAGCGCACAGAACGGCTTGTAACCATCGGCCGCAAGTCCCGCCGCGAAGGTGACGGCGTGCTGTTCGGCAATGCCGACATCGAAGGTGCGGGCTGGGAAAAGCTCGGCCATCTTGTCGAGGCCGGTGCCGTTCGGCATGGCGGCCGTCACACCGATGATCTTGTCGTCGAGGGTGGCTTCCTGAATCAGCGCTTCGGCGAAGACGCTGGTATAGCTCGGCGCATTCGGCTTGGCTTTCGCCTGCGCGCCGGTGATGACGTCGAACTTGTTGACGCCGTGATATTTGTCCGCTGCCGCTTCCGCCGGCGCGTAACCCTTGCCCTTCTGCGTCACCACATGGATGAGGACGGGACCTTTCTGGTTGTCGCGCACATTGCGCAACACCGGCAAAAGGTGATCGAAGGAGTGACCGTCGATCGGGCCGATGTGATAAAAGCCAAGCTCCTCGAACAGCGTGCCGCCGGTCACATAACCGCGCGCATGGGTTACGGCGCGGGTAATGGCGCGGTCGATGGTCTTGCCGAGATAGGCCGTCAGTTTCTTACCGAAATCGCGAAAACCCATATAGGTGCGGCCGGAGGCGAGGCGCGCCAGATAGGCGCTCATCGCGCCCGTCGGCGGCGCAATCGACATGTCGTTGTCGTTCAAGATGACGATCAGCCGCGCATCGAGCGCGCCGGCATTGTTCAGCGCTTCGAACGCCATGCCCGCCGACATCGAGCCGTCGCCGATGACGGCGATAACCTTGCGGTCGCTCTGATCCAGCCCCGCCGCCACCGCCATGCCGAGACCGGCGGAAATGGAGGTGGAGGAATGGCCGGCGCCGAAATCGTCATAGTCGCTTTCGGCCCGCCGGGTGAAGCCGGAAAGCCCGCCTTCCTGACGCAGGGTGCGAATGCGGTCGCGACGACCGGTCAGGATTTTATGCGGATAACATTGATGGCCGACATCGAAGATCAGCCGGTCTTCGGGCGTGTTGAAGACCTTGTGAATGGCAATCGTCAGTTCCACGACACCAAGGCCGGCCCCCAGATGGCCACCGGTCTTTGACACGGCGTCAATCATCTCGTCGCGCAGTTCCCGCGCCAGTTCCGGCAGGTCGCGATCGTCGATCTCCTTGAGATCGGAGGGAAAATTCACCCGGTCGAGCAATGGTGTCTGTGGCATTCCGGTCAATCGTTCGGCCTTTTCTGGTGGTCCGCAGGGTGCCCTCTGTCGCGAAAGCCGGCGGGTGAGCCCTGCATGTCGTATACTTCTATAGAATTTCAACCTTCCGGCAAAGGGACAAACTCTTCTTCGTCGCCGGGAACGATATCGAAGCGTCCGGTTCTCCACTCCTGTTTGGCCTGCTCTATGCGTTCTTTTGATGACGAAACGAAGTTCCACCAGATGTAGCGGCGCTGATTGAGCGCCGCCCCGCCGAAGATCATGATGTGACAGCCATTGCTGCCGGCCTGAAGCGTGATGTCGTCACCCGGCCTGAAGACGAGCAGCTGATCGGCGGCGAAGATATCGCCCGCCACGTCCAGCGAGCCGGACAGAATATAGATCGCCCGCTCCTCATGATCGGCGGAAAAGGGGAATTTTACCCCCGGCTCCAGCGAAAGATCGACATAAAGCGTATCGGTAAAGGCCGAAACGGGGGAGGTGAGGCCTTCGAATTCGCCGATCACCACGCGGCCGGTCGCGCCCTTGAGGTCGATCAACGGCATGTCTTCTTTCGCCGTGTGAGCAAATGCCGGGGCGATTTCTTCCATATGGTCTGGCAGGGCAAGCCATGTCTGCAGGCCGGACATGGACAGCGGATGACCGCGCAGGTTTTCCGGCGTGCGTTCCGAATGCACGATGCCGCGCCCGGCGGTCATCAGGTTGATGTCGCCGGGGCGGATGACAAGCTCGGTGCCGAGACTGTCGCGATGCTTGATTTCGCCGTCGAACAGATAGGTGACGGTGGAAAGCCCGATATGTGGATGCGGTTTGACGTCGAGCGCCTCGCCCGCTTTCAGGATCGCCGGGCCCATACGGTCGAAAAAGATGAAGGGGCCGACGAGACGCCGCTGCCGGGTCGGCAGCGCACGACGCACGGCAAAGCCGCCAATGTCGCTGGTGCGCGGAATGATCAGGTTCTCGATGGCGTCGCAGGCAAAAGCATCACCCGCGACGGGATCGTTACCGGGAAAGAAGGACATCGCAAGCTCCTCGTGTCGTCTGGCGGGAGTTTATCATAACCGAGGGGGAGGGGAGCATCGCGATATCGAACGCAGCGTCAACGATCCTTGTTAACACGACATTGTGAGAACACCTTACGGCCGGGGAAGTTTTCAAACCTCTCCTCCGTCATCCTCGGGCTTGTCCCGAGGATCTAAACACGTCAAGAAAATCAATGCATTGCAGATCTTCGGGACAAGCCCGAGGATGACGTCGAGTGTTTGAATCGGGAGGTGGCTACCTTATCTAATCACGTCCAAACGCTCCTGCTAAACGCAATCACTCCCCGTCCAGCGGCTCCACACCCTGCGGCTTGCCGGCTCGGTCGAGGCGAATCTTCTCAATTCGCTTTTCGGCAGCGTTCAGCAGCGTCTCGCAATGCTTCTTCAGGGCTTCGCCGCGCTCATAGATGGCGATGGATTCGTCCAGCGCCACGTCTCCGCGTTCCAGGCGTGCGACAATGCTTTCCAGCTCGGCGACGGCTTTTTCAAAGGAATAACCGCTGACATCGGCTGTGTTGGCATTTTCCGTCATGTTCAACCCTTCATCATTCTCAAAATATGCATGGCTGCCGATTCCGCCAGCCCTTCCAGATCATAACCGCCTTCCAGCAGGCTGACGACCCGGTTCGATGTGTATTTATCAGCCATTTCCAGAAGCCGGCCCGTTGCCCAGTCGAAATCTTCGCCCACCAGATTGATCTGCGCCAGCGGATCGCGGTGATGCGCGTCGAAACCGGCGGAGATGAGGATGAGATCGGGCGAAAAATCGGCAATCGCCGGCAATACGCGGGATTTGAAGGCCTCGCGAAAATATTCGCTGCCGGTGTTGGGTGAAAGCGGCGCGTTGACGATATTGTTCTTCACGCCGGTTTCGTTTTTGTCGCCGCTCCACGGGTAAAGCGGCATCTGGTGGGTGGAACAGAACAGCACGGAGGTGTCGTTCCAGAAGATATCCTGGGTGCCGTTGCCGTGATGCACGTCCCAGTCGATGATGGCGACGCGCTCCGCGCCGTGCGCCTTCTGCGCATGGCGGGCGGCAATCGCCACATTGTTGAAAAGACAGAAACCCATGGCCTTTGCGGTTTCCGCATGGTGGCCGGGCGGGCGGGCGGCGACGAAGACATTATCGGCAGCGCCGGTAAACACGTCATCCACGGCCGCCATGGCAGCGCCAATGCCGGTCAGCGCCGCCTGCAGGCTTTTTGGCGAGAGATAGGTGTCGGACTCGATCCGGTTGATCTCGCCATCCTCTTCGGGCACCTGCCGCATGACGGCAAGCAGATGCTCTTCCGGATGCGCCAGCAGCACCGCATCCTCATTGGCCTGCGGCGCTTCCTTCCGGTCCAGCCGCTCGAAATTCGGATGTTCAAGCGCGATGTTCAGCGACCGCAGGCGATCCGGCCGCTCGGGGTGGCCGGAAGGCGTGATATGCTCGAGGAAGATCGGATGTTCGTAGAGGCGGGTCGCCATTCTTTTCCTCCCGAAGAAAGTCCGTTCAGGCGCGCTGCGGCAGAAGCGGATAACCGGCCATCACGGCGCGGCCGGCAAGGGCTGCGAGCACCGCCTTCAGCGCATCGCCCGGAATGAAGGCGAGCGAGCCCATGAAGGCCTTTTCGAAACCGAGCCCGACGACCAGCGCCAGATAGGTGATACCGAAAGCATAAAGCACGAGCACGCCGCCGATCAGGCTGGCGAGGAAGAAACCGATGCCCTGTGTGAGAGCGGACTGGCCGCGATTGACGAGCTTTTCCGAGAGCGTGCCGGTGACGAAAACCGCCGCGATCCAGCCGATCAGGAAGCCCGTGGTCGGCGTCGTGAAGATGGAAAGGCCGCCGCGTCCGCCCGAAAGCACCGGCAGGCCGATGGCGGCAATCAGGATTGTCAGGAGAACCGCCAGCGTACCGCGTTTCGCGCCCAGCACGACACCGGCCAGCATGACGCCGAGCGACTGCGCGGTGATTGGCACGGGAATGAAACCGAGCGTGATCGGCGGCAGAAGCCCGAGTGCGATGATGATGGCGGAAAACAGCGAAATCAGCACAAGGTCGCGGGTCGTCATGGCTCGGAAACTCCGGATGGTTATCTGGCCGTCAGCTTTGACCTCTGAAACCGCGCGCGTCAATGGCGTCGGCAATGGCATCGGCATCCTTCAACGTCATAATCACCAGCGGCACGATGATGGTGGCCATCCGCACAGGCAGGCCGCGCGCCCGATGCGCATCGCGCACCGCATGGTAACGGTTGACGATTTCAGGCACGAACCGCACGACGAGCCCGACCGCAAGCCCGATATCGGCGGCCTTCACCAGCCCCAGCCTTTCCAGCGGGGCGGCGGCAAGCGCGATCTCGTCCATGAATTGCGAGATGCTGACGGTGATGGTGACGGCGGTGGCAAGCAGCGCCAGCGCCGTCAGCCGCAAAAGATTGACACTGGCATCATGGGCGGGAAGCAGGAGGTAGCTGAAGGCGGCGACGAGGAAGATGGTCAGCGTCACCGGCCGCAGCCGCAGGCCGATGTCCTTGAAGGGCAGCCGCGTGGCGCCCAGAATAAGGGCGGCCAAAACCGTCGCGCCTGCGAGAACCAGCAGATCGCCGGTGAGGAACAATGCGATGCTGAAACCCATGAGCGTCAGGAGTTTGAGGCGCGGCGAGACGCGGTAGAGCCAGCCGGTGCCTTCCACATGCAGCGATTTCATCGCGATGCCACCTCCAGATAACGCGCCACCGCTTCTTCGGGTGCGGCGTCGGCCACCAGCGCGCCTTCATGGAAAACCAGCACCCGGTCGAAGCTCGCAACCAGCGGCAAATCGTGGGTAATGACAACAAGCGCCTGCGACAGCGCCGCCATGGTCTTTTCCACGGTGGCTCGGTTTTTGAGATCGAGCTGGTTGGTCGGCTCATCGAGAATGAGGATTTGCGGTTCGGTGACCAGAAGCGCCGCCAGCGCCGCAAGCTGCAATTCGCCGCCGGAAAGCTCATGCGCGCGCCGTTCTTCGAGGTGAGGGATGCCGAGCCGGGCGAGAACGGCTTTCACCCGGGCTTGGGTTTCCACCTTGCCGAGACCGAGCCGCTTCAGCCCGAAGGCGACATCGTCGCGCACGATCGGCAGGATGATCTGGTTCTGTGGATTCTGGAAGATGAAGCCGACCGTCTGCAGCACCGCCTTGGCGTCCGTCACGGTGTCGAGGCCGTTCACCGAAACCCTGCCTTCGCTCGGTTTGTTCAGCCCGTTGATCAGCCGCGCAAAGGTGGTCTTGCCGGAACCATTGAGGCCGATCACGCCGATGCGCCGTTCCGTCAATGTCACAGACAGCGGCTGCAGGGCCTGCCGGCCCTCGAAAGCGACGCCGGCGGCGGTAAAACGGATTTCCAAGCTTACATCCTCACGCTCTTTTTCCGGTTCTATACCCCGTCATCAACAGAAGTGAAACAAGGAACAAAAAAAGAACATTGCAATCGCGAAAAAGCCGTTCTACCTTCTGCGCCATGGCGATCAAGGTTTCAAACGAAGCGGCAAGACGGATTTTTCTGGCGCGGCAGGGGCTTTCCTCTCCGCCCGGCAAGGCGCTTTCCAAGGATGGCCTGTTGCAGCTCATCACCGATATCGGTTTTGTACAGGTGGACAGCATCGGCACGGTGGAGCGCGCCCACCACCAGATTATTTTCTCCCGCAACCAGACCTACAGGCGCGGCCATCTGACCACGCTTTTGGAAAAGGACCGCGCGCTTTTCGAGCACTGGACGCATGACGCCTCCATCCTGCCGACGGAATTTTATCCCTATTGGAAACACCGTTTCCGCCGCCGCGAGCCGATCATTCAGGAGCGCTGGCGCAAATGGCACGGCGAGGGTTTCGACGCGGCTTTCGGCGAAACGCTGGAGCGCATCGCCGCCACCGGTCCTGTTCTGGCACGGGAGCTGAAGGAGGAGGGGCACCAGTCCGGCGGCTGGTGGAACTGGCATCCCTCCAAGACCGCCCTTGAATATCTCTGGCACACCGGCAAGCTCGCGATTGCCGGCCGCGTTAATTTCCAGAAGGTCTATGATCTCGCCGAACGGGTCATTCCCGGCGAGCATCACGAAACCGAGGTGGAGCACACCGAATTTGTCGACTGGGCCTGCCGTGAGGCGCTGAAGCGGCTGGGTTTCGCCACCCATGGCGAAATCGCCGCGTTTTTCGATCTCGTCACCCCGCAAGAGGCGAGGGACTGGGTCAAGAACCATCGCGATGAACTCTGCGAGGTCTCGCTTCTCTCCAGCGACGGGGACAATGCCCGCGCGTCTTTTGCCTTTGCCGATTTCACCGCTGACCTGACAGACGTGCCGGAACCTTCCGCCCGCGTCCGCGTCCTCAGCCCCTTCGACCCGTTGCTGCGCGACCGAAACCGCACGGAGCGGCTATTTGACTTCTATTACCGCATCGAGGTCTTCGTGCCCGAGCCGAAACGGCAATATGGCTATTATGTCTTCCCGCTTCTGGAGGGTGACAGGCTGATCGGCCGCATCGACATGAAGGCGGATCGCAAGCGCAGCACGCTGGATGTGCGCCGCCTGTGGCTGGAACCCGGTGTGCGTGCCTCGACGGGTAGGCTGGAGAAGCTCGACGCCGAACTGGCGCGGCTCGCAAAGTTCACGGGTGTGGAGAGCGTGAACTATCTAGAGGGCTGGCGGGAGGAAAAATGAGGTCCGTGGCTCTGGGTGTCATGAGAAAGGCGCATCCCACACCCCGTTGTTATCGCCCTTGAGGAAGCACGGCATCGCCGCTTGTTTCTTCTCTCCGCCGGGGAGAAGGTGGCCCGAAGGGTCGGATGAGGGGGCAACGGCAGAGATATGCGGAGAGCTTGCCCCCTCATCCCGCTGCCGCGGACTTCTCCCCGTCGGGGAGAAGAAACGAGCGGAACCCGCTCGCCTCACAATTGCGCGGTGAAGCTAGACAGCGCTCAAAATCACCCGATATCAGTCGCCGAAATCTTGATGCCGAACCCTTCAAGGCCGACATAATGCCGCTCGCGTGTCGTCATCAGCTTGATCGAGCTGATGCCGAGGTCTTTCAGGATTTGCGCGCCGAGGCCGATTTCCAGCCATTCGTTTTCGCGCGAACGAGCCTGCGCATGTGCCTCGTCGGGATCACGCGCCTTGCGACGTCCGGCCACCTGGCCGACGCCGACGGAGCCTTCGCGCAGATAGACGATGACGCCGCGGCCTTCTTCGGCGATCTTCTGCATATAATGCCGCACCGGCTGGCGGTCGCCGAACACATCGTCGGCGACGTTTTCGGGGTGCAGGCGCACGGGAATGTCAATGCCGTCTCGGATATCGCCGAAAATCACCGCCATATGCTGCATTGGGTCCCAGGGCAGGGAATAGGTCTGCGCCTTGGCCGGTCCGAAGGGCGTTTCGATGGTGAAGGAGGATTCCATCTCCACCAGCGTTTCCTTGCGCTGGCGATAGGCGATGAGATCGGCGACCGAAACGTGCTTCATGCCGTGTTTTTCGGCGAAATCCAGCACCTGCGGTCCGCGCATCACCGTGCCGTCGTCATTCACCAGCTCGCTGATGACGCCGATGGGCGGCAGGCCGGCGAGCCGGCAGAGATCGACCGCCGCTTCGGTATGGCCGGAGCGCATCAAGACGCCGCCCTCGCGGGAAATCAGCGGGAAGATGTGGCCCGGCCGGGTGAAATCGGAAGCGCCGACATTGGGATTGGCAAGGTTGCGCACCGTGAGCGTGCGGTCATCGGCGGAAATGCCTGTCGTGGTGCCGTGCTTGAAATCGACGCTGACGGTGAAGGCCGTGGTATGCGCGCTGTCATTTTCCGCCACCATGGCGTTGAGGTTCAGCCGCTTGGCTTCCTCGCGCGGCATGGGCGCACAGACGATACCGGAGGTGTGGCGCACGATCAGCGCCATCTTCTCCGGCGTGCAGTGAACCGCCGAAATGATCAGATCGCCTTCGTTCTCACGGTCGTCATCATCGGTCACGACAACGATTTCACCGGCTTCGAAAGCGCGGATGGCGTCCACGACGCGTTTCTGGTCATAGGCCATGGCGATATCCCCTCACTTCAAACGGCCGGTCTGGCCGCGATCCCTCAGATAATGGTCGGCAACGGTGCAGGCGATCATCGCTTCGCCGATAGGCACGGCGCGGATGCCGACGCAGGGGTCGTGGCGGCCCTTGGTGCGCACATCCACATTGTTGCCGTCGGTATCGATGGAAAGACGCTCCGTCAGAATGGAGGAGGTGGGCTTGATGGCGAAGCGGGCGATGACAGGCTCGCCGGTCGCGATGCCGCCCAGAATGCCGCCGGCGTGGTTGGACAGGAAGATCGGCTTGCCGTCATTGCCCATGCGCATCTCATCGGCATTTTCCTCGCCGGAAAGTTCGGCCGAGGCGAAACCTTCGCCGATCTCCACGCCCTTGACGGCGTTGATCGACATCAGGCTGGAGGCGATATCCTGATCGAGCTTGGCATAGATCGGCGCGCCGATGCCGGCCGGAACCCCTTCCGCCACCACTTCGACGACGGCGCCGATGGAGGAACCCGCCTTGCGGATACCGTCGAGATATTCTTCCCACACTGGCACCATGGCGGCATCCGGGCAGAAGAACGGGTTCTGGTCGATCTGATCCCAATCCCAGTTTTCGCGGTTGATTTTATGCTTGCCGATCTGCACCAGCGCGCCGCGCACATTGAGGCTCGGCACCACCTTGCGGGCAATCGCGCCCGCAGCGACACGCGCCGCTGTCTCGCGCGCGGAAGAACGTCCGCCGCCGCGATAGTCGCGAATGCCGTATTTCAGGTCATAGGTGAAATCCGCATGGCCGGGGCGGAAGCGCTTGGCGATCTCGCCGTAATCCTTGGAGCGCTGGTCGGTATTTTCGATCAGCATGGAAATCGGCGTGCCGGTGGTTATCATCGTCTCGCCATCCTCATCCAGCATCACGCCGGAGAGAACCTTGACGATGTCATCCTCGCGGCGCTGCGTCACGAAACGGCTTTGGCCCGGTTTGCGTTTGTCCATCCAGTGCTGCACCTCGGCAAGGGTGAAGCGAATGCCGGGCGGGCAGCCATCCACCACGCAGCCGAGTGCAGGCCCGTGGCTTTCTCCCCAGGTGGTAACGCGGAAAAGATGACCGAAACTGTTATGCGACATATTTTCAAAACCGGAAGACAGGGCGCCTGCGTGGAGCGCCGTTTAAAACAAGCGGATTTGTCTTAGTGTAAATCCCGACAAGGCAAAAGCCTTTCTTTCGCTGCGGCAGGATAAGTGCCGAACACGAGATCGACAGGCGTCTTCCCCCTCCCGCCGACAGGCGCCGGTTTGAGAGTGGGCGGCGATTCGTGTCGGTGAGCGCGGTTTTTCGAGATGACGGAAATGTAAATGCGCCGCCGTTTTCCACGTTTATCCGGAGTTTTCCAATATTGCCGGGAAATGCGGTGTAAAAATCACTAACGGCTTGAACACGATCCCAAATCCGTTCATCAATTGGGCCGAAAATGTCATGGTTGCGGGCAATTTCCGCCACATTCGAGAGGCAATTCTTCATGCATGTAAGGTTTTCACGCAAATCCACGAAAGCTAGATCGATGCGTATGATGATTGCCGCCCTTCTGGCCACCGCCAACCTCCTGATGCCCATCAATGGCTTCGCCCAGAGCGTCGACGTGGAAGGCACGATCAGCAAGATCGACGCGAACGGCCTGAGCATTACGCTGAGCGACGGCAAGACCTATCGCGTGCCGGAAGAGTTCAATTTCGAAGGTCTGAAAGCGGGCGTGAAGGTCGTGGTGTTCTACACGGAAGTGGATGGGAAACGCGTGGTCGACGATCTCCAGGTCGTTGAGTAAGCGGCGGCCCCTTACACCAAAACCCCCGTTGTGAAACGAGCGGATACCGCTTGTTTCTTCTCCCCGCCGGGGAGAAGTCCGCGGCAGCGGGATGAGGGGGCGAGGGTAGAGAAATACTGTGAGCTAGCCCCCTCATCCGACCCTTCGGGCCACCTTTTCCCCCTCCGGGAGAAGAAACAAGCCGCAGCGTCTCGCCACTCATAGGAAACGCCTGACAGACTATGCAGAGAATTGGCCTCTGTCAGCCTCACGAAATCCAGTCCGCACTATTCCTGTCGATCTCGACCTTCAAAATCCGGTCCTGCGGAATCTGCGTCCTTGATGCCTCGTCCTTGTCCATGCCGGAGACCAGCCGGAAGATCGAGCGGATGACGCCGCCATGGCAGACGCATATCGTCGGAACCTCGACGGAGGAAAGCCACGCGCCGATGCGCCAGGAGAGGATTTCATAGCTTTCGGCATCCTGGCCGGGGGGAATGAAATCCCATTTATTGGCCTTGCGCGCCTTCACCCGGTCCGGGAACTCTTTTTTCAGCTCCGGCAGGGTTTGCCCTTCCCAGTCGCCGAAGGAAACTTCGATCAGGCGATCGTCGGTACGATAGGCCTTGGGATCGAGGCCCATCGCGCCGCGCATCAGTTCCATGGTCTCGCGCGTGCGCCCGAGCGGGCTCGCCACATAGTCGAAATCCGTGGCCTGTTCCCCCAGCAGCTGCGCAAGCAGTTTGCCGTTACCGACCGCCTGCTGGCGGCCGAAATCGTTGAGCGGAATGTCTTTCTGGCCCTGAAGCCGGCGTATCGCATTCCAGTCCGTTTGTCCGTGCCGGATCACATAGACGAGCAAGGCGATACCCCTGTTTCAAGCATATCCGCCGGTGGTCAGTCCTTCACCACCGAAATATCGGGCGCATCCACCGCCTTCATGCCGATGGTGTGGTAACCGGAATCGACATGGTGGATTTCGCCGGTCACGCCGGTCGAAAGGTCGGACAAGAGATACAACGCCGACTTGCCGACTTCCTCGATGGAAACGGTACGCTTCAGCGGCGCATTATATTCGTTCCACTTCAGAATATAGCGGAAGTCGCCGATGCCGGAAGCGGCAAGCGTCTTGATCGGGCCGGCGGAAACGGCATTGACGCGGATGCCGCGATTGCCGAGGTCGACGGCGAGGTAACGCACGCTTGCCTCGAGTGCGGCCTTGGCCACGCCCATGACGTTGTAGTTCGGCATGACCTTCTCGGCGCCGTAATAGGTCAGCGTGATGATCGAGCCACCGTCATTCATGACCGGCTCGGCACGCTTGGCAACGGCGGCCAGCGAGAACACGGAAATATCCATGGTGCGGTTGAAATTGTCGCGGCTGGTATCGAGGTAACGCCCGGTCAGCTCGTCCTTGTCGGAAAAGGCGATGGCGTGCACGACGAAGTCGATCTTGCCCCAGTGCTTTTCCAGCCCGGCAAAAACCGCATCGATCGTCTCGAGATCGGTCACGTCACAATGACCGGCCATGAAGGCGCCCAGTTCCTGCGCGAGCGGCTCGACCCGCTTCTTCAGCGCGTCGCCCTGCCAGGTCAGCGCAACTTCCGCGCCCGCGTCGGCACAGGCCTTGGCGATGCCCCAAGCGATGGAACGATTATTGGCGACACCCATGATGAGGCCGCGTTTGCCAGCCATGAGGCCGGATGCCTGAGCCATTTTATGCTCCCTAATACTTTTGATCGGTCCTGCCTATGGCATAGGCTGCAATCCTGTTCAAGATTGCCAAAGATCATCAACTGTTAGGGAGCGTAACAAAGGGTGCGTTGTCCCGGCTATTCGCAAAACTTTCACAAATAAAGGCCTTCGCGCATGTGTCGCATCAGGTCGGTCACTTTTTCATCCGGCTTTTCG
This sequence comes from Rhizobium sp. NFACC06-2, assembly GCF_900101425.1. Taxonomy (NCBI): domain Bacteria; kingdom Pseudomonadati; phylum Pseudomonadota; class Alphaproteobacteria; order Hyphomicrobiales; family Rhizobiaceae; genus Rhizobium; species Rhizobium sp. NFACC06-2. The sequence goes on along the minus strand of NZ_FMVA01000005.1, from coordinate 253,570 downwards.
AGCAAGACGATGCGCAATTCGATGACGAGATCGCCCTTTCCGCCCTTGCCGTCGGCGAGGCCCTTGCCGGCAAGCCTCAGCACACGGTCCGAGCCGGACCAGGCCGGAATGGTGATGTTTTCTTCACCGAGCGGAGTCCTGACTTTCGTTTCACACCCCAGAACCGCATCGCTGAGCGAGATCGGCAGCGTCGTGTGAATATCGAAGCCACGAAGGGAAAACGCGTCGTCACGGGCGGTCAGCAATGTCACGGCAAGGTCGCCGCGCGCCATGTTGGGTAGCTTCAGCCCCTGTCCCTTCAGCCGGACCACGTGTCCGTCGCTCATGCCGGCTTCGAGCTGGAAACGAACCTCGCGTTCGTCGGCAAGCGACACGGTAATCCACTTGTGTTCCAGCAGATCGGCGACCGTGACGGTGGCCTCCGCAGTGATGTCCGGCGCTTTTTCGGCAGCCGGCTGCGGCGTGCGGAAACGGCGCACCAGAGCGCTGAAAAGATTGGCGGCGAGCGATGCGGGTGCTGTCCTGTCATCGGCGGCGCCGGGCTGCGCGGTCTCGCCGGCACCCGGCATATCGCTTTTTGCGGTGCCCGCGGCAGCCTTTGCCGCTTCCGCCGCCTGCTGCACCTTGGGATCGTTCTGTGCTTCCGCGCCAAAAATCCGTTCGACGATATCTTCGGCGGTTTCCGCCTTGGCGTCGGTTTTCTGGCCGGTCTGCGCCCGGTTGCGGGCGTCCGCACGGGCCAGTTCCTCCATCAGCTTTTCGGCGGCCTTGGCGCGCTCGGCGGCCTCGCGCGCGGCTTCCCGCTGCTGCATGATGGTTTCGCCGCGCTGTTTCTTTTCGGCAGCCTTGCGGGCCTGGTCGTAGAGATCGCGTTTTTTCGGGTCTTTGAGAAGATCATAGGCCTGCCCGATCTCGGCGAATCGCGCCGAGGCGTCGGGATCGTCGCGATTGGCGTCCGGATGGACGGTTTTCGCCTTCGTGCGCCAGGCGGCCTTGATTTCCTCGTGGCGGGCGTCACGTTTTACGCCGAGGATAGAATATGGATCGCGCATGCGAAACACCAGTTACGTTGGCTCAGGCGCTGCCGCCCTTCATGGCGCAATCCTGAAACTAACCCCTCCGAAAAGGGATGCCCGCGATCATTCGCCTGCACGCCCTCGGTTTAATCAACGTCGACTGTTGCAATAAGTTGCTAATCACTCCTTTACGGAGGAGCGCGCCGCACCGAGGCCGGCTTTATTCCCCATGGCAGGGTAAACAGATTATTTCTGCTCGAAGCGGGTCAGCAGCCATTCGCCGGTTTCCGACAGGCAGGCCTGTCCGGCATAGCTCGCAACGCCCTCGAAGGAGTGGCGCGTCGTCCTGAAATCGCGGCAGACGAAGCCGCTGGATTTGTCTTCGCGAATGGCGGTGACGACGCCGGCGCTGCCGGTGGCGGCATTGGCCCAGGGCAGCGGCTGGTCGGCGAGCTTGGCGAGATCGGCCGACGTCACCGCATTGCGGATCGTCGCATCGTCCGTCTGCGGCGCATTGTTCGGCTGGTTGGGAATGGAGGCCGTGGAAAGCGAGCGGTCGACCTTGTCGCCGCCGAACAGGTCTAGGCTGACGCAGCCGCTCAGCACCACAAGCATTGACACGACGGCGGAAACTTCCGCTACCGACGAAAGGAGGCTCTTTGTTCGACTGTTCGACTTTGCTATGACGGTCACCATCTTTCACCAGAGATCATCTCTGGGGTCCAAATCAGCTCGGGAGCATTTTAGTCAATATGTCGGAAACGGGGTTAACATCCAGTGACTTCACGGAAGAAAATGAACCTTTCACGCTTTTTGCCGAGTGGCTAAAGGACGCGACGGCTTCCGAAATCAACGATCCGAACGCAGTGGCACTCGCCACCGTGGACGAAAATGGCCTGCCGAACGTGCGCATGGTGCTGCTGAAAGGCGTCGATGACCGCGGCTTCGTGTTCTACACGAATTTCGAAAGCCAGAAGGGCCGGGAGATCCTCGGCCAGAAAAAAGCGGCCATGTGTTTCCACTGGAAGAGCCTGCGGCGACAGGTGCGCCTGCGGGGCGAGGTGGAGATCGTGAGCGACGCGGAGGCGGATGCCTATTATGCCTCCCGCCCGCGCGGCAGCCGCATCGGCGCCTGGGCTTCCAAGCAGTCTCGGCCGCTGGAAGGTCGTTTCGCGCTGGAAAAGGCCGTGGCGGAATATACCGCCAGATATGCCATCGGCGATATTCCGCGCCCGTCCTACTGGTCGGGTTTTCGCATCCGGCCGCTCAGCATCGAATTCTGGCACGACCGCAAATTCCGCCTGCATGACCGCATCGAATTCCGCCGCGAGACGCCTGACGGTGCATGGTCCAAGGTCCGCATGTATCCGTAAGGGCGGTCGGGCAGGCCATTTACGGCCTGCCTATTTCAGCAGCGAATCGAACAGCGGCAGGCCGATGACGGCGGATATGGCGATCAGCCCATAGCAGATGCGCCGGAACGCCGCCTCGTCGGCAAGCCCGTGCAGTCGCGCGCCGGCATAAAGCCCGGCCCCGTAAAAGGGCAGGGCCAGCAGGAAAAAGACGAAGACATCGGCGGTGAACAGGCCGCTGACGAAATAGCTGCCGGTGGAGATAACGGTCGAAATCGCGAAATATAAGATGACATTGGCGCGCACGAAAGCGCCTTTGAGGGCGCCGCCGAGCCAATAGGCGACGACCGGCGGACCGCCCAGTTGCGCAGCACCCGAAAACAGCCCGGCCAGAAACCCGGTGAAGAGGGTCAGCGGTGTCTTCGGCCGGCCGCTGTAACGCCAGCCGGAAAGCAGAAACAACAGCAGCATCACGACCACGGCGGAGATGATCCAGCGCAGCGTCAGCGGATCGCCGTTGGAAAGCAGCATGGTTCCAAGCGGCACGCCGACAAAGGCGCCGGCCGCCATGATGAAGACTTCGCGCCGGTCCGCCATGCGCCATGCGGGCGGTATCATGCCGAGCGTCAGCACGGCGTCCACCACCAGCAGCACTGCCGAGGCGATACGCGGCCCGACGATGGCGCTTGCGAGCGGGATGAAGATGAGCGCCGCACCGAAACCGGAAAAGCCGCGGGCAAGGCCGGCCAGAAAGGCGGCGCCCGCGAACATGGCGAGCAGCGTCGGACTATGCGCGGTGATGAGGGACGAGAAAAAATCGAGGTGGGACATGGGCGATGGCACGGTTGTTCGAATATCTTTTCTCTATCCCGCTTGCATATACATGTCGCGGAATTTTCAGTTCAGGGCTGCGTGACGCCCTGACGGGTCGACGCCGTCAGAGAATCATGATTAGAGTTGTAGCGCATGAACAAAGGATGAACAAATGTTTGCTGACATGATGCCTCGGTTTGAAGAGGCTTCGCAAAAATATGCCGCTGAAAACGGAATATTTCGCGACCCGGACTGGTACATGCTGAAGCTTCAGGAAGAGGTTGGCGAGGTCACACAGGCCTGGAATCGGCTGACAGGACGGGGGCGCATTAAGGGCAGGAGCAAAGAGGAGATGAAGCGGGATCTGGCCGATGAAGCCGCCGATCTGCTCGGCCATGTGCTGTTGCTGGCCCATTATAACGGTCTCGATATTGAAGGTGCGATCGAGCGTAAGTGGCGCTTTACGCCGTCACAACCCTGAAGGCTCCAGCTTTTCCAACATGGCCGCCACCGCATGCAGGTCGTTTGCAACGGCAATGCACTTCTCCCGCATTTCCTCGGTCGGCGGCGCCACATCCGGCACCATGATCGTCATCATGCCCGCCGATGTCGCCGAGCGCACGCCTGAATAGGAATCCTCCAGCGCAAGGCAGCGGCCCGGATCGCGGGAAAGTCGTCCGGCTGCGGTCAGATACGGCATGGGCGCCGGTTTCGGCTCGGTATAGTCGCCCCGCGCGACGATGGTGTCGAAACGTCCGAGAAGATCGTAAGGGCCGAGATGGCGCGTCACCGAATCGTGCCGCGACGAGGTGGCGATGGCGCGGCGGATATCGAACCGGTCGAGAAGATCGAGGATTTCGATGACGCCGGGTTTCAGCGCCACTCCCTCCGCCATCATCAGGCCGAGATGCCGGAGCCAGGCATCACGGAAGGTCGCCATCGGAAAATCGGCGCCATAATCGGCAAAGATGGTGCCGGTGATGACATCCCAGGGGCTGCCGCAGACCTTTTGATAGGTCTCGACCTTCATGCCATGGCCGCCTTCATCCGAGGCCGCCAGAAACGAATCGCGATAGAGCGCCTCGCTTTCGATCAGCAATCCGTCCATGTCGAAAACCACGGCGTGCGGCAGAAAAGGCAGCATGGTCGCTCAGCCGAACCGGAAGGGACGTTCGCCAAGGCTTTCGAACGGGCGGATCAGATAGCCATCGGGATCTGCGACAATGAATTGCCGGTTGCCCACTTCGACCGTGCCGCGCCTGTACCATTTTTCCTCCAGCGGCATGACGAGGTCAATCGAGGATCGCTCCAGCCGGGAAAGAATGGGTTGCAGGGAAGGAACGGCGAGCTGCAGGTTCATGCCGCGGCCAAACGGCGTATCGAGCGAGGCATTGCCCGCCACGAAGGTCCGTGTTGCGCCGATCTGGTCGATCATCAGTTCTGCGTCGCCTAGCGCCAGATAGGTGAAACCCTCTTCGGGGCGCTCATAGACCACATGAAAACCGATCAGGTCACAATAAAAAGCGCGGCTTTTCTGCCAGTCGCTGACGGCAAGTTCAGGAACGAGGGCATTTCGTATGATGGTCATGGTCTCCTTTGCCGCGCAGGCCCGGGATGGGAGGAGGGGCCTGCCATAAGGGGTGATCTTAACGTCTTCCCGGCCGCACGCCAGAGGAAACCTCATCATGGCAGCCATGTGCGGGGTCATGGGCTGGGATGGCGACGCTATGGGTGAGGACTGTCGCGGCAGGTTCGATGTTTCCCGCAACCGACCATGCGCCGCGGAACTAGGCCTTGGTACCGCCGACGGTGATCTGATCCATGCGCAGATGCGGCTGACCGACGCCGACAGGCACCCATTGTCCGGCCTTGCCGCAATTGCCGATGCCGGTATCGAGCTTGGAATCGTTACCGATCATCGAGACGCGCTTCATCGCATCCGGCCCGTTGCCGATCAGCATCGCGCCCTTCACCGGCGCGCCGATCCTGCCGTTTTCGATGAGGTAGGCCTCGGTGCAGCCGAACACGAATTTGCCGGAGGTGATATCCACCTGGCCGCCGCCGAAGGAGACGGCATAGATGCCCTTCTTCACGGAAGCGATGATTTCTTCCGGCGTCTTGTCGCCTGATAGCATGTAGGTATTGGTCATGCGTGGCATCGGCACATAGGCGTAGCCCTGCCGGCGGCCGTTGCCGGTGGGCTTGGCGCCCATCAGCCGGGCGTTCTGCCGGTCCTGCATGTAACCGACCAGCCTGCCGTTCTCGATCAGCACATTATAACCGGAAGGCGTACCTTCATCGTCGATCGTCAGCGAGCCGCGGCGGCTGTCGATGGTGCCGTCATCCACGACGGTCACGCCGGGGGCGGCAACCATTTCGCCCATCAGGCCGGCGAAGGCCGAGGTTTTCTTGCGGTTGAAATCGCCTTCCAGACCGTGGCCCACCGCCTCGTGCAGCATGACGCCTGGCCAGCCGGAACCGAGCACCACATCCATGGTGCCGGCCGGCGCATCGATGGCGGTGAGGTTGACGAGCGCCTGGCGCAGCGCTTCATCCGCACCGCGCTGCCAGTTTTCCGTGGTGATGAAATCGCTGAAACCGACGCGGCCGCCAATGCCGTAGGAGCCGCTTTCCTGCCGGTCGCCTTCGCCCGCCACGACGGAAACATTGATGCGGGTCATCGGCCGGATATCGCTGACGCGATGGCCGTCGGCCCGCAGGATGTCCACCACCTGCCAGCTTGCCGAAATGGTCGCCGTCACCTGCCGGACCTTGTCGTCCTTGTCGCGCAGATAGGCGTCGATATCGGTGAGGAGCTTCACCTTCTCCTCGAAGCTCGGGCTGCCGATCGGGTTCTCGTCGCCATAGAGCTTCTTGTTGGTGCGCTGCGGTGCGGCGGCATAGGAGCCGGAATAACCCTTGGTCACCGCACCCACCGCATCCGAAGCACGTTTCAGCGCGCCTTGCGACAGCTCGCCCGCATGGGCATAGCCCACCGTTTCGCCGGCGACGGCGCGCAGGCCGAAACCCTGATCGGTGTTGAAGGAGCCGCCCTTCAGCCGGCCATTATCGAAAGTCAGCGATTCGGCCTGGGCATGTTCGATGAAAAGCTCGCCATCGTCAGCGCCGGCGAGCGCCTCGCCGACCAGCTTGCGCAATTGCGTCTCGTCGCAATCGAAGAGTTTTACAAGGTCGTCGGTCATGGGAGGCTCCAAACTGAATAGTGTCCGGCAAGCATGTAGGATCGCCTGGCGCCGCTGGCAAGCCAAAGCGTACCGGGGTTTAGGTTAGCTTGAAGATAAGATGCACCACAAAGAAAGCAGCAGTGCAGATCCATACTTGATGGAGGATCATCGGGAATGCCAGCCTTGACCAATGATTGCTCAGGTCATGTGTTATGCGCTGCCAGTGAAAATAGGCAAGTTGGTTGCCGGATACAACTGACAGAGCCAACTTGAGGCTTTGCCAATCACGTGAAGATTGGAAAAATATCCCGTTCTTGCGAGCATAAACCGCTATGAATGCAATTGCGACGTAACATATGGCAACGCCGCAGATGAAGCGTAAGCTTGGCGATCTGTTGTCTCTCATGCTTTTCAGTAATAACTAAAACTATACTATCAAAGTACAGTTATGCACTGAAAAAGCAAGGTGTTTACTCAAGGAAGCGCGTCGTAGCCCTCGGCAAAGCCGGAAAGCTCGATCGGAATACCCACACGATCCTGATCCACGGCTTCGCGCAGCGCGAAAACGGCGTTCTTGCCGGCGCGCAGAACCTTCAGCAGCTCGTCGTCGATATCCACTTCCACATAGCAGCCTTCGGAGAAGCAGCGGGTGAAATAGGCGCGGCCGATATTATTATTGTCGATATAAAGCTCCATGCCATCCTTCAAAAGCACGCCAAGCGGTGCGAGGATGCGCAGGATGCGCGACTTTCGGTCGGCCGTCTTCAGCACCACCACCGAAAGCCCAACTTCCGGGCGGTCGTCGGCGATCACGTTCTGCATCAGCGCGCATTGTTCTTCGGACGCACCCGCCGGCTTGTCGCAGATGACAGACCATGCTCCATGCGTCGACTTCGGCGTGCCGGGCGGCTGCTGTTGCGCCAGCGCCGCAGCGGCGGGAGCGATGATGGCAAGACCGGCGGCGGCAAGAAAAGTGCGCGCGAGCGGGGAAAGACGCATGGATACCTCTGGGATTCGAATCAGTGCGGCTATTTTGACGCCATAATCCGGAAAAAAAAGCCTCAGGCCTTCAATTCCAGCGGAGTTGGGCGGAAATAGGACCTGTCTTCCGGTATGGGCGTGTGATTTGCCCGGCGCGGCATTCATTATCCGGCGATGAAACTGGCGGCAAAACCGGCTGTGAGAAGGGGCTTTGTCGCATTTGGGCTGTTTGAAACCGCGTTCGGCCGGTCCGGTGAGGCGTGGGGTGAGAGAAAGTCGCCGTGGATTGACCAATGGCAAAATTGGGGCGCATCCGTGTCCCGACGCATATTGCGGCAGAGGACAAACTGTGGTTTGAAGTTAGTACCATAAGCATGGATTCTGCGTCTGTGATTGATCTAGATCAGACGCGTGAGGGAGAGGGTACCGTGACGAATAGGATTTACGCAGCACTGGCGGGGATGACCTGTCTGCTCACGGCTGTCGGCGCCCACGCCGATCAGCCGGTGCATTGGCAAATGGGCATGCAGGAGGCCGCCACGCCGATCATGCACGAAATACGCTGGTTTGAACAATATACGCTCTGGTTCATTGTTCCGGTTACGCTTTTCGTTCTTGCGCTGCTCATCGTCGTCGCCCTGAAATTCCGCGCCGCGAAAAATCCGGTGGCTTCCAAGACCAGCCATAACACGGCGATCGAGGTGGTCTGGACGCTGGCGCCGGTTCTCATTCTCCTGTTCCTTGCTTTCCCGTCGTTCAATCTCTTGAACGCGCAGCTCACACAGCCGGAAAACCCCGACGTGACGCTGAAGGCGACCGCCACGCAATGGCTGTGGAGCTATGAATATACGGCCGCCGAAGGCGCCGAGCCGGTTTCCTTCGACAGCTACATGCTGAAGGACCAGGATCGCGCCGCCGCGGGCAAGGAAGACAGGGCCCGCTATCCGCGTCTTCTGGCGGTAGACAATGAAATGGTCGTTCCGGTCGGCAAGACCGTTCGCCTGCTCGTCACCGCTGCGCCGACGGATGTGATCCATTCCTTCGCCATGCCGGCTTTCGGCGTCAAGATCGACGCCGTTCCCGGCCGCCTGAACGAAACCTGGTTCAAGGCGGAAAAAGAGGGCCTTTATTACGGTCAGTGTTCCGAGCTTTGCGGCAAGGACCATGCCTTCATGCCAATCGCCATTCGGGTGGTTTCCGAACAGCAGTACAACACCTGGCTCACCGCCGCCGCTTCTGACCTGAGCGGCGCGAACCGGGCGCTGATGGCCTCTGTCGATGGCGCTCCGCGCACCGTCGACGTTGCCGCCAACGAAACCAACTGACTCTGGAGTGAGGACAATGGCTGGACCTTCCGCACACGACGATCATCACTCGCATGGTCATTCCGCACATGACGATCATTCGCATGATGCACATCATTCCCATACGCCGGGCTTCTTCGCCCGCTGGTTCCTGTCGACCAACCACAAGGATATCGGCACTCTCTATCTGATCTTCGCGATCATCGCCGGTATCGTCGGCGGCGGGCTTTCCGTCGTCATGCGCATGGAGCTGCAGGAGCCGGGCATCCAGATTTTCCACGGTCTGGCGTCCATGGTCTACGGCTTTGAGGGTGACGCCGCCATCGATGGCGGTAAGCACATGTTCAACGTGTTCACCACCGCGCACGCGCTGATCATGATCTTCTTCATGGTCATGCCGGCGCTGATCGGCGGTTTCGCCAACTGGATGATCCCGATCATGATCGGCGCTCCGGACATGGCTTTCCCGCGCCTGAACAACATTTCCTTCTGGCTGATCGTTCCGGCTTTCATCCTTCTCATTCTCTCGCTCTTCGTCGAGGGCCCTGCGGGCGCCTACGGTGTCGGTGGCGGTTGGACCATGTATCCGCCTCTATCGACCAGCGGCATGCCGGGACCGGCGGTGGATCTGGCGATCTTCGCGCTGCACGTTTCGGGCGCGTCGTCGATCCTCGGTGCGATCAACTTCATCACCACCATCCTCAACATGCGCGCCCCGGGCATGACGCTGCACAAGATGCCGCTCTTCGCCTGGTCGGTCCTCGTCACCGCGTTCCTGCTGCTGCTTTCGCTGCCGGTTCTGGCAGGCGGCATCACCATGCTTCTGACCGACCGCAACTTCGGCACGGCATTCTTCTCGCCGGAAGGAGGCGGTGACCCGATCCTTTACCAGCACCTGTTCTGGTTCTTCGGCCATCCGGAAGTCTACATCCTGATCTTGCCGGGCTTCGGCATCATCAGCCACATCGTGTCCACCTTCTCCAAGAAGCCGGTCTTCGGTTACCTCGGCATGGCCTATGCCATGGTCGCCATCGGCGCCGTCGGCTTCATCGTCTGGGCTCACCACATGTACACGGTCGGCCTGTCGCTCGAAGCGCAGCGTTACTTCGTCTTCGCCACCATGGTCATCGCGGTGCCGACGGGTATCAAGATCTTCTCGTGGATTGCGACCATGTGGGGCGGTTCGCTGACCTTCTCGACCCCGATGGTCTGGGCGATCGGCTTCATCTTCCTGTTCACGGTCGGCGGCGTCACCGGCGTCCAGCTCGCCAATGCCGGTCTCGACCGTTCGCTGCACGATACCTATTACGTGGTGGCGCACTTCCACTACGTTCTGTCGCTCGGCGCGGTCTTCGCGATCTTTGCCGGCTGGTATTACTGGTTCCCGAAGATCACCGGCTACATGTACAGCGAGTTCCTCGGCAAGCTGCATTTCTGGGTCATGTTCGTGGGCGTGAACCTCGTGTTCTTCCCGCAGCACTTCCTCGGTCTTGCCGGCATGCCGCGCCGCTACGTCGATTATCCCGATGCCTATGCCGGCTGGAACATGGTATCCTCCTACGGTTCCTACATCTCGGCCGTCGGCGTGCTGATCTTCCTCTTCTGCGTCTGGGAAGCCTTCGCAAAGAAGCGGATCGCCGGCAACAACCCGTGGGGTGAAGGTGCGACGACGCTCGAATGGCAGCTGTCTTCGCCGCCGCCCTACCACCAGTGGGAACAGCTGCCGCGCATTCGCTGATGCGCGGGCCGGAAGGCGCGGGCAGGGCCTGCGAATTCCCGGCGCTGAAAATGAGGGACGGCGCGGTTCGGTCCGTGCCGTGCCGTTTCCCGAACGGGCAGTCTCTCCTGCCGCGTGACATTTTGTCCAAGCGATGCCTGCCGTCCGACGTGATACATGCCCCGGACGTGATAAATGCCAAATCTGGCCTTTATGAAATGCAAGCGCAGACGAATGGCGGCAGGGTGCGGCGAAAAGCCGGAAAATGGCATCGGTTTTGCCCGGCGCCGCTCATGCCAGGACGTTCGGGACCCATGAATTGACGCATCGCGCATGCCGGAAATCACATTTGTTTTCGGGCCGGTGCAGGGGACGTCGCTTCACGCGGCGTTCGAAGGAAACAGGACAGGAAATGAGCATTATCGACAATCGCGACATGCTGGGCGTGAAGGGCTCCGAACTTTCGGAAGCCGGCGCGCGCGATTATTTCGAATTGCTGAAGCCGCGCGTCATGTCGCTCGTCGTCTTCACGGCCTTTGCGGGCCTCGTGCTGGCGCCGGGTGAAATCAACCCGGTGCTCGGCATCATCGCCATCCTCTGCATCGCGGTCGGCGCCGGCGCATCCGGCGCGCTCAACATGTGGTACGATGCCGATATCGACGCCGTGATGAGCCGCACCGCCCGGCGGCCGATCCCGTCCGGCCGCATCGCGCCGCGCGAGGCGCTGGCCTTCGGGCTGACGCTGTCGGCCTTTTCGGTGGTCATTCTCGGCCTTGCCGTCAACTGGTTCTCGGCCGGCCTGCTCGCCTTCACCATCTTCTTTTACGCCGTCATCTATACGATGTGGCTGAAACGCTCGACACCGCAGAACATCGTCATCGGCGGTGCGGCCGGCGCTTTCCCGCCCATGCTCGGCTGGGCCTGCGTCACCGGCGGCGTTTCGCTGGACAGCATCATCCTGTTCCTCATCATCTTCCTGTGGACACCGGCTCATTTCTGGGCGCTGGCGCTGTTCAAGATGCGCGATTACGGCGCCGTCGGCATTCCCATGATGCCGAACGTGGTCGGCGAACGCTCGACCAAGAACCAGATGATCGTTTATGCGGTGCTGACCGCGGCCGCGGCCGTCGCGCCTTATTTCACCGGCCTTGCGAGCGCCGGCTACGGCATTTTCGCCGCCGTTCTGAGCGCGATCTTCGTTTACTGTTCGCTCGATGTCCGGCGCATGCCTGAGGGCGACGAGAAGATGCTGCCGGCCAAGAAGATGTTCGCCTATTCGGTGCTTTACCTTTTTGCGATTTTCTCCGGCCTTCTGGCCGATCATTTCGCGCCGGCCCTGAAGGCCGTCATGTCGGGAGTCCTGTGATGGAAACGGTGGAACTGAGCGCGGCGCAGAAAAAATCGAGACGTGGGCGCAACATCGCGCTCGGCGTCCTGCTCGCAGGCCTGGTGGTGCTGTTCTACATCATCACCATCATCAAGATCGGCTCGCACTGACGCGCTGATTGAGGGGAGAGGAGGAGGAGATGGCGAATATGGAAGCGCAGACGGCAGGGACCGGCAGGCAGCGGGTGAGCAATCGCTCCATCCTCGTGCTTTGTCTGGTGTTTTTCTGCGCCATGATCGGCATGGCCTATGCCGCCGTACCGCTTTATACGCTGTTCTGCCGTGTCACCGGCTATAACGGCACCACCCAGCGCGTCGAGCAATATTCCGACGTCATCCTCGACAAGACCATCAACGTCACCTTCGACGCCAACACGTCGAACGGCCTCAACTGGGATTTCCAGCCGGTCGATAAAAAGGTCACGCCGAAGATCGGCGAAACGGTGCAGGTGACGTTCAAGGCGACGAACCGTTCACCCGTGGCGACCACGGGCACGGCGGTCTTCAACGTCACGCCGATGGAAGCGGGCGCCTATTTCAACAAGGTGGAGTGCTTCTGCTTCACTGAAACGACGCTGCAGCCGGGCGAAACGCTGGAGATGCCGGTGGTGTTCTTCGTCGATCCTGACATCGCCACGGCGCGCGAAACCAAGAGCATTCATACTTTAACGCTGTCCTATACGTTTTATCCGGCCAAAACCGAAAAACCGGTTGCGTCCTTGCCGGTAAAGACTTCATCTGGCGAAAGCAAATTGTGAGAGGAGATCTGGCCTTTTATCCGAGGCCGGATCAGGGAAGAGACATTCGGGGATTGTCGCAATGGCAGATACGCATCAGAAGAACCACGACTACCACATTATCGATCCAAGCCCCTGGCCGCTTCTGGCCTCGATCGGCGCCTTCATCCTGACCTTTGGTGGCGTCTGTTACATGCGTTACCTGTCGGGCGGCTCCTTCAAGCTGTTCGGCGCGGAACTGGCCAATCCCTGGCTGTTCTATATCGGCCTCGTCATCGTGCTTTACACGATGTATGCATGGTGGTCCGACACGATCAAGGAAGCCCATGAGGGCAACCACACCCGCGTCGTCTCGCTTCACCTGCGTTACGGCATGATTATGTTCATCGCCTCGGAGGTGATGTTCTTCGTGGCGTGGTTCTGGGCCTATTTCGATGCCAGCCTCTTCCCGCACGAGGCAATTCAGGCGTCGCGCCTCGAATATACCGGCGGGCAATGGCCGCCCAAGGGCATCGAGGTGATCGATCCCTGGCACCTGCCGCTCTACAACACCGTCATCCTGCTTCTGTCGGGCACCTGCGTCACCTGGGCGCACCATGCCCTGCTGCATAATGACCGCAAGGGCCTGATCACCGGTCTGTTGCTCACCGTCGCGCTTGGCGTCCTGTTCTCCACCGTGCAGGTTTACGAATACATGCACGCGCCGTTCGACTTCAAGAATTCGATCTACGGCGCGACCTTCTTCATGGCCACCGGCTTCCACGGTTTCCACGTCTTCGTCGGCACGGTCTTCCTGCTGGTCTGCCTGTTCCGCGCCATTGGCGGCGGTTTCACGCCCCAGCAGCATTTCGGTTTCGAGGCGGCTGCCTGGTACTGGCACTTCGTGGATGTCGTCTGGCTGTTCCTGTTCTTCGCCATCTATATCTGGGGTGGCTGGGGCGCGCCGCTGCACGGCTGATTGCACCGATAATGGAGGGACGGCAAGTCGCCGCCCTGATGTCCAGGGCGAGCTTCCCGCACGCCCGGCGCCATTCCCGGGCTCGACCCGGGAAACCAGATCGGTAGTGTGCAATCCTCGGGTCAAGCCCGGGGATGACGGAGGAGGGAGACTAGGCCTCCGTCGACACGTCACGGGCAGCGGTTGCTGCCCTCGTGCCTGAACCCTCTCCAACACAGCGGTTTGCAGGCGGAAGCGGGAGGTCGTCATGTCTGAACCATCAAACGGTAATTTCGCGCCGGTCGATCCCATCAAGGTGGGCTTGAAAGGCTGCTGCCCGCGTTGCGGCAACGGACGGCTGTTCGACGGCTTTCTGACCATAAAACCCGCCTGCAGCGCCTGCGGACTGGATTACGGGTTTGCCGATGCGGGCGATGGCCCGGCGGTTTTCGTCATGCTGATCGTCGGTTTTCTGGTCGTCGGGCTGGCGCTCTGGTTCGATCAGCGTTTTGCGCCGCCTGTCTGGGTGCATGTCATGCTGTGGTTGCCGTTTACGGTGATTGTCTCCCTCGTGCTGCTGCGCAAGCTGAAAGGGATCATGATTGCGCTGCAATACCGCAACAATGCAAGCGAAGGCAGGCTTGATCGTGAATGACGTTTCCCACATGAAGGCGGCGGAAAGGCGGGTCTGGTTCGCCGCGCCGCTGGTGCTGCTGGCGCTTGCCATTCTTCTCGGGCTCGGCACCTGGCAGGTGAAGCGTCTCTACTGGAAAGAAGCGCTGATTGCCGATATCGAGGAGCGGCGGAGCGCGAGCCCGGTGCCCCTCTCCGACATAGAGGCAATCGCGAAAAGCGGCGGCGATATCGAATACCGGACGGTCAGCCTTTCCGGCACCTTCGATCATGCTCGCGAGCGGCATTTCTTCGCCACCCATCAGGGGCAAACCGGCTATTACATCTATACGCCGCTGACGCTTGCCGATGGCCGCATTCTTTTCGTCAATCGCGGCTTCGTACCCTTTGAGATGAAGGACGCGGCCAAACGGCCCGATGGCCAGGTGAGCGGCGAGGTGACGATCACCGGGCTTTCGCGCGCGCCGCTGGTTGCCAAACCGTCCTCGCTGCTGCCCGATAACGATATCGCCAAGAACATCTTCTACTGGAAGGATCTGGCGGCCATGGCCTCCAGCGCCGATATCCCGCCCGACCGGCTGGTCCACCTCTTCGTGGATGCTGACAACGCGCCTAACCCGGGCGGCTGGCCGCAGGGTGGCGTGACGCTGATAGATTTGCCCAACAATCACCTGCAATATGCGATAACGTGGTATGGGTTGGCGGCGGCCCTTGTCATCGTCGCCGGTTTTGCCTATTTCCGGAACGGTAAGGCGCAGGGTGAATAAAGCGCAGCCCGTCCGGTAAGGCAGCTTGTCGGGCAAGGCCATGAAGCACGGCCCAAGGAGCAGGCCAAGGAGCTGGAATGAACATCGCCGTTTCCAAACCCCCTTTGACGATAAGGCTGTGCGGACCGCGCGGCTTTTGCGCGGGCGTGGACCGGGCGATTCAGATCGTCGTGCTGGCGCTGAAGGCCTATGGCGCACCCGTCTATGTCCGCCACGAAATCGTGCATAAC
This sequence comes from Rhizobium sp. NFACC06-2, assembly GCF_900101425.1. NCBI lineage: Bacteria > Pseudomonadati > Pseudomonadota > Alphaproteobacteria > Hyphomicrobiales > Rhizobiaceae > Rhizobium > Rhizobium sp. NFACC06-2. Next base: position 238,512 of record NZ_FMVA01000005.1, on the reverse strand, counting down.
CGTTATGTGGTGGAAGGGCTGGAAGCCAAGGGCGCGGTTTTCGTCGAGGAACTGCATGAAATCCCGGCCGAGCACCGCGAGCAGCCGGTGGTTTTCTCGGCCCACGGCGTGCCGAAATCCGTGCCGGAGGATGCGCAGGCGCGTAATCTGTTTTATCTCGATGCCACTTGCCCGCTGGTCTCCAAAGTCCACAAGCAGGCCATGCGCCACCAGCGCCTTGGCCGCCATGTGGTGCTGATCGGCCATGCCGGCCACCCCGAGGTCATCGGCACCATGGGCCAGCTTCCGGAAGGAACGGTCTCGCTGATCGAAACGGTGGAAGACGCCGGCCGTTACGAACCGGCGGACCGCGAAAATCTTGGCTTCGTCACCCAGACGACACTTTCGGTCGATGACACGGCCGGCGTCATCGCCAGGCTGCAGGAACGTTTCCCGGCCATTCAGGCGCCCGCCGCCGACAGCATCTGTTACGCAACCACCAACCGTCAGGATGCGGTGAAGCAGGCGGCCCCCGGCTGCGACCTCTTCATCGTTGTTGGCGCGCCCAATTCCTCCAATTCCAAGCGGCTTGTGGAAGTGGCGCTGCGGGCCGGTGCACAGCGCTCCGTGCTGGTGCAGCGGGCCTCGGAAATCGACTGGAATGAAATCGGCGATATCCGCACCGTCGGCCTTTCGGCCGGCGCATCCGCGCCGGAGGTCATCGTCGATGAGATCATCGAAGCCTTCAAGGCGCGTTTCGATACGACGCTCGATCTCGCCGTGACGGTGGAGGAAACGGAACATTTCCTCGTCAATCGCGAGCTGCGCAGCATCGAGCTGACGACGGACGACATGGCTTTCGTGAACGGCAATGCCAATGATGCGCTGCCGCCGAAAACCGCCGCCGGCATCTGAAGCGGGATGGCGCTGAATGCGGGCGGTTTCCGTCCCACCTGCGTCATCTCCACCCGAGATTTCCACTCCATCCTTCATCAAGAGATTTGAAATTGGCAGTTTATACGGACATCACCGAAGATGATCTGAGGAATTTCCTCACGCAATATGACGTCGGCAGCCTCACCTCCTACAAGGGCATTGCCGAAGGCGTCGAAAACTCCAATTTCCTGCTGCATACCACCAAGGACCCGCTGATTCTCACGCTTTATGAAAAGCGCGTGGAGAAATCCGATCTGCCCTTCTTCCTCGGCCTCATGCAGCATCTGGCCGCCAAGGGCCTGTCCTGCCCCCTGCCGTTGCCGCGCAAGGATGGCGAGTTGCTGGGAGAGCTATCGGGTCGGCCGGCGGCGCTCATCTCCTTTCTCGAGGGCATGTGGCTGAGAAAGCCGGAAGCGAAACATTGCCGCGAAGTCGGCAAGGCGCTGGCCGCCATGCATCTGGCGGGCGAGGGGTTCGAGATCAAGCGGCCGAACGCGCTTTCCGTCGAAGGCTGGAAGGTGCTTTGGGACAAGTCCGAAGCGCGCGCCGACGAGGTGGAGAAGGGCCTGAAAGACGAAATTCGCCCGGAAATCGATTATCTCGCCGCCCATTGGCCGAAGAATCTGCCGGCTGGCGTCATCCATGCCGATTTGTTCCAGGACAACGTGTTCTTCCTCGGCGATGAACTGTCCGGCCTGATCGACTTTTATTTCGCCTGCAACGATCTGCTCGCTTATGACGTGTCGATCTGCCTCAATGCCTGGTGCTTCGAAAAGGATGGCGCTTACAACGTCACCAAGGGCAAGGCGCTGCTGGAAGGTTACCAGTCGGTGCGCCCGCTGAGCGCAGCGGAGCTTGAGGCGCTGCCGCTTCTGGCGCGCGGTTCGGCGTTGCGTTTCTTCCTCACCCGCCTTTATGACTGGCTGACGACGCCGGAAGGCGCGCTGGTGGTCAAGAAGGACCCGCTGGAATATCTGCGCAAGCTGCGGTTCCACCGTTCCATCGCCACTGTCGCCGAATATGGGCTGGCGGGCGAATGAAACATGTCGATATTTTCACCGATGGCGCCTGCTCCGGCAATCCCGGTCCCGGCGGCTGGGGCGCCGTGCTGCGTTACGGTGAGGTGGAGAAGGAACTCTTGGGCGGCGAGGCCGAGACCACCAATAACCGCATGGAATTGATGGCGGCGATTTCGGCGCTCAATGCGCTGAAAAGCCCCTGCGAGGTCGATCTTTATACCGACAGCGCCTATGTGAAGGACGGCATCACCAAGTGGATTTTCGGCTGGAAAAAGAAGGGCTGGAAAACCGCCGATAACAAGCCGGTCAAGAATGTTGAACTATGGCAGGCGCTGGAAGCGGCGCAGCAGCGCCATAAGGTTACCTTGCACTGGGTCAAGGGCCATGCCGGCCACCCGGAAAACGAACGCGCCGACGAATTGGCGCGAAAGGGCATGGAGCCCTTCAAACGGCGGTAATGGAAGCCTGCTCTATTTCAGGCCTGGCAAATCCGAGCCGGCGGCCCCGTTATCGGGGGTTGTGAAAACCGAAACCCGACCTATCTTGTCGTCAAGGGGCGCTCCGGTAGCGCTCAACGGAGGAGAGAAATCCGGATGATCCTGCATTGTGTATTTCTACGCTTCAAGGCTGCAACGGCCTCTTCTGAGAAACAGGCGATATTCGAGGCGATTGCCGCCCTGAAGGATGTGATACCCGGCATCATCGATGTGAAATACGGCCAGAATGTCTCGCCCGAAGGCTTGAATGGCGGTTTTGTCGACGGTTTCATCGTGACGCTGGAAAGCCCCGAGGCCCGCGACGACTATCTCGCCCATCCTAAGCACATGGAAGTGGGGGAACGTCTCGTGTCGCTCACCGATGGCGGTCTCGCCGGGCTTCTGGTGTTTGACATGAATGTATAAAGGGAAACGACCGGTCAGAAGGTGATCTTCCAGCCGGTCCGGACCCATAGGTCGGGATCGTCGCCCTCGGTGGTGACGTTGACATTCAGTGATGCCGTTCCGCCCGCCACATCGAATTCCGCACCAAGGCCGCCGCGCAGCCAGAAACGGTCTATGTCTTGCCCGGCGAAGGAAAACCCCATTAAACCATCAATGGTGCCCGTGGTCGTTGCCGTCTTCTTTTCCAGCCGGTAGGCCGCCTCGGCTCTTGCCATGAGGCGGATCGAGTCGCTGAGATCGGTGACGCCATCGAGACCGGCGCGAATGATGGTGGATTGCTGGCCGCTCGCATCAAAACGGGCCGGAAAAGCCCCGCCGGTTTCCGCATAAGCACCCATCTCGGCTTTCGCATAAGTCACGCCGGCATAGGGCGTCAGGTTCCATTCGCCGATTGAAAGGGCATCCAGCCAGTCGATACGCAGTTTCGCCGCCCATGCGTCGAGATCGGCCTCACCGCGCGAATAATCCATCGCGCCGCCATTGAGATAACCGCGGTCGATCGATATCCTGCCGGGTGCATAATAACCGCCAATGGTGGCATATAGGCCGCCAGTGAGCGGCAGGCTGATCTCGGGAGCGATGTAGAAGCCGCTGTGAATGAAGTCACCGCCGGTATTGATATCGCGTTGGTCGTGAAGGCCGCCGAAAGACATACGCGCCGTAGCGCCACCTTCGAGCCCGATGCCATAACTGATATCGGCAATGCCGAAACCGCCAGCCGCGTCGCGGCCGTCATTGTAGCCGATATCGCTGACGATGGAGAAAGATTGCCGACCCGGCTCCAGCAGGCTGCGCATTGGCGCGCCGTGGGCGCCGTCCAGAACGGTATTGGCAATGGCAAGGCCGACACCCGAATTGGGCCTCGCGGCCAGCGTGCTGGCATATTGATCGAGGTCGATGATGCCGGACCGCGCGGGAAGGACGGAGCGGCCAGTGGTGACGGCCGAAGCGATTGGAGGCGCAGAAGCCGCATGAGATTCACCAGCCGCTGGCGCTGCCGAAGCGGGTGGCGGGGTAGAAGCCGCATTAGATTCATTAGCCGCTGACGCTGGAGAAGATGTCGTGGTGGCGGAAGATGTCGAGGCACCGGAGGAGCCCGAGGGCGAGGCAGGCGTTGAGGAGGTAGATGACGTAGACGAAGCAGAACCACCGGAGGATGTCGGAGTAGGAGTTGAGGTGCCTGATCCGTTGGTAAGGTCGATTCCTCGTGGCTGCCTGCCGCCGTTACCCGTATCTCCGGATGCCGACGCATCCACGTCGTCCAATGTGGTGCTTGGGCCGGATGTCCCGGTATCCGCAAGCACGATGCGGGCAATATAGGGCGTGTTGTTTTTCGTCTGGCCTACAATGATATTGCCATCGGCACTGACGCCCGTGGCGGTAAGGGTGAAATCGGCAAGAACGGCGACGCCGTTGCTGCGCAGCCATTCCTCGACGGAAACCATGCCCGTCGCCTCCGTCCAGCGGAAGCCACGCTGACCGATGGCGGCTTCCCAGTTCCCGACAATGACGGAACCGTCTGCGCTCATGGCATAGGGGAGGGAGCCAGTTCCACTCGGAGTTTCCTCAAGCGGCTGCAGAGATCCCGTCGCAGCGTTCCATCTGAAGCCGTGCCATTCTTCAAAGAACATTGTCAAGGGCCTGACGGGATCGCGTTTAGTGATAATTTTGACGTCGCTGTCCTCATCGAACCTGCCCATTCTGTCGTCCAATGCGTCGATGGTAACCTGATTGATAAATCTTGAGGCTCCTGCGACAATCGTTCCGTCTTTATTCGTCGCGAACGCGCGCGCATCGTAAGAACCGGGAAGTGTTCCAATATCGATAGCACCATCGGTCGCGGTCCAACGAAAGGCGTGCATGTTGGTCTCGGTAAAGTATTCCCCGACAACAACTTTTCCATCGAGGCTGACGTCATTGGCAACGGAAGAGGTTACATCGGCGGGCATGTCAATCGCTGTCATGACGCCAGTCGCCGCTGACCAGCGAAACGCTCGCTGCACTTCGGCATTTGTAGATACACCAACGATGATCGACCCATCGGCACTTACGGCCATGGCGATTTGTCGGTCCCCGTTAGCGTGCCAAGTGTCCTCATTCCGGTCTTCGTGGTCCAGCGGAAGGCCTGGTCGCTGTTGGAGGTGCCCACGATCACGGAGCCGTCCACATTTGCCTTCTCCGGGCGCCCACCATTTTTTTCAATCCCACCATCAATATAGCGCAGCTTTCCTGTCGCCGCTTCCCAGCGAAAAGGTCGCGGGCCACTGCTGAAACTCGAATATCCGACCGCGACAGACCCGTCTCCGCTGATGCCCTTGACAAAATTACTGTCTGCTCCTTCTAGCCAGCGAACGTAGGGCGAGCCTGGAATGTCACCTGCTGTGGCGGCACAGTTCAGTCCGAGCAACATTGGAACGGTGAAGAAAAATGTCAGAGGTTTCGGTGATAGCCAGCCCGTCATCAGGCGCGACGACGGAGACGCAGGGCGGCGCGGCACTGGGGCGTTTAGTGCAAAAGGTCCAACCAAGTTTTTGTATGAAACGGAAATCGAGTGAGGCTGAAAGATTGCTGATGTGTTGCTGCGCATACCCACCTATTCTCCGGTGTCGTACCCTGTGACGAACCTAGACAGGGTTCAACGGACTAAGGGTAGAAATATCTGTGGATGGCGCATCATGCCCATTTGCGAATAAATGAATGAATTTAAGTATTCCCTGTGGAATATCTATTTTAGTATTTTTCAGTAAGATAAGTCTTATTATTTCTTATGTAATAAATTTGGTATATATGTGATTAAATAACGACTAACCTCTTAAGTTATTTGTCTGAATTGATCGTGATTCGTCAAGGCCCGCAAAGATAAGTTCGCGGGCCTGCTTAATATTTGATGTATGAAGTTGTGTATTTAAGAATAAGCTTCTTAAAGCTGCTCGATCATTGCAGCGGCGGCCGAAACGGTCGCCTGGCCGGGGTTTTCTTCGACGTTCAGCGACTTTACCACGCCGTCTTCCACCAGCATCGAATAACGCTTGGAGCGAACGCCGAGACCGCCGGCGGAAAGATCGGCGTCGAGGCCCAGCGCCTTGGTGAAAGCGGCGTCCCAGTCGGCGAGGAAGTGGATTTTGCCCTGACCGCCGGAGGATTGCGCCCAGGCGCCCATGACGTGCCAGTCATTGACGGAGACCACGGCGATATCATCCACGCCCTTGGAAAGAATGGTGTCGCGGTTTTCGAGATAGCCCGGCAGATGGTTCAGCGAGCAGGTGGGGGTGAAAGCGCCGGGAACGGCAAAGAGAACCACCTTCTTGCCGCCGAAAAGCGCGTCCGTGGTGGTTTCCACCGGGCCGTCGGCCGTCTTTTCCTTGAAAGTTGCGGAAGGCAGTTTTTCGCCGATCTTGATGGTCATGTCCGTGCTCCTGTAGCCGTTCGGTTCGCGCGACTATAGAGTTTGGCAGGGAAAAGTGGAACCCGGTTTTCCCGGGAAGACAAACGAAAACAAGGTGTCCGGATACTCTCAGATTCAGAATGAACCTGACAGGATCCGGAGCACGGAAATGAAATCTGTCATGCGGTTTTCGAGCTAATTTCCAGCGCTGAAGCGCTGCTCAGGGCTTCGGGAAATTCAGCATCGTTTCCATGGCCCGGTCGCCGGATTTGACCAGGATAGGCCAGCTATTGCCCTGCACCTGATAGGTTTTCGGCAGGCCCTTGATGTTCATGTAGAAGGAAAGCTTGCGCTTGTCGCGCACCAGGTTCTGCGGCTCGTAATAGGCAAAGCCCGAGGGACCGGCGATGAAGATTTCGGTCTCCTTCGGCGCGTTTTCCGGAAGCTGCAATTGCACGCCGAGCATGGTCTTGTCGGGCGTGATGTGGAAATCGATCACCTTGAAATCGTCGGAGGCCGCCTCGGGCAGCGTTTCGCGCGCCTCCTCCAGCAATCGCCGCTCCTCGCGGTCGTCATCGCCGGCATTGCCGCGCTCGATTGAAAACTTCGCCTCGAAGGGAATGCAGATATTCTGGCACACGCCGATGAAGGCGGTGAGATCGATCTTCCCGCCTGCGGCCGGGTCCGTGGCTTTCAGCTGAAACGGAAGGCTGACGGCGTGGTCGTAGCCGATATCGGTGATGTCGCCGTTTTCGATCAGCTTCGGAACCGGATAGGCCATGGTGGTGAGCGCCGCACCACTTGCCGGATCGGGCGTGATCTGCGGCGGTATGCCTGCTTCGCCCGGTTCGCGCCAATAGGTGATCCAGCCGTCCTTCGGTTCGATCTGCAGCACGCCGCGCACCACGCCGTCGGCATCCATGGCAAGGCTCGCCACGCGCATCTGGCCGCCTTCGCTTCTCGCCCAGTCGGTAATCTCGGCCTGGGCGGCTTCAGCACCGCCAAGTAGGGCAGCAAATGCCGCTGCAAAACGGAAATGTGAAAATCGAAAGAATATTCTGGCGCTCATGCTTTCCGTCTAACCCAACATCGCCCGGCGGACCAGTTACGAATTCGTGCGGTTCATCATTTTCGGTTGATTGATCGGGCGCGATGCCGCATCCTGTCCTTTGTCGAAGTGCGAACGCCGTTTTCCGTTAAACGATGGAATGCGGTCTCCTGGAGGCGCCGGTGAGCTTTTCAACCCTGATGGACAAACGCGAACGTGGCTTTCTCGATGGTCAGTTCCTCATCGCGATGCCGGGGCTGGACGACGGCAATTTTGCCCGTTCGGTGATCTATATCTGCGCCCATTCGGATGCTGGCGCCATGGGGTTCATCATCAACCGGCCGCAGCAGATCACCTTTACGGATATTCTGCTGCACCTGAAACTGGTGGACAGCAACGACGCCATCATGCTGCCCAACCGCACCCGCGAATTCCCGATCCAGTGCGGCGGCCCGGTGGAATCCGGCCGGGGTTTCGTGCTGCATTCGGATGATTATTTAAGCGAATCCAGCATTCCGGTCAGCGATGACATTTCGCTAACGGCAACGCTCGATATCGTTCGCGCCATTTCCAACGGCCGCGGTCCGCAAAGGGCGACCATGATGCTCGGTTATGCCGGCTGGGGTCCGGGCCAGCTGGAAAACGAAATCGCCAATAATGGCTGGCTGAATTGCCCCGCTGCGGAAGAACTGATCTTCGACCGTGGGCTGGACAATAAATACGAGCGGGCGCTGGCGCTCATGGGCGTCGATGCGCGCATGCTTTCCACGGATGCCGGGCACGCCTGAGCCCCTGAATGTTCCGCCGGTTTTGGCTGGAACCAAATCCCGACCCCTGACGTTACTCACCCGGAAAGCCGGACAGAAAGTACGGCTCAGCAAGGGAGTAGTATTATGGGTAGCACATCTGACAAGATCGCCGGTAAAGCCAATGAAGTTGCTGGCAAGGTGAAGAAGAACGTCGGCGAAGCGACGGGCAATAATGAACTGCGCGCCAAGGGTGCTGCCCAGGAAGCCAAGGGCAAGGTACAGACCAGCGTTGGCAAGGCAAAAGACGCCGTCAAGGGCGCCGTCGACCGCATGTGATGCCGTCTGACGGTCTTGCGCCTCTTTCGATGCGGCGCTTCGGAGCGCATGTGTAACAGCACATGCGCTCTTGTCGTCTGGGATGTTCCGAAGTCGGTCGCCTGTTACGCCCTTCATATTGGCCACCGTAGGCGACCGTTGCCAATCATTGATGCTCCTGCGCTCCGGGCTTACCCCCCTCTGTCCTGCCGGACATCTCCCCCTCAAGGGGGGAGATCGACCTGAGGCGAGGTCTAGCCCATCTCAATGCTTGAGAATGGAGTGGTGGAAGAGCGTCTTGCCGATCTCCCCCCTTGAGGGGGAGATGTCCGGCAGGACAGAGGGGGGTAAGCCCGGAGCGCAGGAGCATCAATGATTTTCAGCTGTCGTCTACGGTGCATGTTGGCATCGTATGTTTCCTCCACCCACCCGATCCATCGCAAGGGTTTCATCGATGAAGCTTTTTTCCTGCGCATCCTGCGGCCAGCCGGTTCATTTCGACAATCGTTTTTGCGTTTCCTGCGGTCATCGTCTGGCCTTCGTGCCGGAGCGGCTTTCAATGGAGGCGCTTTCGCCCGTGGGTGAGCCGAACTGGCAGATCGTCGCCGATCCGCAAAAACAGGTGCGGTTTTGTGCCAATGAGGTGAACGACATCTGCAACTGGTCAGTGCCGGCGGAAAGCGAAAGCGCCTTTTGCCCGGCCTGCAGCCACAATCGCCTGGTGCCTGATATCGCGACGGAGCAGGGAATTGAACAATGGCGTCGCATCAGCCAGGCGCAGCGGCATCTGTTCTATTCGATCCTGCGGCTCGGCCTGCCGCATCCCAATCGCGATGCCGATCCGGCCGGTGGGCTGGTCTTCGATTTTCTGGTGGACGAGGTAGCGCCCGACGGTTCCGTCATTCCCGCTATGACCGGTCACGATGAGGGCCTGATCGCCATCCGCGCCGCAGAGGCTGATGATGCAACGCGCGAGCAGGTGCGCGCCAATATGAACGAGCCCTACCGCACCATGCTTGGCCATTTCCGCCATGAGGTAGGGCACTTTATCTGGAACAAGCTGGTGCGGGACGCAAACCGGCTGGAAGCCTGCCGCGCCGTCTTCGGCGATGAGCGCGAGGATTACGGCGCTGCCCTGCAACGCAATTACGATGGCGGACCACGCCCCGACTGGCAGGAAAGTTTCATCAGCTCCTATGCCTCGGTCCACCCGTGGGAGGATTTCGCCGAATGTTTCGCTCACTACCTGCATATCGTCGATACGCTGGAGACGGCGCGCGCTTTCGGTGTGGCGATCGATCCTGATGGGCACGAGGAAATGGCGGCGGAGGTGACGTTTGATCCTTACAAAGCCCGCAGCGCCGCGCAGCTGGTCAAGGCGTGGATTCCGCTCAGTGTCGCGATCAATTCCATCCAGCGCAGCATGGGGGAGGCGGACCTCTATCCCTTCGTGCTGACTCCGCCGGTGGTGGCGAAGATGGAATTCATTCATGACCTGCTGCATGGGAGGGTGGCGGCGGATGCACAGCCGGCGATGGCCGAGCAGAATGCGGTAATGCAGTGAATGTGCGGCAGGCGGAGTGTCCTGATCAGGAGAAGCGCGGTTTTCTTCTCCCGTCATACCGGCCTTGAGCCGGTATCCAGCCAGCCCAAGTCCTTGGGCTGAAAGGAGTCTTTCCGCCGGGCAGACGCCCGTTGGCTGGATTCCGGCTCACGGCCGGAATGACGGAGGTAGCCTACCTCGCGTTCCAATACTCCGCTTACGAAGCCCGCTTCGTCGGCTGGAACCGTTCCCGCAGAAGCTTCAGCGCCGCATCGCCCGAAACCGGAGTGCCGAACAGGAAGCTCTGGCCGAAATGGCAGTTCATGCGCGCCAGTTCGGCCGCATCCTCGGGCGTCTCGATGCCTTCCGCCACGACCTGCATGTCGAGCGCCCGCGCCATGGCGATGACGGAGCGCAGCAGTACGTTGCGCTTGTCGCTGGTATTGGCAACCAGCGCCTTGTCGAGCTTGATCGTGTCGAAGGGGAAACGGGTCAGATAGGCGAGCGACGAATAGCCGGTGCCGAAATCGTCCATGGCGAGGCTGAGGCCCGTTTCCTTGAGCTTTGAAAGCACCAGCCGCGCCTGCTCCGGGTTTTCCATGACGACGGATTCCGTCAGTTCCAGCTTCAGCTGCTGCGGATTGCAACGGGTGCGGGTCAGCATGCCGCGTACGTCATTGTACAATTCGTTGTTCAGCAACTGCGCGCTGGAAATATTGACGGAAATGAAGATCGGCATCTTCTCGATGGCGTGCTGCCAGTCCATCAGATCGGTCGCCGCCCGTTCCAGCGCGAACATGCCGAGCGGCTCGATCAGGCCGGAGGCCTCCGCAATCGGAATGAACTCGCTCGGCGGAATATTGCCGCGCTTGGGGTGCTCCCAACGCATCAGCGCTTCGAAACCGGCCAGCTCGCCATCGTCGAGCTTGACGATCGGCTGGTAGGCCAGCGACAGCTCCTTGCGCTCGATGGCGCGGCGAAGGTCGCTTTCCATCTGCAGCCGGTCGGTGCCTGAGGTGCGGAAGGCGGGGCGGAAGGGCTCGACGCGGTTGCCGCCAGCGCGCTTGGCGCGATACATGGCGAGTTCCGCATCGCTCAAGAGTCCGGCCGCACTTTCCTGCTGGTCGATCCACGAAACGAGGCCGATGGAAGCGGTGAGGATGATTTCGCGGTTGGCGAAATTGATCGGCACCATGATCGCCTTGTTCACCGCATCGGCGAAATCGGCCACACGCTGCGGATCGCGCTCCGAGGTCAGGATCAGGCCGAACTCATCGCCGCCAAGACGCGCCAGCGTATCCTGCGGTTTCAAAAGACGACGCAGACGCCGGGTCAGCGCAATGAGGATATTGTCACCGGCAGCAATGCCGAGCGTATCGTTGACCAGCTTGTAACGATCGATATCGATGGCCATCACGGTCGGGCGCACGCCGTCGCTGTCGGAAGACAGGTTGAGGATCGATTGCAGGCGGTCGAGGAAGACCTGCCGGTTCGGAAGCCCGGTCAGATTGTCGTTCATCGCATCCTGAAGCAGCCGCTCGACGGAGTTCTTCTGCTCGGTAATATCGGTGATGGTGCCGACGCAGCGGATGATTTCGCCGTTGGAGCCGAGAACCGGGCGGGCGCGGATTTGCAGCCAGTGGAAATGACCGTCTTCGGCGCGAATGCGGAATTCGTGGTTGAGGCGGCCCTTGCGATGGTCAAGCAGCACGTCGAGCGTCGCCTTGAACCGGTCGCGGTCATCAGGGTGCAGGCGCGGCAGCCAGTTGCGTGCCGCACCGTGCATGGCGCCGGGTTCCAGCCCCAGCCGGTTGGAAATGTCGGGCGTGGTGACAATACGGTCGCGCGTCACATCCCAGTCCCAAACCGTATCGCCGCTGCCCGTCAGCGCCAGCGATTGCCGCTCGAGATCGGAGAAGAGACCCTGCTGATAGGCGCTGCCGGCAAAGGCGTGCTGGATGACGGTGAAGCCGATCAACAGCACGATCAGCACCAGCCCGCCGCCGAGCGCCGGCTGCACGATGTCGTTGTCCAGTTGCCCGGTGACCGTCAGCCAGCTGCCGAACAGCCAGACGAGGATCAGCGCCCAGGAGGGAACCAGCAAGATCGCCCGGTCATATTTGTTGAAGCCGAGATAGATGATGAGGGCGATGCCGGCGGTCGCCGTCAGGGCGAAGGATACGCGGGCAATGCCGGAGGCGACCGAGGGATCGTAGATGGCTACGCCGAACAGCAGCGCAAGACCCACAACCCAGGCAAAGGTCGCATAACCCAGATGCGCATGCCATCGGTTGAGATTGAGATAAGTGAACAGGAAGACCACGAAGCTGGAGGCGAGCGCCACTTCCGCGCCCGCCCTCCATATTCGCTGATCGCTTGAGGTGACGGTGATGAGCTTTTCGAGAAAGCCGAAATCGACGCAGATATAGGCGAGCACCGCCCATGCGAGCGCGGCCGAGGCCGGCAGAACGGAGGTTCCCTTGACCACGAACAGGATGGTGAGCAGCACGGCGAGCAGGCCGGCAATGCCGAGCACGATGCCGCGATAGAGCGTAAACGCGTTGATCGTGTCCTTGTAGGCCTCCGGCTCCCACAGATAAAGCTGCGGCAGCTGCGGCGTGGAAAGCTCGGCGACGAAGGTGATGACGGAGCCGGGATTGAGGGTGATGCGGAACACGTCGGCATCCGGGCTCGGCTGCCGGTCGAGCGCAAAGCCTTCGCTCGGCGTAATCGCCATGATGCGCTGCGAGCCGAGATCGGGCCAGAACAGCTTGGAATTGACGAGGCGGAAATGCGGCGCGACGATGACGCGCTCCAGCTGCTCTTCGGAGACGTTGGCCAGTGCGAAAACCGCCCAGTCGCCCTGATGGTCGGTGGAGCTGGCGCGCACCTCGATACGGCGGCGAATGCCGTCGGGGCCAGGCGCGGTCGAGACCTGAAAGGCTTCGCCCTGGTTGGCATAGATATCGGTGGTGGCCGTCAGGTCGAGCGCCGTGTCGTCACGGGAAATCTTCACCGGCTCGAAGGCGTAGGAATAGGAAGAGAAAAGCAGGAAAAGCAGGAAAAACGGCGCAGCCAGCGCGATTGCCGCCAGACGTTTCGCAAGGCAAGGCGCAGTGTGATTGTAGGTCATGTATCGTACTTCGTTCCGCCGGAGCTTTGCTTGTCGGCAAGAAGGGAAAACATCATATGATCCCGCCATTGGCCATTGATTTTCAGATATTCCCGCAGGAGGCCTTCCCGCTGGAACCCGGCATTTTCGAGAAGCCGGATGCTTTTGAAGTTTTCCGGAATACAGGCTGCCTCGATACGGTGCAACTGAAGTCCGTTAAAGATGTATGGTATTACCAATTTTAATGCGGCAGACATATGGCCTTGAGCGGCGTGCCGCTCGCCGATCCAGTATCCGATCATGCAGCTTTGCGCCGCACCCCGGCGGATGTACCCGATGGTGATGCCGCCGACCAGCAGCGTCTCTTTCTCGAATAGCAGGAAGGAAACGGCGGTGCCGGAGGAAAATTCCTGGCCATTGCGCACCACGCGCATGCGGAACGCGCCTTCCGTCAGCTCGTCCGGCCGCCAGGTCGGTTCCCAGGGCTGGAGAAACTGCCGGCTTTCGGAGCGCAGCACATGCCATTGCTTGAAATCGCCGTAGCGCGGCAGTCTGAGAAGGTGATTGGCGCTGCGCAGTTCAGGCGTGTCGCTATGTCGGGAAAGAAAACGCAGCATTCACGATCCCTGTGCGGCAGACATCGCCATCCGCGAGCGGGATGGCGAAAAAGATGAGCGGTCTTCGCCTTTAAATCCCGCTCTCATGTCGGTTTATCCGTTCGCCTTTATCCTTGCGGGCTGCTGCGCGGAAAGCGCCGCAGTGATGTCGGAGAGAGGCGGCAGATGTTCGAGCGGGCCAATTGCGGACAATGTCGGAACTGTATCGAAAAACAGCCGTCCCGCAAGATCGGTCAGGCGCGCGCGGGTGATGTCGCCAAGCCGCTCCATCATCTCCTCATTGGGAATGGGCCGGCCGTAAAGCATCATCTGGCGGGCCATCTGGCCGGCGCGGGCGGCCGGGCTTTCCTGGCCCATCAGCAGCTGCGCGCGGATTTGCGCCCGGGCGCGGTCGATTTCTTCCTGATAGATGGTCTGCGAGGACTTGCGAAGTTCCTCCAGAATGACGGGTACCAGTTCCGGCAGGTCGTTGCCGCCGGTGGCCGCATGCACGCCGAAGATGCCGGTATCGGAAAAGCCCCAGTGGAATGCATAGACGGAATAGCACAGGCCGCGATATTCGCGCACTTCCTGGAACAGGCGGGAGGACATGCCACCGCCGAGTATATTGGCGAGAATCTGCGAACAATAGAAATCGCGGGCGTGATAGGCCTTGCCCTCGAAGCCGAGGAGCACCTGCGCATCCATCAGGTCGCGGGTTTCGCGGATTTCGCCACCGGTATAGATCGCTTTTTCCATAACCGGTGTGGCAATGGGCAGCTGCGGCAGCGAGGCGAAACGCTCTTCCACCTGCTTCACGAAGCTTTCGTGATCGACAGCACCGGCCGCGACGACGAAGATGCGGTCCGTCGTGTAATTACGGGCGAGATAATGCCTGATCTGGCCGGTGGTGAAGGATTGAACGGTATCAGGCGTGCCGAGGATCGGACGGCCGATGGTCTGGTCGCGATAGGCCACACCGGAAAAATTGTCGAAGATCACGTCGTCGGGCGTATCGGTCGCCGCGCCGATTTCCTGCAGGATGACGTTTTTCTCCCGCTCCAGCTCGTCTTCGTCGAACAGCGATTCCGTCAGAATGTCGGCAAGGATATCGACGGCGAGGGGAACGTGGTCTTTCAGGACGCGGGCGTAGTAGGAGGTCGTTTCCGTTGATGTCGCGGCGTTGACTTCGCCGCCGACATTTTCGATTTCTTCGGCGATCTGCCGGGCAGTGCGGCGCGCCGTGCCCTTGAAAGCCATATGTTCGAGAAGATGGGCGATGCCGTGTTCGGCAGTCGTCTCGTTGCGGGAACCGGATTTGATCCACACCCCAAGAGCGACGCTTTCGAGATGCGGCATTTTTTCCGTCACAACGGTCAACCCGGACGAAAGCCGGGTCACATTTACTCTCATACTCAACGTCTTTCCGCGTCTCTATTTGCCGGCGCGTGCGTGTTTGCCGATGAAGGTTTCCACGGCTTTGAGCTCCGCATCCAGAATGTCGAAACGCTCCTCCCGGTTCATAATGTCAGCTAACCATACTGGAAGCGCAGGCTCGATTGCGCAAGCGGATTTTACAGCGGCCGGGAATTTAGCGGGGTGAGCGGTCGACAGAACGACCATCGGGCTTGACGCCTTTTCGTGCTTTTCCGCCACGAAAACGCCGGTCGCCGTATGCGGGTCGATCAGGTAGCCGGTTTTCTCAAGCGTGTCACGGATCGTTGCCGCCACCTGCTTTTCGGTGGCGCGGCCGGCGCGGAAATCCTTCTTGATGAATTTCAGCGCGTGCGGCGGAATTTCAAAGGATCCCGATTGCTTGAGGCCGTCCATCGATGCCTTCACCGCAGCGGAATCACGGCCATAGGCTTCGAACAGCAGGCGCTCGAAGTTGGATGAAATCTGGATGTCCATCGAAGGCGAGGTGGTCGGCTTGACGCCGCGCATCTCGTAACGGCCGGTCTTCAGCGTGCGCGCCAGAATGTCGTTGTCATTGGTGGCGATGACGAGCTTGTCGATCGGCAGGCCCATCTTCTTGGCGACGTAACCGGCGAAGATATCGCCGAAATTGCCGGTCGGAACGGTGAAGGAAATCTTCCGGTCGGGACCGCCGAGCGAAAGCGACGCGGTGAAATAATAGACCACCTGCGCCATGATGCGCGCCCAGTTGATGGAGTTGACGCCGGAAAGCTTCACGCCATCGCGGAACTTCACGTCGTTGAACATCTCCTTCACCAGCGTCTGGCAATCGTCGAAATTGCCGTTGATCGCCAGCGCATGCACGTTGGAAGCGGTCGAGGTCGTCATCTGGCGCTGCTGCACCGGAGAGACCTTGCCGTTCGGGAAAAGGATGAAGATATCGGTGCGCTCGCGGCCGGCAAAGGCGTCGATGGCCGCACCGCCGGTATCGCCCGAGGTGGCGCCGACAATGGTGGCGCGCTCGCCGCGTTCGGAAAGCGTATAGTCCATCAGGCGGGCGAGAAGCTGCATCGCCACATCCTTAAAGGCGAGCGTGGTGCCGTGGAAAAGCTCGAGAACGAAGGTGTTAGGGCCGGTCTGCGTCAGCGGCACGACGGCAGGATGGCGGAAGGTCGCATAGGCGTCGTCGATCATCGCCTTGAACTTGTCTGCCGGAATCTCGCCGCCGGTGAAACGGTAGAGAACCTCGAAGGCGACATCCTGATAGGACTTGCCGCGCAAGTTGCGGATTTCCTTCTTCGACATGGAAGGCCATTTGCGCGGAACGTAAAGCCCGCCGTCACGGCCAAGGCCCGCCAGAAGCGCGTCGCAAAAACCAAGCGAAGGGGCCGCACCCCTGGTCGATACATATTCCACGAGATAGTCCCTTATCCGTTACCGATGCGATCGGCGTCTTTGTCCGCAGCGTCTCACCGGAATGAGGCGATTGGCGAGCTAATGAAGGGCTTTTCTGAAAATTCAAGCAAAACCGAACATGCCAATCGATTTTTTCCGGCGTCGCTGCTATAGACCATCGCCAACCTGGGTGAAAGGTCAATAAACAGCGTCTCCGGTTCTGTTCCGGGACAAGGGAGAGGATTTAGAAGAGTGTCAGGGAATTTCTTGCGTTTGTCCGCCGCGATGTCGCTTCTCGTCGTTGTTGCAGGATGCAATTCCTCCAACCCGTCGGACTCGCTTGCCGTCAACCCGCCGGCGGCGCAGGCCGCACCGACGGCTGCCGTGGTTCAGGCCAATTGCCCGGCCGTAACGGTTCTCGATGCCAACGCCGTTCATCGCGTCTATGCCGGCGGCGCCAAGGACGATCCGCAGAAACTCGCCTATCAGGTCTCGCTGTCCGATACGACGCGTTCGTGCACCGCCAATGAATCGACGCTCACCGTCAACGTGCTGGCCCAGGGCCGCCTCGTTCCCGGCCCGATGGCCAAGCCCGGCCGCGTGACCGTGCCGATCCGCGTGACGGTGAAGGACGGCGACGGCGAGATCTACGGCGAAACAACCGCTTTCGCCGTCGATGTTCCGGCAGGCGGAGCCGGCACGCAGTTCATCTTCAACAACGACCACGTCGCCATCCCCAACGGACCGGGCGGCGCACCGAAGTCTGTCAGCGTCTTCATCGGCTTCGCCGAGCAGGGCGCAAAGGCCAAGACCAAGCGCCGGTGATTTGACGGGCTAGATATAAAAACCGGGGGCCGCTTTTGCGGGCTCCCGTTTCTTTTTGAATGGCAACGAATTTAAATGCCTGCTGCCTTTCGCAAGGCCTCGTTGATGCGGCTCTGCCATCCTTTGCCACCTTCGCGAAAACGCTCCACCACGTCTTCATCGAGGCGTAACGTCACCTGTTTCTTCGGCTTATCCACCGGCGGGCGGCCACGCGTCTTTCTGTATTCATCAATCGCTTCGAAGAAAGCAGGAGGCAAAACGTCTCGGGCGGGGCGTGCATTTGCCAGTTCCTGATCCGTCATTTCCGGGAAGTCGACGGCGTCCCAGTCCGCTTCGGTATAGCCGCGTCCGGGTTTGAATTCTTTCAGTTTTGCAACTTTGGCCATGGCAACCTCCTTCTTTCCCTGGAACTCGCCCGTCGGAAGCTGATGATGGATATTGCTTCTGTCCCGACAGTCGCAAAAACAACGGCCATAGTCCCGTCCCGGAAATATCCGATCGCTTTGAAACGCGAACTTCCCGGTTCGGTCAGGCTTTTCTCGATGATGGCGTTCTCCCAATCAAACCCATCGATATCTTCAAAATCGAAGCCGTGCTTCTCGATATTGGCGAGCCGCTTGTGCTCGTCCCATATGACTTTCATGAATTAATGTAGCTACATTTATTAAAATATCAATGCTACCACTCAGATCACGAAAGAAGCCGCTTCACAACTTAAAAAGCGCCTTCCCACTCCGCCATTGCCGCAATCACGGCCGGCAGGTCCTGCATGCGCGAGATCACCGTTTCGGCGCCCGCATCCGTCAGTCGGTCGGCGTGGCTCGGATAGGTGTGGGATGCGCCGGTGAAGCCGATGACGCGCATGCCGGCGGCTCTTGCGCCATGGATGCCGTGCACGGAATCCTCGACCACGACCACGCGGTCGGGGGAAACGCCGAATTGCGCCGCGCCGTGCAGGAAGATGTCGGGCTTCGGCTTCACGCGGTCGGCTCCAAGGTCCTTGGCGGAATAGATATGCGGCGCGAAGTAGGGCTTCAGGCCCACCTTCGTCAGCATCATGTCGAGGCGGTGGCTCGATGAGTTCGAGCAGATGCACCGCGGCGTGGTCAGGCGAGACAGGGCGAATTTGACGCCCTCGATGATCTTCACATCGCGTTCCAGCCGCATGTCGAGCAGCTTTTCCGACTTGTCGAGCAGGGAAGCAGAGAGCGGGATGCTGGCTTCGCTTTCCACCTGCAGAAGAATGTTCTTCCAGGTCATGCCGGCGAAACGCTCGCCCATTTCCTCGACGGAGATCGGATAACCGGCCTCGGTCAAAAGGCGGGATTCAACCTGCGCCGCGATGATTTCGGAATCGACCAGAACGCCGTCACAGTCGAAAATAATGAGGTCGAAGCCGCTCATGGGCGCTCCCTGTATCGGATTTGGCTGGAAGAAAATGATGCCGGGCTTTTAGACCATGTCCACGCCAAGCTCAACCGGCTCACCCGCAAAGGTCGGTCCCATCAGGCTCATAGCTCGGTCGGCCTGTGTAAGCGACTGTGCCGCCTCGAATATTTGGTTTGGCGTTCCTCTTTCGCGCAAAAACCGCTACACACCGCCGCGCCATATGCGTTATGGGATGTTATGCCCAAGACAGTGAAAAACACGCCCGAAGACACCATTGCCGCGCGCATCAGCCGCACGCTCGCCGACCGCATCGTTCGCGGCGAGCTGTCGCCGGGCGAGAGGTTGCGGCAGGACCACATCGCCGCCGAATTCGGCGCGTCACATGTGCCGGTGCGCGAGGCATTCCGCCGGCTGGAAGCGCAGGGGCTTGCCGCCAGCATTCCGCGCCGGGGTGTCCGGGTGGCGGATTTCGGCCTTGACGATGTGCGCGAGGTGGCGGAAATGCGCGCCGCCCTTGAAGTTCTGGCGCTGCGCCACGCCATTCCCAACATGACGCCCGCCATTCTCGACCAGGCGGAGGCGGCAACGCTCGAGGGCGACAGCGCCGTCGATGTGCAGCATTGGGAGGAGGCCAACCGCCGCTTCCATCGTCTCATCACCGCGCCCTGCAACATGCCGCGCCTGATGGAGGCAATCGACGGGTTGCATGCGGCGAGCGCCCGCTTCCTGTTTTCCGCCTGGCGCGCCGGCTGGGAGCGCCGCACCGATACCGATCACCGCGCGATCATCGATGCGCTGCGCGGCGGCCGCGCCGAAGAGGCGGTGCGTATCCTCGACGGACATGTGCAATGGATCGGCCGCAAGGCGATCCGCACCTCGTCCGGCTCGGTGCGCGACGCCTTCGCCATTGTCGGATAGGGCGGGCCCGTGACCGTCCGCCTGCGGCCCCACCATCTTCTCTGTATGCTCACCTATGTGGGCAAGGGATATACGTCCGGCTTCATCGAGAATTACGACCGTGTCGCCGCCCGCCTGAACGCCGGTGAGGAAGATATCGAGCTGGTGGATGGTCCGGACGATATTTGCGAGGGCCTGCTGTGTGAAAGCCATGCCCACTGTTTCAACGAAGGCGTGGTGCAGCGGGACGAGACAGCCCGCCTTTCGGTGTCAGCGCTTTTGGGCGAGACATTGACCGCTGGCAAGCGGTTGCAGGCGACGCCCGACTTTCTGGCGAAGATGCGCCAGGCTTTCGCCGCAGGCGAGATCAGGCCTGCCTGTCGAGGCTGTCAGTGGACAAGACTGTGCGACCGTATCGCGGCATCAGGTTTCGCAGGCGTGAAAATCGGCGAACGTCCGGAGCTTCCGGCCGGCCGGACGCCGAGGCCTACTCCGACACATCCGTCTCGGTTCTCTCGGCGGCCTTGACTGTCGCCTTGATCTCCTTCGGCTCGCGGCCGGATTTCTTGTCGTAGCTCACCTTCACCGAATATTCGCCGGGATGCAGGGTTTCCTGATGCTGCGTGCCGTAACGGCCGGAAATCTCTTTCTGCGTGCCCTGAAGATCCTTGGTGGTTTCAACGATGTCGATCCGTTCCGCACCGGGCGCCTTGATGGCGAGAACGCCCGCATCGAGATCGAGGGTGATTTCGGTTCGTTTTCCGGCAGTCACGGTGAATGGCTGTTCCACCGTCACCTTGCCCAGACGCGCGCGCATGACGAAATCGCCGGCGGGCATTTCCATGATCTTGCCGGTGCCGTAAATGCCGTTGATGGTCTCACGCGTGCCATCCAGCGTTTCCTTGGCCGACATCGCTTCGAAGCGGATATCGTCCGTTTCCACCGCCCTGCCGCCCTCCGCATAAACGGCCTTGGCGATCACCACGCCGCTTGGAATGACCAGCTCGTGGCTGATCTTCTCGCCCGCCTTGATGGCAAGCGTCTCCTCAGCCCGCGCCGGGCCGATGCTGCCGGTGAGGACGACGTCTCCGGCCGGCACGAAGACGGTATTCTGGCCATAGACGCTGTCCTTGAAATCGTCCTTGGTGATTTCCGTCTTTGCCTGCGTTTCCACATCGCCGCCGGCGCTGCGTTTCGGCACGACGGTCAATTCCGCAGCGTCGAAGTTCACCTTCGGCCTCGCGACGCTTCCGTCCTTCACCTCGAACGACACTTCGCGGGTCACATTGCCCAGTGCCGCCACCCCGACATATTTGCCCGCCGGCAGTTTCGCCTCGAAGGTGGCGTCATAGGAGCCGCCGGCATTGTCGTCCGTACGCCCGCCGGAACGGTCTGTCTTGTAGAAATCCCACCGCACCCTGTCGCTGTTGCCGAGCGAGGGGCCGCCATCGAACAGGACCGCATCGGTGACGACGTTATACTGCGGAGCCGGTTGCTGCGCCTGCGATGGCGCCGGCAGCGCCGTTGCGAAAAGCGCGGCGCAGACGACATTCATGGAAAAAGAAGCCATTTTCATCACGGACCCCATTGCGGATTACCCCCTGCCATCATGGCTCTTCCCGCCGCGCCGATATGCGAGGACAGGAGAACCCTTTGTGCACAACGTTTTCGCCCGACTTCGGGTTCCCCCGCCGGCCGCCGCAAATCGCGCCTGCGGGCCGCGGCAGCCATTTATTTCGCATTTTCCGTGACTTGTTCAGGCTTTGATAACCATCTTCGGTAACCATAAGCATCAGTAGAGAGTAAGCGTATGGAGCGAGTACCAATGGCAGCAGTTTTTCCGCTGGCCGATTTTCGGCGTGCCGGTTTTGATCGTGCGGGCGAGAGCGACGCCTGGAAAGACAGCATCATCAAAGGTGATTGTGTCGCTGCCTTGGATGCCCTCCCGAGCCAGTCGGTGGATGCGATTTTCGCCGATCCGCCCTATAACCTTCAGCTTGGAGGAACCTTGCACCGTCCCGATCAGTCGCTGGTCGATGCCGTCGATGACGAATGGGACCAGTTCGCCTCCTTCGAGGCCTATGACGCCTTCACCCGCGCCTGGCTGCTTGCCTGCCGCCGCGTGCTGAAGCCGAACGGCACCATCTGGGTCATCGGCTCCTACCACAATATCTTCCGCGTCGGCTCCATGCTCCAGAACCTCGATTTCTGGATCCTGAACGACATCGTCTGGCGCAAGACCAACCCCATGCCAAACTTCAAGGGCCGCCGGTTCCAGAACGCGCATGAGACGATGATCTGGGCCAGCCGCGATCCGAAAGCCAAGAACTACACCTTCAACTACGATGCGCTGAAGGCCTCCAACGACGATGTGCAGATGCGCTCCGACTGGCTGTTCCCGATCTGCAGTGGCAACGAGCGGCTGAAGGGTGACGACGGCAAGAAGGTGCATCCCACCCAGAAGCCGGAAGCGCTGCTGGCGCGCATCATCATGGCCTCCACCAAGCCGGGCGATATCGTGCTCGACCCGTTCTTCGGCTCCGGCACCACGGGTGCCGTTGCAAAACGTCTCGGCCGCCACTTCGTCGGCATCGAGCGCGAACAGGATTATATCGATGCGGCATCCGCCCGCATCGCCGCCGTCGAGCCGCTCGGCAAGGCGGAACTGACCGTGATGACCGGCAAGAAGGCCGAACCGCGCGTTGCCTTCAACACGCTGGTGGAAAGCGGCCTCGTCCGCCCGGGCCAGGTGCTGACGGATGCACGACGCCGTTATAGCGCCATTATTCGTGCCGATGGTACGATTGCATCCGGCGGGACCGCCGGCTCCATTCACCGCCTCGGCGCGAAGGTGCAGGGTCTCGACGCATGCAACGGATGGACGTTCTGGCATTTCGAAGACGGCGACACGCTGAAGCCGATCGACGATCTGAGAGCGATCATCCGCAGTGAACTGGCAAAGGCCGAATAGTCAAAGCCCAAAAGGCTTGGACGCAACGATCCACCGCCCGCCCTTGTCAGCCTATGTCTCCGTCCGGTTTAGTACCTTCAGTCCCGGATGGAGAACGACCAACGCCCGGCACTTCGGTGTCGGGCGTTGGTGTTTCCGAGTATCCTATTTTAGCAAGACAAGTTTCGCGCAAGAGATCGGCAATACTGTCTCAAATCAGAGCAGTGGTTGTGAAAATCCGGTTCGGAAAAATCACAAAAACATTGCGTCCGATGCCGCTTGCGGCAGGACTGGCGCAGGCCGGAGACCGCCATTTCCGCCTGCGCCAATTTCTTTTCCCGATCTGTTTTGACAAACTTTGCCAAATTCTGCACTCTTCCATCAAAGGAGATGAATATGGCGACCATGAACATATCGCTGCCTGCACCCATGAAAGAATGGGTCGAGGCCCAATCCAGGACAGGTCGTTACTCCAATGCGAGTGACTACGTGCGAGACCTGATCCGCAAGGATCAGGAACGAGGCGAAAAAATCGCGGCGATGCAGCGTTTTGTGGATGAGGGATTGCAGAGTGGCGTCGGGCATCGTTCGCAGGAGGCGCTGTTCGCCGAGGCTGAAGCCCGCGCCATGAAACGCAAAATCGGTTGATCATGGGCTTTCGCCTGTCTCTGCTCGCGGAAGAGGACGTCATTCGCATAGTCGAAGAAGGCATAGTCTTATTCGGGCTGGCGCAGGCGCAAAAATATCACCGGGAACTATATGAGATATTTGAGCTGATATCTCTCAACCCACGAATGGCACGAGAACGGCATGAGTTGTTACCCCCGTTGCGTATCCATCGGTTCAGGGTGCATCTGGTTGTTTATGCCGTGGGGACGGACGATGACGTCCTGATCGTCCGCGTCCGCCACGCACATGAAGACTGGGCCAACGAGTCGTAGCCGGGCGTCCACGTCACCGTTTTGCCCGGCAGCCAGCTTACGCTTCCACCCCATAAGCCCGCAAATCCTGCCGCAGCTTTTCCGCGCCGGTGAAGTGCACGGCCTGCCAGCCTGCTTTCTTCGCGCCTTCGACATTGGCGAGCGTATCGTCGATGAAGAGGCTGGTGGCTGGATTGAGGTCGAATTCCTTCGCGTGCAGATCATAGATCGCCACGTCAGGCTTCAACAGCTTCACATCGCCGGAAACGGTGACGCCGCGCGGCAAAGTGAGGAAGGGGAACATTTTCTGGGCCTCGCGGAAGGTGTCGGAGGCGAAGTTGGTCAGCATGGTCACGTCGTAGCCGCTGTCGATCAGCGCAACCATGATGGCGACGCTGTCGTCGTAGGAATGTGAGACCATCTCGTGCCAGAACTTGCGGAAGGAACGGATGTGCTCTTCCCGATCCGGGAACTGCTCCACCAGCATCGCCTCGGCGTCCTCCCAGCGGCGTCCGCGATCCTGTTCCAGGTTCCAGTCATGGGTGCAGACATTCTCGAAGAACCATTTGCGCTCGTCGGCATCGGGGATGAGGCGGCTATAGGGAATAT
Organism: Rhizobium sp. NFACC06-2; assembly: GCF_900101425.1. Lineage (NCBI taxonomy): Bacteria > Pseudomonadati > Pseudomonadota > Alphaproteobacteria > Hyphomicrobiales > Rhizobiaceae > Rhizobium > Rhizobium sp. NFACC06-2. The sequence goes on along the minus strand of NZ_FMVA01000005.1, from coordinate 214,488 downwards.
GCGGATCGTAATGGATCAGCACCTTGCCGATGTCGAATACGATATGCTCAATCTTGGTCATCGAAATTTCCTGCTTTCATCGAATGCGGATGGAATAGCCTGCGCGATGACTTTTTTCATCACCGTTGGCAGCGCCTGCGCGTCAAGATTTGTAACCGGCTCCCACCATCCGTCATCCGGACCGGCTTGAAGTCCGTCCGGCACCTGCACGCGATAGACGGTGAGCCGCAATTCGAAATGGGTGAAGACGTGCACGATGACGCCCGCCGCCTGCCAGCCGGCGGCAAAGGGCGCATGGCTCGCCTCCGTGCCGCCGTCCATGCGGGCGGTCCATGCCGTTGTCGGCACCTCGGTCATGCCGCCGAGAAGCCCACTTTCGATGCGCCGGCGAAGCAGGATTTCGCCGCTCGCATTCACCGCCACGAAGGCAGCCCCGAGCCGCACCGGCTTTGCCTTCTTCGCCGCCTTGACCGGAAAACGCTCCGGCTCGTCATGGGCAAGCGCAAGACAGTGGCCGTTGAACGGACAGAGCGCGCAGGCCGGCCGTTTCGGCGTACAGATCGTCGCGCCGAGATCCATCATCGCCTGGGCGAAATCGCCGGGGCGGTCGGAAGGGGTAAGCGCGGCCACCTTCGCTTTCATGGCGGGCTTTGAGCCGGGCAGGGGAGCGTCTATGGAAAAGAGGCGGGAGATGACGCGCTCCACATTGCCGTCCATCACCGCCGCCTGCCGGTTGAATGCGATGGCCGCCACGGCGGCGGCGGTATAATCGCCGATGCCGGGCAGTTGCTTCAGGCCCTCTTCGCTGTCCGGAAAGATGCCGCCATGGTCGCGCGCCACGGCTTCGGCGCATTTTTTAAGGTTGCGGGCGCGGGCGTAATAACCGAGCCCTGCCCAGGCCGCCATGACATCTTCGACCGGCGCCCCGGCCAGATCGCTGACGCTTGGCCAGGCGGCGAGAAACTTCAGGAAATAGGGCTTGACCGCCTGCACCGTCGTCTGCTGCAGCATGACCTCCGACAGCCAGACATGATAGGGATCGGCGCGTTTTCCCCGTGCCGCCATGGCGGGAGACGTGCGCCATGGCAGTTCGCGATGGTGCCGGTCGTACCATGCGAGCAGCATCTGCGCATAAGACGACGAGGCGGTTTTTTGAAGCATGGTTTGCCGTTTCTGTTCGATTTGGCCTATAGTTGGGACATCCGTAGCGGGCGATCAAGAAAATGTGGATCGCCCTCTCCAAAATCGCGAGTGAAACATGCGTTATCCCCAGAGTGATGCCGGCAAGAAGAAGGGCGTCGTGCAGATCGCCGAAGTCGCCAATGGCATCATGGACCCCGTGCTGTCCAAACGGGCGGGCATCAACACGGCGCTGCTCGGCTCCTGGGACGAGATCGCCGGCGAGGACTTCGCCGATTGCACCCGGCCGGAAAAGATCACCTGGCCGCGCCGCGACGAGGGGCCGGATCGCGGCGGTTATCAGCCGGGCGTGCTGACGATTGCCTGCGAAGGCGCGCGCGCCCTGTTTCTCACCCATGCGCAGGGCGAACTGATTGCCCGCATCAACGGCTTTTTCGGCTTTCCGGCGGTGCGTCAGATCAGGATCGTGCAGAAACCGGTGTCCCAAACCGTCAACCGCCGGCGCAAACCGCAGCCCTTACGCGGCGATGCGGCAAAACGTCTCGATGACATGATGGACGGCATCGAGAGCGAGGCGCTGCGCAAGGCGGTGGAGAGGCTGGGCACGGCGGTTTTGCAGAAGAAGCCGCGCGGCAGGACGATTTGATGTGCACAGGCTGTCCTTGACTGGTCACAATTCTTTGACAAGAAGAGTTCAAAACCCCGCTTGTGATGAACAGGCCGTCGCTATATCGGAATCAACGGACAATAGAGTCTATTACCAACAGGTGCTTTCATGCATTTTCCCGAACTGACCATTTCCCGTCGCAGCCTCCTCGGCGGCGTTGCTCTTGCTGCCGTTGCCACGGCCCTGCCGTTCGCCTTCACGCCCGGTGTCGCCGAGGCGCAGGAACTGCCTGAATCCACCGGCGATGTGGACATGGCTGCGGTGATGAAGCCCGGCCCGCTGCCGGAAGCAGCGCTCGGCGATGCCAACGCACCCGTCAAGATCGTCGAATACATGTCGATGACCTGCCCGCACTGCGCCAACTTCCACAACAAGACCTTCGAAGAGATCAAGAAGAAGTACATCGATACCGGCAAGGTCTATTTCGTGCTGCGCGAATTCCCGTTCGATCCGCGCGCCGCTGCCGCCTTCATGCTGGCGCGCTGCGCACCGGAAGGTCAGTATTTCCCCTTCGTTTCCATGCTGTTCAAGCAGCAGCAGAGCTGGGCCGTCGCGCAGGATGCGCGCGCCGCCCTGCTGCAAATGTCGAAAATGGCCGGTTTCTCACAGGAGTCTTTCGAGGCCTGCTTGACGAACCAGAAACTTCTGGATGATGTGAACGCAACGATGCAACGCGGTGCGACGGAATTCGGCATCAACTCCACGCCGACTTTCATCATCAACGGCAAGAAATACGCAGGAGACATGTCGGTTGAAACCATGTCGGCTGTCATCGACAAGCTGCTCTGATCGCCGGACCCTGAAAGAAACGGGCGGCGGATATTTCCGCACGCCCGTTTTTTATTGCCCGTCTTCTTGCCGGGGCGTGACGGCATGAAGTTCAACAAGCTCCGCCTCGTCGGTTTCAAGTCTTTCGTCGAGCCTTCCGAATTCATCATCGAGCCGGGGTTGACCGGTGTGGTCGGGCCGAATGGCTGCGGCAAGTCCAATCTGGTCGAAGCGCTGCGCTGGGTGATGGGCGAGAATTCCTACAAGAACATGCGCGCCTCCGGCATGGATGACGTCATCTTCTCCGGTTCCGGCAATCGCCCGGCCCGCAACACCGCCGAAGTCGGCCTTTATCTCGACAATTCCGACCGCACCGCGCCCGCCGCCTTCAACGATGCCGATGAAATTCAGGTGACGCGCCGCATCGAACGTGAAAACGGCTCCGTCTACCGCATCAACGGCAAGGAAGCGCGCGCCAAGGATGTGCAGCTTCTCTTCGCGGATGCCTCCACCGGCGCGCGCTCTCCCTCCATGGTGGGGCAGGGCCGCATCGGCGAACTCATCAACGCCAAGCCGCAGGCACGCCGCCAGCTGCTGGAAGAGGCGGCCGGCATTTCCGGTCTGCATTCCCGCCGCCACGAAGCCGAGCTTCGCCTGCGCGCCGCCGAAACCAATCTGGAGCGGCTGGAAGATGTGACCGCCCAGCTGGAAAGCCAGATCGAAAGCCTGAAGCGTCAGGCCCGGCAGGCCAACCGCTTCAAGATGCTCTCGGCCGATATCCGCGCCCGCGAGGCGACGCTGTTGCACATTCGCTGGGTGGAGGCGAAGGAAGCCGAAGGCGAGGCGGAAAGCGCGCTCAATCAGGCGACGAATATCGTCGCCGAAAAAGCGCAGGCGCAGATGGAGGCGGCCAAGCAGCAAGGCATTGCCAGCCTGAAGCTGCCGGAGCTGCGCGAGGACGAGGCGCGTGTCGCCGCCGCCCTGCAACGCCTGCAAATTGCCCGCACCCAGCTGGATGACGAGGCCAACCGCTTGCTGCGCCGCCGCGATGAGCTGGCGCGCCGCCTGTCGCAGCTTGGCGAGGATATCATCCGCGAGGAACGGCTTGTCTCCGATAATGCCCAGATACTCGCGCGGCTCGATGAGGAAGAGGCCGAACTTCTGGAAATCCTCTCCGATTCCGGCCGCCATGCGGAAGAGATGCGCGAAGCCTTCGAAGCCGCCGCTGTCAAGCTGGCGGAAAGCGAAGCCATCTTCACCGCGATCACCGCCGAACGGGCCGAAGCCGCAGCCGCGCGCCAGCAACTGGAGCGGGCGATCCGCGATCTTTCCGACCGCAAGCTGAGGCTGGAACGGCAATCGCAGGAGGCATCCGCCGAGATCGATGCCATCGACGAAAAGCTCTCCGGTCTTCCCGATCCTTCCGAGCGGCGAGAAGCGGTCGAGGCGGCGGAGATCGCGGTCGAGGATGCCCTGATCGTGGTGGAGGAAGCCGAAGCCGCCGTCGCGGAGGCGCGTTCCGCCGAAGCGCTGGCGCGCGCGCCGCTGGAAACGGCGCGGAACCGGCTGAACGCGCTGGACACGGAAGCGCGCACCATCACCAAAATCCTTGCCTCCAGCGCTGCCGCCAATGGCAGCTTTACGCCGGTGGCGGAAGAAATGACGGTGGAGCGCGGTTTCGAGGCGGCATTGGGTGCAGCCCTCGGCGATGATCTCGAAAGCCCGCTCGATCCCGCAGCACCCGCCTATTGGGCCGGAAATGGCGACGGGGTGGGCGATCCCGCCTTGCCGCAGGGTGCGAAACCGCTTCTGGATTATGCGCAGGCGCCGGAAGCCCTGCGCCGCGCTTTGGCGCAGATCGGCGTCGTCGCCAACACTGCGGAAGCCCTGCGCCTGCTGCCGCACTTGAAGGCCGGCCAGCGGCTGGTGACGCGCGAAGGCGCGCTGTTGCGCTGGGACGGTCACATTGCCAGTGCCGATGCGCCGGGTGCCGCAGCGCTTCGCCTGTCGCAGAAGAACCGCCTTGCTGAAATCGAGACAGAACTGGATGAGGCCCGCTCCATTCTGGACGAGGCCGAAGACCAGCTTGCCGCGAAAACTGAAGATATCCGCAGCAGCGAATTGCGGCTCTCGGAAGTGCGCGACAGAAGCCGTCTTGCGACCCGCCATCTTGCCGAGGCGCGCGAGGCGCTGACTGCGGCCGAACGGGCCTCGGGCGATCTGCTGCGCCGCCGCGATATCGTGTCCGAAGCACTGAACCAGATCGGCGCGCAGATCGACGAGATCGCTGTTCAGGAGGAAAACGCCCGCATCGAAATGGAAGACGCGCCCGATCTTTCCGTGCTGGATCTGCGGCTGCGCGAAAGCCAGCTTGAAGTCGCGACCGACCGCGGCCTTCTGGCGGAGGCCCGCGCCCGCCATGAGGGTGTGAGCCGCGAGGCGGAAAGTCGCCAGCGCAGAATTCAGGCGATAGGGCAGGAGCGCTCCACCTGGCAATCGCGCGCAGCAAGTGCGGCCGATCACATCGCGACATTGCGTGAACGCGAGGAAGAGGCGCGCGAGGAAATCGCCGAGCTGGACATAGCGCCGGAGGAGTTCGACGAGAAGCGCCGCAACCTCCTCAATGAATTGCAGAAGACCGAAGACGCCCGCCGTGAGGCCGCCGACCGGCTGGCCGAGGCGGAAAACCTGCAGCGCGCCGCCGACCGGGTGGCGGCAACGGCGCTTTCGGAACTGGCCGAAGCCCGCGAAAAACGCGGCCGCGCCGAAGAACGGCTGGTCTCCGCCCGCGAAAAGCGGCAGGAAACCGAACACCGCATCCGCGAAACGCTGAATACCGAGCCGCATATGGCGTTCCGCCTGACAGGACTTGGACCGGACCAGCCTAAGCCCGATATTCGCGATGTCGAGCGTGATCTCGACCGGCTGAAGATCGAGCGCGAAAGGCTTGGCGCGGTCAATCTGCGCGCCGAGGAAGAGCAGGCCGAGCTTTCCGCCAAACTCGAAGCGCTCATCAAGGAGCGCGACGACATCATCGATGCCGTGCGCAAGCTGCGCGCCGGCATCCAGAACCTCAACCGCGAAGGCCGCGAACGGCTGATCGCAGCTTTCGATGTGGTCAATTCGCAGTTCCAGCGGCTGTTCACCCATCTCTTCGGCGGCGGCACGGCGGAATTGCAGCTGATTGAATCCGACGATCCGCTGGAAGCGGGCCTGGAAATCCTCGCTCGCCCGCCCGGCAAGAAACCGCAAACCATGACTCTGCTTTCCGGCGGCGAACAGGCGCTGACGGCCATGGCGCTGATCTTCGCGGTCTTCCTCACCAATCCCGCGCCCATCTGCGTGCTGGACGAGGTGGACGCGCCGCTCGACGACCACAATGTCGAGCGTTACTGCAACCTGATGGATGAGATGGTGGCCTCCACCGAAACGCGTTTCGTCATCATCACCCACAATCCCATCACCATGGCACGCATGAACCGCCTGTTCGGCGTTACGATGGCGGAACAGGGCGTGTCGCAGCTCGTCTCCGTGGATTTGCAGACCGCCGAGCAGCTGCGCGAAGCCGTCTGAGGCTTCTTTTCCCCTTCGCCTCCATTGCGAATTTATCTGGCGGTATCACCCATTCGGGTGAGCGACAATGCGCGGTGTTTTGCTATGTTTTCCGCAAGGGCCAAAGGGCTCGTCACAGACCCCACCATCCGGTTTCCTGTACCGGATGGAATGCCTTGCGAGGCCGCTGCCGTGGCCTCGCAAGGCTTTCTTTTTTCGGGTTCATAGGGTGATGTGGGTGTATGGCTGGTAATCGTTTCCGGGGCGCAAACCTCCTCCGTCATGCCGGCCTTGAGCCGGTATCCAGCCAGCCCAAGTCCTTGGGCTGAAAGGACTCTTCCCGTCGCGCGAGAGCCGCGTCGACTGGATTCCGGCTCAAGGCCGGAATGACGGAAGGAGAGGACACTACAAGTCCCGGTAAACGCCGCGCCTGCCATAACTCTCAATCGTGCAGTGCGGAGCGCTACCGCCTGCTCACCCCGGCACCAGCCGCAGCCGCGTGCCCCAGGGGTCGATTGCCTCCACCACATTGTTTTCCATCTCCACCAGCACGCAACCGGCGGCCCTCAGCCGCGTCTTCTGCGCCTCCAGATCGGCGGGGTTGCGAATGGTGAGGGAAAACCAGTCGAGACCGGTTTCCATGGCGTTGCGTTCCTTCGCGCCACGGCTGTTCCATGTATTCACCGCCAGATGATGATGATACCCGCCGGAAGAGAGAAATGAGGCATCGGAGCGCGCATCCTGCGTCGGTTGCAGGCCGATGGCCGTTTCATAAAAGGCGCGGGCGACGGCGATTTCGCCGACCCGCAGGTGAACATGCCCGATGCGCATTCCCGGCGGGGCAGCCTCATAATCGCTTCTTTTGGTATCGGTCAGCTTCACCAGATCGTCGACATCGAGCGGTTCGGTGCCCATTTTCACCACGCGGCCGCTCCACACCCATGTATCCTTCGGCCGGTCGCTGTAAACCTCGATGCCGTTGCCTTCGGGATCGTTGAGATAGATCGCCTCGCTGACATTGTGGTCGGCAAAACCGGAAAGCGGCACCTGCTTTAGCGCCGCATGCACCAGCCAGCGCGCCAGATCCTTGCGTGAGGGCATCAGGTAGGCGATGTGGAACAGGCCGGCGGAGGTGGGACTTTCGAAATCCGCGGCCGGCTTGTGCACAAGATCGAGCAGCGGCACGGTGCCAACGCCGAGCGTTACGCCTCTGGCCGTGCGCTCCACCTCGTTCATGCCCAGCACTGAACGGTAATACTCGATCATCTGGTCGAGATCGCGCACGCGCAGCGCGGCCTGGCCGATATGCATCGGCGTCGTCAGCGCGAAAGGAAGGGTGGAGGCGGCGCCTGCGACGGGCACTGCGCCTTCGGCTCTGAGCGCCCCGGCAAGCGCGCTGGCGGCACAGGAAATTCCGGCAAATTTAATCGTATGGCGGCGGGTAAATTGCATGAATAATCTCTTTGTCGGCGATTTGAATGGCTTAGGCAACACTCCAGTTCAGCGCATTACACGAATGCGTCAATCATGCCGTTATTCGGTCTTTGCGGCAATTCTTGCGCGCAATTTGCCGCAATTATGCTGCACTGCGATGTAAACTGCACGTTGCGGCGTTTCCAACGTGCCGCCAATGCTGTAGATGATAGAAAAATGACAACGCTTCTGGGTGGAGAGCGTGGAATGAAAAAGTGGGTTTATACCTTCGGCAACGGTGCTGCCGAAGGCAGGGCAGGTGACGTTGCGATATTGGGCGGCAAGGGCGCGAACCTTGCCGAAATGGCAAGTCTCGGCCTTCCCGTTCCCCCCGGCCTCACCATCATAACCGATGCCTGCGCGCTTTATCACAAGAACGGCCGCGATCTTCCCGAAGAGCTGAAGCTGCAGGTCATGGCTGGCCTGCACGGCATGGAAACCGTGACCGGCAAGACCTTCGGCGGCAGCCACTCGCCGCTGCTCATCTCCGTCCGTTCCGGCGCGCGCGCCTCCATGCCCGGCATGATGGATACCGTGCTGAACTTGGGTCTCAACGACCGCACCGTCGAGGCGCTGGGCCACGATGCGGGCGACGCCCGTTTTGCCTGGGACAGCTACCGCCGCTTCATCCAGATGTATGCCGATGTGGTCATGGGCCTCGACCACGAATTGTTCGAGGAAATTCTCGAGGACGAGAAAGGCCGCCTCGGCCACGAATACGATACCGACATGTCGGCGGTCGAATGGCAGCATGTCGTTTCGCTTTATAAAAAGCTGATCGAGGATGAGCTGGACGAAGCCTTCCCGCAGGACTGTCATGTTCAGCTCTGGGGCGCTATCGGAGCCGTCTTCGCCAGCTGGACCAACCACCGCGCCGTGACCTACCGCCATTTGCACAATATTCCAGGGGACTGGGGCACGGCCGTCAACGTTCAGGCCATGGTCTTCGGCAATCTCGGATCGTCCTCGGCAACCGGCGTCGCCTTCACCCGCAATCCTTCGACGGGAGAGGCGGAGCTTTACGGCGAATTCCTCGTCAACGCTCAAGGGGAAGATGTAGTGGCGGGCATCCGCACGCCGCAATCCATCACCGAGGCCGCGCGTCTTGCCTCCGGCTCCGACAAGCCCTCGATGGAAAAGCTGATGCCGGAGGCGTTCAACGAATTTCTGGCGATCTGCAAGCGGCTGGAAAATCATTATCGCGATATGCAGGATCTGGAGTTCACCATCGAGCGCGGCAAGCTCTGGATGCTGCAGACCCGCTCCGGCAAGCGCACCACCCGCGCGGCCATGAAGATCGCCGTCGATATGGTGGAAGAAGGGCTGATCTCGCAGGAGGAGGCCGTCTGCCGCATCGAGCCGTCATCGCTCGACCAGCTGCTGCACCCTACCATCGATCCCGGCACATCGCGACCCATCATCGGCTCAGGCCTGCCGGCTTCGCCGGGAGCGGCGACGGGCGAAATCGTCTTTACCGCCGAAGAGGCGGTTGCGGCGGAAGCCGAAGGCCGCCGTGTCATTCTGGTGCGCATCGAAACCAGCCCGGAAGATATTCATGGCATGCACGCCGCCGAAGGCATTCTGACGACGCGCGGCGGCATGACCAGCCACGCCGCCGTGGTGGCGCGCGGCATGGGCATTCCCTGTGTCACCGGCGCCGGTTCCATGCGCGTCGACATGCGCAACAAGGTGCTGATCGGCGTCGGCTGTATGCTCAAGCGCGGCGATGTCATTACCATCGACGGTTCTTCCGGCCGGGTGCTGAAGGGCGAGGTGCCGATGACGCAGCCGGAACTCTCGGGCGATTTCGGCAAGCTGATGGAGTGGGCCGACAGCCTGCGCCGCATGACTGTGCGCACCAATGCCGACACACCCGCTGACGCCCGCGCCGCCCGCGCCTTCGGCGCGGAAGGCATCGGTCTCTGCCGTACTGAACATATGTTCTTCGAGGGCGACCGCATCCATGTGATGCGTGAGATGATCCTCGCCGAAAGCGAAAAGGGCAGGCGGGCGGCGCTGGATCAGCTTCTGCCGATGCAGCGCTCGGATTTCACCGAGCTTTTCCAGATCATGCACGGCCTGCCGGTGACGATCCGCCTGCTCGATCCGCCACTGCACGAATTCCTGCCGAAGACCGATGGCGAAATCGTCGAGGTGGCGGCCGCCATGGGCATGCCGCAGACCGTATTCCGTCAGCGGCTGGATGCTCTGCACGAATTCAACCCCATGCTCGGCCATCGCGGCTGCCGTCTGGCCATTTCCTATCCCGAAATCGCCGAAATGCAGGCTCGCGCCATTTTTGAAGCGGCTGTGGCTGCGGCGCGCATCACCGGTGCGCCTGTCGTGCCTGAGATCATGGTGCCGCTAGTCGGCCTCCGCTCCGAACTGGATTACGTCAAGGCCGTCATCGACACGGTGGCGGCCGAGGTGGCGGAAGAGACCGGCATGAGCATCGAATATCTGACCGGCACCATGATCGAGCTGCCGCGTGCGGCGCTGCGCGCCCATGTCATTGCGGAAGCGGCGGAATTCTTCTCTTTCGGCACCAACGACCTGACACAGACGACCTTCGGCATTTCGCGTGACGATGCGGCGCGTTTCATCAACACCTATCAGCGCAAGGGCATCATCGAACGCGACCCGTTCATCTCGCTCGATTTCGATGGTGTGGGCGAGTTGATCCGCATCGCCGCCGAACGCGGCCGCCAGACGCGGCCGGAGCTGAAGCTCGGCATCTGTGGCGAACATGGCGGCGACCCGGCCTCGATCCATTTCTGTGAGGATGCCGATCTCGACTACGTGTCCTGCTCGCCCTTCCGTGTGCCCATCGCCCGGCTTGCCGCCGCGCAGGCAACGCTGGCGGCGAAGAGGGATGAGGGCAGGGTGGCGAGCAATGTCGCCTTCATTCCCGTCAGGGGTTCTGTTGGACGATGATCCGCCGCTCCACCACCACGGGGCGGTAGAACATGTCGCGGTTCATCTGCGCCTGCCAGGCACGGTTGTCGGCGCGGCGGTCCATTTCCAGGTCGAGAAGGCAACCGGCCATCGGGTCCGTGCCGGGGCGGAAACCATAACCCCGGCAAGTCGCCTCATCCCGCGCCCGACGCTCTTCCGGCGTCAGCGTCTGGCAGGCGGTGAGCGCCAGCATGGCGGCAAGCGCACCGAAGACGATGGAAACACGCATTTTGTTTCTCCCTTAACATGACAGCCGTACGGCACTTTTATTGCCGCGATTGATACGCCTGTTTTGAGACGGGGAAAAGCCGCGTAGGGGCGGAAAGTTGCGTTTGGTAAGCGAACCTCTTCGCCGTCATGCGAGCCTTGAACCGGCATCCACTTGCCTGAGCCTCGGCATCAGGACTGTCTGGAACGCGCCATTTCAGCGCGCATCCAGCTTGAGTCTCCCCATGTCGAGAGCCAGATCATCAGATCGGTGAGAAAGCCGATAATCGGCAGCAGAAGCATATGGCCCAAACCGCGCGTCGTCTGGTTTTTCTCGGCCTCGTGTAGATGAGCCAATTCCTGTTCCTGAATCGAAGCGATAAGCCTATGCAGCTCGGGATCTCTTGTTTGCAGGAAGGCCAATTGATCTTCCAGATGGCGGTGAACGGTGCTTTCAACGGCCTCGGTGCAAATCCAGACCATGTTGCGTCCGCCGAGCGCCGTCATAAAACCGAGCAGGAGACCTCCAAGGCTCCAAAACGCCATGACGCGACAAGGCCTTGCGTTTCTGGATGGCATGGCGTCCCGAAACCGGCGGCAATGATCGATCTCGTCTTCCCGCATTTCCTGAAGAGCGGGTACGATGTCCGGAAACAGCCGGCGAGCCATCCATATCTGCGCGCCGTAGATCCGGATAGCGCCAAACTCACCGGCGTGATTGACCTTGAGGATACGCCGAACGGTAAGCGCCGGGTCGTATTTGCCGGGACTGCCGGACGTTCGAAACATTACCAAGGCGCGTTCCATTCCAGCAAAATGCAGCAGATGTTACCCGCACTATGACACGCGGCTGTGACCACGATTGATAAGCCTGTTTCGATGCTAGGAGAACCCCATTTGGTGCGGAAAGTTACAGCCGCCGGAGCGGAGATGCAGATATCGCAGCCTCCGTCGGTTTCGAAACCAGGCATCCTGATTCCGCTCAGGGATCAAGCAGGAAAGACGGCGGGAACAAACCCTGTTGAATGAGCCAGTCGCCGAGCAGAACCGTGAGGATGGCGATGAGGACGATGCCGCCGATAAAGGCGAAGAGGCCGAGCGTGGCGCGGGGCCACCGGCGGGTTTGATAAAGGTAGATCGCAAGCCCGATGGGTGCGAGCAGAACGGTGGTGATTTTGGCTGCGGAGCTGCGCCGGAGGTCCCGCTTTTCGGCATCCTCTATCTGCCACCAGGCAAATAGCGTGATGATGCCGATCATCTGCACCAGATCGTTTGCGGTAAAGGATGCTGGAGGCCCGGCGGGCCAGACGGCTGCATCGATCAGAAGCCCGAGGGAGATGAAAGCGAGCAGGCCGACATAAATCCAGTTGCGTTTCGCCATGCACAGTTTCCGCTCTAAATTGCGCTTTTGCCCGTGCCGTTATCGCTATCGATCAAATTGGCACCGTCAACCCCAAACTATCAGGGAAGAAAGGGAGTGGTCCGCATGGGGCGTCTCCCTGTTCCGGAAACGCCCCATGATTGTCGCCGTCAGGCCGGCGCTGCTTCCCGGTCGTCGAGTGCGTCGATATCCTTGGCGTTGTTATAGACGGCCTCATCGAGAATGCCCTCGCGCTTAGCGACGATGGTGGGCACTAGCGCCTGCCCAGCGACGTTGACCGCCGTGCGGCCCATGTCGAGGATCGGGTCGATGGCGAGCAGCAGGCCCACACCTTCCAGCGGCAGGCCGAGCGTGGAGAGCGTCAGCGTCAGCATCACCACGGCACCCGTGAGACCGGCGGTTGCGGCGGAACCGAGCACCGAGACGAAGACGATCAGCACATATTCCTGGATGCCGAGCGGCACCTGGAAGAACTGCGCGATGAAGATCGCCGAAATCGCCGGATAGATCGCAGCGCAGCCGTCCATCTTGGTGGTGGCGCCGAGCGGTACGGAGAAGGCGGCATATTCGCGCGGCACGCCGAGGCTCTTTTCCGTCACGGTTTCGGTGACGGGCAGCGTGCCGATGGAGGAACGCGACACGAAGGCGAGCTGGATGGCCGGCCATGCGCCCGCAAAGAAGCGCGACGGCTTCAGGCCATGGGCGATCAGCAGCGCCGGATAGACCACGAAGAGCACCAGTGCGAGACCAATATAAACGGCCGCCGCGTACCAGCCGAGCTGCGACAGCGTCGTCCAGCCATATTGATCGACCGCGCGACCGAGCAGGCCGATGGTGCCGATGGGGGTGAGGCGGATGACCCACCACAGGATTTTCCGCACGATGGCGAGCAGCGACTGGTTGAAGGCGAGGAACGGTTCCGCCGCCTTGCCTGCTTTCAGCGCCGCGACGCCAAAGGCAATCGACACCACGAGCAGCTGCAGCACGTTGAAGTTCAACGAGGTGCTGGCCGCGCCATTATTGAGCTTGGTAGACGCTTCGAGGCCGAAGACATTGGCCGGGATCAGCCCCTTCAGGAAATCCAGCCAGGAGCCGGTGGAAGAGGGTGCCGCCGCTGCCGTATTGGCAATCGCCGTGTTGACGCCGGGCTGAATGACAAGGCCGAGCACGATGCCGATGACGACGGCGATCAGCGCGGTGATGGCGAACCAGAGAAGTGTCTGCCACACAAGCTTCGCCGCATTGGAGAGGTTCTTGAGATTGGCGATGGAGGCGACGATGGCCGTGAAGATCAGCGGCGGAACCAGCGCGCGCAAAAGCTGCACGAAAATGCTGCCGATGGTTTGCAGCGTCACCGAAAGCCAGTTGGGGCTGCCGGCGGCATCGGGACCGATGTTGCGCGCAACGAGGCCGAGCAGCAGGCCGATGACCATGGCGATCAGAACCTGAAAGCCGAAATTGCGATAAAAGGGTTTAGGCCCGGAGGGGCCGGCGGACGTCGTTGCCTGTGACATGACATGTCTCTTTATTGTGCAAGAAAACGAGAATGTTGCACTTTTTACACGCATTCTCGAGGGAGGTCGCCGAGAATACGCCGATTTCCTCAGCAATTAAGGGATGAACGTGCGTATTTGTTGCGTTGTCGGGGAATAATTCTCTTAAGTAGAGACAATGCGGAAAAATATTCCCGCTTCTTGTTGCCTTCGACGTCAGAGTCCTAAAACCTATAGTTTGGCAGTGTCATAGCCTGATATTCCGTCACCCCGGACCTGATCCGGGGTCCAGCGCGATCAAGTCCTTGATCGTAAAAGACTCATTCCTCACGGCGCAGCATGGCTGGATGCCGGATCCATCCTCGGGCTTGTTCCGGGGACCGGCATGACAGAGAAGTTCGCGCGCTTTAGCGTAGGGATCGCCTCCTCCTTTGTTTTCCTCGCCGCAAATCCGGTCTATGACATCATATGCAGGTGATTCCCTGCCAGAATTCGGGTGCAACGCTTTTTAGCCAATGCGATCTAACGGATATCCGCTTTCATGACTGTGCGTTTCGTCCGGCCTTTTTCGGTTGCAGCCTATCTTTCCCGCTATCTCGGTCTTGCGGCGCTTGTGCTGTTTCTCATCGCCGCCGGCATTCATCGTTTCGGGCCGCTGACGACGCCAGATCTTGTCGGTCTCCTCATTATCGCCGCTGGCATCGCACTCGCGGCTGTGCTTCTGGCGTTGATCGGGCTTGAGCGGCTGTGGACAAAGGGCGCACGCGGCGGCCTTTCGGCGCTGGCGGCGTTGCTTCTCTCGGCCCTGCCGCTCGGCGTGGTCGGTTACGGCGCTTTTCTTTATTGGCAGCAGCCGAAGATTTACGACATCTCCACCGATCTCACCGACGTGCCCGAATGGCTGGTGACGCCCGCCGCCAACCAGCAATGGCTGGTGCGGCCCGCGACTATCACCAAGGAAGACCGCGACGCGCAAACCGAAGCCTATGCCAGCCTCGCCGGCCGCCGTTATGAAGGCGCAATCGACCGCATCTATGCCGCCGCCAAAAAAATGGCCGCCGCCCAGAATATCCGCATCGCCCACACGAAGGGCGTGATCGGGGCGGAAGATGCGCCCTCCGTCGGCGTTCCGGAGCAGGACAGGACGCAGCCTGCGGAAGAAGGGCCGGTCGAGGATCTGCCCTCCATCGTGCCGGTGCCCATGGCCCGCCCGACGGACGCGCCTTTGCCCACTTTCTTTAACGGTAGCGGCGTGGTGCTGATGCAGGGCGAAACCCGCACGCGCATCTGGGGCCTGCGTTTCGATATCCTCATCCGCCTCAAGGAAGAGGCCGAAACCACCATCGTCGATGTCCGCGTCGCCTCCCGCTACGGCCCGCACGATCTCGGCATGGGCGCTGCGATTGCCGAAGCCTATCTCGATGCGCTGGATGCGGAAATGCAGGGGTTGAACGACAATTGATGTGTAGCTGACGCTTCGTCGTCTTGATGGGGACGAGCGGGCGCCGCCTGTTTCTTCTCCCCGATGGGGAGAAGGTGGCCCGAAGGGTCGGATGAGGGGGCACCCTCTCCGAACACATCTACCCTTGCCCCCCTCATTCCGCTGCCGCGGACTTCTCCCCCTCGGGGAGAAGAAACGGGTGGCATCCGCTCGATCCAATCAAGGCTTGGAGTGAGAGGCGAGGTCGCAACGTGCCCTGAAATCTCGCGTGCCAGAAATATCCGCTATGCCGGAAAATACTCACCCAGCAGCGAAGGCGCACCATCCGTCTGTACCTCGCCCTTTTCGATCAGGTCTTCGATATGCGCCAGCACGGAAAGTGCGGCCGCGCCATGCAGGCGCTTGTCAGTGCTGGCATAGATCACCTTCACCATGTCGGCGATCAGCCGGTCGCCTTCGCGGATACGCTTCAGAACCGCCTTTTCGCGCATGCGGCGGTGGGCGCGCAACCCCCGCATGAAGGCGGCGGGATCGGTGACCGGGCCGCCATGGCCGGGCAGGAACAGCCGGTCGTCGCGGGTGAGCAGCCGTTCCAGCGAGGCCATGTAATCGCTCATCGCCCCATCCGGCGGCGCAACGATGGTGGTGGCCCAGGCCATCACATGATCGGCGGAAAAGACGATGCCGCTGCCATCGAGCGCGAAGGCGGCGTGGTTGGCCGTGTGTCCCGGCGTATGCAGCGCGGTAAGCCGCCACCCGTCGCCGGAAAGGCTTTGGCCGTCGCCAAGCGCGATATCGGGCACAAAAGCCGTATCGGAACTTTCGGCAAAGGGGTTTGTCTCGCCCACGTGCAGCGGGCGCGCGGCACGGTGTGGACCTTCGGCCACCGTTATCGCCCCGGTCGCCCCCTTCAGCCGGCGGGCAAGCGGCGAGTGATCGCGGTGCGTATGGCTGACGAAGATATGGGTGACCTCGCGGCCCTTCAGCGCCGCCATCAGCGCCTGAAAATGCGCCTCATCCTCCGGACCGGGATCGATGACGGCGACGGAACGGTCGCCGACAATATAGGAGTTAGTGCCATGGAAGGTGAAGGCGGAGGGATTGTTAACGGTGATGCGCTGGATCAGCGGAGCGACGGGAACCGCCTCGCCATAGGCCGGCTGGAAATCGAGATCGAATGCCGGGTCCGCCATCGAGACCTCCTGAAAAATGCCATGCCAGCTTGAGCCGCAGCCTCAACCGCGCCATCGCCAAGCCCTAACATGCGAACTTCGCCACGGCACCCAAAAAGCTTGAATTTTGTGAAAAAATAAGTCGCCGGGTCATTGCCGGGCCGGGCAGGCTTTGCTAATCAGGCGCGGTTCAGGCAGCGGCGTTTCGCCTTCGCTGCCCTGTTGGGGCGTCGCCAAGCGGTAAGGCACCGGTTTTTGGTACCGGCATTCCCAGGTTCGAATCCTGGCGCCCCAGCCAAAATTCTCATTTCACAGGCAACCCGGCTTTGCCTCGGAAATTATCGACGCCGAGCGTGGAAAATTAGCTCAAGCGCAGCTTCGACGTCGTCAGGACCACGCACCTTGAAACGTGTATTTCCTCGATCGTCTTTGATCTCCAACTTCGATACACGAGAAAAGTGGTCAACTGTGCCGCGAACGGTAATAGACAGTTCCTCCACACGGGGCTGCACAATAACGTACCAGAAGTTATCCGGGGTTTCGCTGAAGTTGCGGGATAGACCACGCTTCAGTTCTCCTGGATAGCGTTTCCGAACGCCTTCGAGCAATTGCGCGGCAGCTCTCTGCATTGGATCGGGCAACTCGCTGTGGACCAACTGCAGAAACTCACGATCACCTGTAGGCATTGATACCGAGTATCCATCCATAGGCTTTTCGATTTCGCGGCGTACTAAAGAAACCTCGGCAGTCGACAGCAGAACGATAGTTTCCTGCTGCGTCCCTACATTCAATGCAGAGGCGTCGCCGATATCGAACTCTAACGTGCCTGTTGCGGATTCGTACTTTCCCTCGCGAAGTAACAAAATGCTGCGTTCGCCAATAGCGCTAGGGGGACTGCCCAGCAACCTCACCTGATGAGGCGGCATATCTAACCGCCATATGCCCTCTGCTAGCTTTTGCACGCCGGTCGCTGTCATTCTTAGTGACATAATGTTTCCTCCAGATATATTTCTATCTGTACAGATAAATCTGCAGATGGTCAATTCAGATAAGCTGAAGGCATGGTTCGCGTGCGGTTGCCTGATGACAAGCACTTATAAACAGGTTCAGAATTTTGGACGGTGATAGAAGACAACGTTGCGAGTAGAGAAGCCACCTCCAACAAAAACGCCGCGCATCCAGAGACACGCGGCGTTCAATCCTAAATCGCAGCCAAGCCTTAAAGCGCGATATCCGGCACCTTCTTCACCGGCGCACCCGCAGGGGCCGCACCGGCGCCCTTCAGTGCCTCAAGGTCGATCTGCGGCGGGGTGGGCAGCTGCAGGTGTTCGGCCGTATAGGCCCATTCCTGCTGCACCTTTTCCGGGTCGTCATTGAGCTTCGTACCGTAGCTCGGCACGATCTGGCGAATCTTGGCCTGCCATTCCGGTGTCGCCACCTTGTCCTTGAAGACCTTTTCCAGAACGCTGAGCATGATCGGGGCGGCGGTGGAAGCGCCCGGCGAAGCGCCGAGCAGGCCGGCGATGCTGCCGTCCCTGGCGGCGACGACTTCGGTGCCGAGCCGCAGCACGCCGCCCTTTTCTTCGTCGCGCTTGATGATCTGCACGCGCTGGCCAGCCTGCCACAGACGCCATTCGCCCTGCTTGGCATTCGGGAAATATTCCTTCAGCGCAGCAAAACGGTCGTCATCCGACATCATCAGCTGGCCGGCGAGATATTCCACCAACGGATATTCGTCGATGCCCACCCGCACCATCGGCCAGGCATTGCTGGTCGTCACGGAGGAGACGAGATCGAAATAGGAGCCTTCCTTCAGGAACTTGGTGGAGAAGGTGGCGAAAGGTCCGAACAGGATGACACGCTTGCCGCCCAGCACGCGGGTATCGAGATGCGGCACCGACATGGGCGGCGAGCCGACCGAGGCCTTGCCGTAAGCCTTGGCAAGATGCTGCATCGTCACATCGGGGTTCTCGTTGATGAGGAACGAGCCGCCGACAGGGAAACCCGCATAATCATCCGCTTCGGGAATGCCGGACATCTGCAACAGATGCAGCGCGCCGCCGCCAGCGCCGATGAACACAAATTTCGCATCCACCACCTGTTCGGCATCGGTCTTGGTGTTGGTATAGGTCACGCGCCAGCTGCCATCGGCATTGCGCTGGATGTTGGAAACCTCGCTATTGACCTGCAGGTCGAAATTCTGGTCGCCCTGCAGATGCGAGACGAACTGGCGGGTGATTTCGCCAAATTCCATGTCGGTGCCGAGCGGCGACCAGGTCGCGCCGATCTTCTGGGAAGGATCGCGGCCTTCCATCATCAGCGGCACCCACTTCTTGATCTGCTCGGGATCGGTGGAGAACTCCATGCCGGCGAAAAGCGGGCTCGCCTTCAGCGCCTGATAGCGCTTTTCCAGATAGGCGACGTTCTCGTCACCCCAGACGAAGCTCATATGCGGCGTGTGGTTGATGAAGGAGCGCGGGTTCTTCAGAACGCCGTTGCGCACCTGCCATGCCCAGAACTGCCGGGAAATCTGGAAGGATTCGTTGATGTTGATCGCCTGGCTGATCTTGATGTTGCCCTTGTCGTCTTCGGGCGTGTAGTTCAGCTCGGCAAGCGCGGAATGGCCGGTGCCGGCATTGTTCCAGCCGTTGGAGCTTTCAAGCGCCACGCCATCCAGCCGCTCCAGCATCTGCATCGACCAGGTGGGCTCGAGTTCACGCAGCCACACACCGAGCGTCGCGCTCATGATGCCGCCGCCGATCAAAAGCACATCGACCTTCTTGGCAGCCGTATTGGCGAGAAGCGGTGCAGAGGGCAGCGCCGCTGCGGCAATGCCGGCAAGCGCGCCGCCCAGAACCTGTCGGCGGTTCATGGGAAATGCGTTGGAAAGGGTGGTTTCCTGGGAAAGATCAGTGAGCTGGGATTTGTCTTGATCGATGGGAGTCACGGCCATACCTGATTCTTGTTTTGTGTTAAAAACATTCCTCCCGTTCGCCCCGTTACAGCAAAGCGCAAACCGGCACAACCCGGACTCTTTCACTCCAGTTCAAGCAGTTTTGCAGGGATTTTGCAGGGACATATGGTCGCAAGGACCATTTTTGCGGTTTTGCCGATCGTCATTTTTATGATGGCGAAGATTAGCCGACGCTTTCAAACGGTTGAAAGGGTTCTGTGAGCGGGATATCGCGCAAAGGCGGATATGACGCTGTTTTCGGCGCGTTCCGGGTCGCAGGGTGCGGCTATAGGCAAAAATTTTTTCAGAAAAATGACAATAATCCCGAAAAAAGTGAAAAGGCCCGCCGGTTCGGGCGGGCCTTGCTGCGTCTGGCCTTTGGCCGAAGATCAGTCTGCGGCGAGGAATTCCGCGCAATAGCTCGGGCCGTTGATGCCGGGGCGGTCGGAAACCGTGCGCACGGCGGTAATCTTGTAATCGCTGGAAACGACGAGCTGCACCGTGCAGGAGAGCGAAGCGGTGCGGGCGGGCGAGATCTGGCGACCCTTCTTGCCATCCTTGCCTTCTTCGAACCTGGCCGGAATGGTGGCCTTTCTGTAGCCGCCGCGCCAATTATAGACGGTGGAGCTGCCGGTTTCCGTATCGCTGAGCGGCGGGCCGAATTTTGCGAAGAAAATGCCTGCGGACTGGCCGACCCAGCGGGTCTCAACGGGGCTCTTCTGGGTAAAAGAGGGAGTGGAGCCGCCCGTGGAAGTGGTGCAGGCCGAGAGCGCAATGGCAAACGCTGCAAGCGTTACGCTGCGAGATAGCATGGTGAAATGTCCTTTGTGCCGTGTCCGGCTTCCCGCCGGTCATTCCGTTCCCCTAGCAGATTTGGAGACGGCGGGCAGGGGAGGTGTGCGGCTCGATGAAAATTTCCTGCCACAATTGCTTTTTTGTAACGTTTTGAGGCCTTCCAGCCGGTTCCACAGACCTCTGCCAGGGTTGTTTCAACAGATGGGAAAAACTTGTCACAAAAAATGCAATAAGCCGCTTGTCGAATGCCGGAGGCTGG
This sequence comes from Rhizobium sp. NFACC06-2, assembly GCF_900101425.1. Taxonomy (NCBI): domain Bacteria; kingdom Pseudomonadati; phylum Pseudomonadota; class Alphaproteobacteria; order Hyphomicrobiales; family Rhizobiaceae; genus Rhizobium; species Rhizobium sp. NFACC06-2. The sequence continues at coordinate 194,232 of NZ_FMVA01000005.1, read as the reverse complement.
TCTATAGAAGCGCCGCTGGTCACGGAGTGTAGCGCAGTCTGGTAGCGCACCACGTTCGGGACGTGGGGGTCGGAGGTTCGAATCCTCTCACTCCGACCAGCTTGAAGCCCAATAGTTACAGCGGCTTGCAACTCATCCCGAAAATTCCAGGATCGAAATCTCGCACGGAAACCGGACCTGTGAAAACCTGTGCCGGCGAACTGCATTCGCCGCTCGCGTCTGAAATCAGGGCGCTGGTGCGAATAACTGCGTTCAAATCGCTGTTCTTCAACCGGTATCCGCTCTGGGAGCGAGTGTTTCTTTCCGCGTCCGCTCACGGATGCGAATCGTCGCCGTCAAACAGCAGATGGATCGCTTCGGCGGGTTTGTTGTCGCCACCCGGCACCCCAACAAAAGAGGCCCGTCGCTCCGCCAAGCGCCAGGCCTCAATGTCGCGGCCTGTTTCAGGGGACGCGCGACAGGAATCGTCTTAGAAGCCTCAATTCCTCTTCACAATCCAAGAAGTTATCCATCACCGTCATGGGCCCTGAATTTCAGGGGCATCGTCGCGATCAACTTATCGCGATCAAAAAGAGGCCCGCTGCTTTTTCAAACAACGAGCCTCTGTTGGGCCGCTTGGCGGAGCGACCGCATGCAAATTCGTCTTTCGCGCATGAACGTCGAATGAACAAACAGCTTTTTATGCCGCCGAGAAACAACCCGTAAAAATCAGGAGAGCGGCATGGATCGGAAAGCCGCCTCAGCCGTTATCTAACCATACAACAATGGAGGATAGCATGCTGAAGGGTATCGCATTGTGGGCTATGGGCGTTCCGATCTTCGTGATCATTCTGCTTTATATGTTCGTGTTTTAAGCCATCCGCAATCTCTGACACGGCATTGGCCCTGCAACGAAAAAGGCGACCGCTTTGACGGTCGCCTTTTGTTTGTTTGAGGGGGCGTGTCAGCCCAGATCGCCGATCAGCCGCGCGGCGGTTGCGCCGTCCGTGCGGCGGATGTCGATCTCGTCGCGGTGCTTGGCGAGGAGTTCGCTGGCAAGCAGCTTTTCGGCAAGATCGGCAGGCAGCGAGAGAATGACCCGGTCGCCCTTTTCTTCCGTCGCACCGACGCTGCGCTTGCCGGCGATCATGCCGCCCGCAACCGTGTTGTTGGTGTCGGGATCGATCAGAATGAAGGAACCGGTCGAGCGGTTTTGTTCATAGGGATCGAAGATCGCCGTCTCGTCGAAGGAAAGCCGCACCTTGCCGATGGCGTTCATCGGCAGCGAGGTTTCATGCGCCTGCCATTCGCCTTCCTTCAGGTTCAGCTGGCTGACGGGCTGCACGCTGACGCGCTGGCGGCGGCTGCCGCTTTTCAGCCAGTAGCGCTTGCCTGCCTCGATACCGCCCGGCTGCAACGCCACGATCTGGGCGTCGAAGGCAAGGCCGGTCTGCGGCTGCGCCTCGATGGAGACGATCATGTCGCCGCGCGAGACATCCACCTGACGGTCGAGGACGAGCGTGACCGCATCGCCCGCGACGGCGGCGTTGCGCACCAGATCGAAGGTGACGATCTGCTTGACATTCGCGACCATGCCGGAAGGCAGGACAACGACGCTGTCGCCCGGCTTCACCGAACCGCCGGCAACCGTGCCCTGATAACCGCGAAAGCTTTCACCCGGCCGCGAGACGCGCTGCACCGGCAGTCGGAAGCCGCCGGACTGAGCGGAGCGAACGGTCGCCAACTCCAGCGTTTCCACCAGCGTCGGGCCTTCATACCACGGCATGGAGGCCTTGCCGGAGAGAACGACGTTTTCGCCCTTCAGCGCCGACATCGGAATGGCGGTGATCTGCTTGATGCCGAGATTGGACGCGAAATCGCGGAATTCATGGGCGATCAGCTCGAAACCGGCCTTGTCGTAATGCGTCAGGTCGATCTTGTTGACGGCCAGCACGAATTGCCGGATGCCCATCAGCGCCGCAATGGTGGCGTGACGGCGTGTCTGTTCGAGAATGCCGGTGCGCGCATCGACGAGCAGCACGGCGAGATCGGCGGTGGAAGCGCCGGTCGCCATGTTGCGGGTATATTGCTCATGGCCGGGCGTGTCGGCGACGATGAAGGCGCGCCGATCGGTGGCGAAATAACGATAGGCGACATCGATGGTGATGCCTTGTTCGCGCTCCGCCTGCAGACCGTCGAGCAGCAGCGCGAAATCGGGCAGGCCGAGATCGTTCTGCTTGCCGCTGTCGCGGTGGAGCGTCGCGGCCTGGTCTTCCTTGACGGCCTTGGTGTCCCAGAGAAGACGGCCGATCAGGGTCGACTTGCCGTCATCGACGCTGCCGCAGGTGATGAGGCGAAGCGGACGCGTGTCGCGGGCCGCCTTCGAATGCTCGGCAAAGGGCAGAATGGTGGCGGAAGAGGAGGGGGTGTTGGCGGCGGCAGTGCTCATCAGAAATACCCCTCGCGCTTCTTCTTCTCCATCGAGCCGGACTGGTCGCGGTCAATCGCGCGGCCCTGCCGTTCGGAAACGGTAGCGATTTCGAGTTCCGCGATCACTTCCTGAAGCGTCGCCGCCTCGGAACGGATCGCGCCGGTCAGCGGGAAGCAGCCGAGCGTGCGGAAGCGGATCGAGCCATGCTTGATCTCTTCGCCGGGCAGCAGTTCCAGCCGCTCGTCTTCGGCAAGGATCATCATGCCGTCGCGCTCCACATAGGGACGCTCGGCGGCGTAATAGAGCGGCACCAGCGGAATGTTTTCCGCTTCGATGTAGCGCCAGATGTCGACTTCGGTCCAGTTGGAGAGCGGGAAGGCGCGCACGCTTTCGCCCTTGCGGACCATGCCGTTATAGATGTTCCACAGTTCCGGGCGCTGGTTGCGCGGGTCCCATTTATGGTCCGGCGTGCGGAAGGAATAGATGCGTTCCTTGGCGCGGCTCGCCTCCTCATCGCGGCGCGCGCCGCCGAAGGCCGCGTCGAACTGGCCGGCATCGAGCGCCTGGCGCAGCGCTTCGGTCTTCATGATGTCGGTGTAAAGCGCAGACCCGTGGGTGAAGGGCGTTACGTTTTCGCTCGCACCGCGCGGGTTGGTGTAGGAAATCAGGTCGAGATCGTATTCCTTGACGATATTGTCGCGGAATTCGATCATTTCCTTGAACTTCCAGCCGGTATTGACGTGCAGCAGCGGGAAGGGAATGCGGCCGGGGAAAAACGCCTTGCGCGCGAGATGCAGCAGCACGGATGAATCCTTGCCGATGGAATAGAGCATCACGGGCTTGTCGAATTCGGCGGCGACTTCGCGGAAGATGTGAATGGCTTCGTTTTCAAGCGCCTTCAGATGGGGATCGAGCGGCGGCTTGGATGCGACAGTATTCTTGCTGTCCGTCTCGTGGACTGCGTTGGACATTGTGAACTCCGGGAATGTACTGAATGATTATCGTTGCGGGATGGCGGAAACGGCGGATGTCTGCTCCGCACCGGCGACGTGAAGACCGCATTCGCGCTTCTCGTCGTTTTCCCACCACCATCGTCCGGCGCGCTCAGGCTCGCCGGGCTTGATGGCGCGCGTACACGGCTCGCAGCCAATGGAGGGGTAACCGCGCTGATGCAACGGATTGACGGGAATGTTCTCCTGGGCGACATGCGCCTTGATGAGATCGATATCCCAGTCAGCCAAAGGATTGATCTTGATAAGATTGCGCTCCGCATCGAACTCGGCGAAAGGCGTCGTGGCGCGATTGCCCGACTGGCCGCGTCTGAGGCCGGTGATCCAGAAGGCGGCGCCTTCCAGCGCCTTGCCGAGCGGGATCAGCTTTCTGACATGACAGCAGGCGTGACGAGCTTCGACGCTTTCGTAAAAACCGTTCAGGCCGTATTTTTCGGCGTAAGCGTCGATATCGTCCTGCTCCGGGCGGAAGCGGCGGATTTCGATACCGAAACGCTCTTCGGTCTCATCGATGAGATCGACGGTTTCCTTGAACAGCCGGCCGGTTTCGAGCGTCACGACATCGATCGGCAGGCGATGCGTGCCGATGGCGGCCGCAATGACCTGATCCTCGATGCCGAGGCTGGTGGTGAAGACCGCCCGCCCGCCGAGGCCGGCGATAAACGAAAGCCGACCCGCCAGATCGAGCCCGGCAAGCGTTGCGTCGAGGGAAGCGGCATCGGCAGAGGCATTTGCTGAATTGATCGTCATTGTCACGTCCGGGATTTCCATGGCCGATTATTGTTGAAATCCGGCCTTTGGAACAGAAATGACAGTCTTTGTGCGCTGCACTTGAGAGCAAAAATGCCTCACGCGCGCTTGGTATGAGCAAAAGATGCCCGTTCACCTTCTTCGCAGCTTGGATTTGAATTGTGACAACTTCTGCGCTAAGCCGGAATTGCCGGGTTTCCGGGCTTGTGGTCTACTGGTTTTACGATGATTTCGCAGAAGGCAAAATACGCGCTGAGGGCGCTCCTTTCGCTGGCCAAGGCCGACGGGGCCTGTCCTGTGCAGATTTCCGACATCGCCCGCGAACAGGCCATTCCGAAAAAGTTTCTGGAGCAGATCCTTCTCGAAATGAAGAAGGAACGCCTCGTCGAAAGCCGGCGCGGCAAGCAGGGCGGTTATCTCTTGGCGCGCCCGGCTGCGGATATCACCTTCGGCGAGGTGCTGCGCCTCATCGACGGGCCGCTTGCCCCCTTGCCCTGCCTGTCGCAGACCGCCTATCGCCGCTGCGAGGATTGCGACGGCGAGAAGCAGTGCGAGATCCGCCACGTCTTTGCCCGCGTGGCCGATGCCACCCGCAACATCCTTTTCAACACCACCATCGCCGATGCGGTGGCGGGTGTCGAAGTGCCCGAGCTTTTGACGGCCTGACGAAAAAATCGTCTAAAACCCCATAATATTTTTCGCCGTCAGCGCAAAAAATCGGCAAAAATGTGAAACGGTTTTGCATTCAGAAAAGTTTTACACGACGCTTGTTGCGCCTTTCGCTTATGCTGCGCTGTATTTGTTGCCCGGGAAAACGCTCTTGGGAAACACTTTTTCGATCGTATTCGGCCTCATTGACCAACTCTACTCAACCGGTAGAGTTAAGCCATCGCAATCAGGAGGGAATACCGATGTCCAAGCTTCTGTCCGGTTTGAGCGTTGTTGCGCTTAGCCTCTCACTGGCACTTGGCGCAGCTGGCTCGGCCGCCGCGCAGACCAAGCTGCTGAACGTGTCCTACGATCCGACCCGTGAACTCTACAAGGACTTCAACGAAGCCTTCGCCAAGAAGTGGAAGGCCGACACCGGCGAGGACGTCACGATCCAGCAGTCGCATGGCGGCTCCGGCAAGCAGGCGCGTTCGGTCATCGACGGTCTGGAAGCGGACGTGGTGACGCTGGCGCTGCAGAGCGACATCGACGCCATCGTTCAGAACTCCGGCAAGATCAACAAGGACTGGCGCACCCGCCTGCCGCATAATTCCTCGCCTTATACCTCGACTATCGTGTTCCTGGTGCGCAAGGGAAACCCGAAAGGCATTCATAACTGGGGCGATCTGGTAAAGGGCGACGTGCAGATCGTGACGCCGAACCCCAAGACGTCTGGCGGCGCGCGCTGGAACTATCTGGCGGCCTGGGCCTGGGCCAACGAAGAGTTCAAGGGCGACAAGGACAAGATCAAGGCCTATGTCGGCGAACTCTACAAGCGCGCCCCGGTTCTCGACACCGGCGCCCGTGGCTCCACGGTCACCTTCGCCCAGCGCCAGATCGGCGATGTGTTGCTCGCCTGGGAAAACGAGGCCTATCTCGCCGGTCAGGAATTCGGCGCTGACGCCTTCGATATCGTCGTGCCGCCGATCTCGATCCTTGCCGAACCGCCGGTCGCCGTGGTTGACGCCAATGTCGACGCCAAGGGCACGCGCAAGGCGGCGGAAGCCTATCTGCAATATCTCTATTCCGACGAGGGCCAGAATATTGCGGCGAAGCACTTCTACCGCCCGTCCAACCCGGCTGTCGTCTCCAAGGATCTGCTCAAGCAGCTGCCCGACATCAAGCTCGTCACCATCGACGACCCGCAGTTTGGCGGTTGGGCAAAGGCGCAGCCCGAACATTTTGGTGACGGCGGCATCTTCGACCAGATTTACAAGCCCGCAAAGTAAGCGGATGATAGGCTGAAAAGCGATCGTCCGTCCGCTGGGACAAGCGAAACGAAAAACCGATCGACCGGACACAGTGCCGGTCGATACTTTATAATAAGCGCCGGGGAACACCGGCTCCCAGAGAGCATTTCCAGGAAAAGCGGACCCCGGTTTCCTGTCCGGAAATGCGCCAAACTAAAGATTATCCGGAGCCTTGATGAGCAATAATACATCCGGAAACAGGTGGAAATGGCGGCAGTCGAGCGTCATACCCGGCTTCGGCCTGACGTTTGGTTACACAGTGACCTATCTGTTTCTCATCATTCTTATTCCGCTGGGCGGCCTTGTCTGGTCCACGGCGAAACTGGGTTTTTCAGATTTCATTGCGATTGCCACGGATAGCCGCACGCTGAATGCGCTGCGTGTCAGTTTCGGCACGGCATTTCTTGCCGCGCTGGTCAACTCGGTCTTCGGCGTCATCGTTGCCTGGGTGCTGACGCGTTACCGTTTTCCCGGTCGCCGCTTCGTCGATGCCATCGTCGATCTGCCTTTCGCCCTGCCGACGGCGGTCGCCGGTATCGCGCTGACCACGCTTTACGCCAATCGCGGCTGGGTCGGTTCGCTGTTCGAACCCTTCGGCATCAAGATCGCCTTTACGCCAACCGGCATCGTCATCGCGCTGATCTTCATCGGCCTGCCATTCGTGGTGCGCACCGTGCAGCCGGTCATGGAAGAAATCGACCGGCAGGTGGAGGAGGTGGCGGCGACGCTCGGCGCCAACCGTTTCCAGACCATCACCCGCGTTCTGCTGCCGAGCCTGACACCCGCCATCCTTACGGGTTTTGCGCTCGCCTTCGCACGCGGTGTCGGGGAATATGGCTCGGTCATCTTCATCGCCGGCAATATTCCGTATGTCTCGGAAATCGCGCCGCTTCTCATCGTCATCCGGCTGGAAGAATTCAATTATGCGGCCGCGTCCGGCATCGCCACCATCATGCTGATCATCTCGTTTGCCATGCTGTTCCTCATCAATCTCATTCAGGCCTGGAGCCGCAAGAGGTACGGTTATGTCTGAGACCGCTTCCCGCACGTCCCCCCGGCCGTTCCGCGACCCCGCCAGCGAGAGCTTTCCCGCCCGGCTGGCATTGATCGCGATTGCCTTCGTGTTCCTCGCCGCCTTTCTGGTTCTGCCGTTGGTCTCGGTCTTCTTCGAAGCCTTCCGCAAGGGCACGGAAAGCTTCTGGGAGGCGATTGTCGAGCCGGATGCACTCTCTGCTATCCGCCTGACGCTGCTCGTCGCCGCCATTTCCGTGCCGCTGAACCTGATCTTCGGGGTGATGGCCGCCTGGGCGATTGCGAAATTCGAGTTCAAGGGCAAGGCATTCCTGATCACGCTGATCGACCTGCCGTTCTCGATCTCGCCGGTCATCTCAGGCCTCGTCTATGTCATCCTGTTCTCATCCCACAGCGTGCTCGGGCCATGGCTGAAGAGCTACGGCATCGAGATACTCTTCGCCGTGCCGGGCATCGTGCTCGCCACCATCTTCGTCACCTTTCCCTTCGTCGCGCGCGAACTGATCCCGCTGATGCAGGATCAGGGCAATGGCGACGAGGAGGCGGCGATTTCGCTCGGTGCCTCCGGCTGGCAGACCTTCTGGTATGTCACGCTGCCCAACATCAAATGGGGCCTGCTTTACGGGGTACTGCTCTGCAACGCCCGCGCCATGGGTGAATTCGGCGCCGTCTCGGTGGTCTCGGGCCATATTCGCGGCGAGACCAACACCATGCCGCTGCATGTCGAGATACTCTATAATGAGTACAATATGGGCGCGGCCTTTGCGGTGGCGACGCTGCTCGCGGGCCTGGCGCTGGTGACGCTCATTCTCAAAACCATTCTCGAAATACGCTTTGGCGCGGGCAACGCAGCCGGCAAGCATTGAAAGGCATCTTCATGGAAGTGAAAGTTTCCGGCATCACCAAGCAGTTCGATCGGTTTCCGGCGCTGAACGACGTGTCGCTCGACATTCGTTCCGGTGAGTTGATCGCGCTGCTCGGTCCTTCCGGCTCCGGCAAGACGACGCTGTTGCGTCTGATCGCCGGCCTCGAACAGCCGACGCAGGGGCAAATCTTCTTCGGCGATGAGGATGCGTCCCACCGCACGGTGCAGGAGCGCAATGTCGGTTTCGTGTTCCAGCACTACGCCCTGTTCCGCCATATGACGGTGGCCGACAATATCGCTTTCGGCCTCAAGGTGCGCCCCTCCGCCAACCGCCCGCCGAAAGCCGAGATCCGCAAACGCGTGTCCGAGCTGCTCGACATGGTGCATCTCTCCGGTCTTGAAAAGCGCTATCCAACCCAGCTTTCCGGCGGTCAACGCCAGCGCGTGGCGCTGGCCCGCGCCGTCGCCATCGAGCCGAAGGTCCTGCTTCTCGATGAACCCTTCGGCGCGCTCGACGCGAAGGTGCGCAAGGAGCTGCGCCGCTGGCTGCGCGAATTCCACGACCGCACCGGCCACACCACCGTCTTCGTCACCCACGATCAGGAAGAAGCGCTGGAACTGGCCGACCGCGTCGTCGTCATGAGCCAGGGCAAGATCGAGCAGGTCGGCACGGCAGACGATGTCTACGATACGCCGAACTCCCCCTTCGTCTTCTCCTTCATCGGCGAATCCTCCAGCCTGCCGGTCACGATCCGTGATGGCCATGTGCTGTTCCAGGGCGAGAGCATCGGCGTAAACGAAAGCGGCGCAGGCGAGGGCGAATTGTTCTTCCGGCCGGAAGACGTGGTGCTGACGGACGAAAAGGACGCGCTTTACGGCAAGGTCACCACCTGTCGCCGCCTGGCCGGCACCCGCATCGCCGAAATCGACATCGCCAATAACGGCCATGAGCCCTATCACCTCGAAATCGAGGTGCCGCTCAACGCCGCCGTGGCGGTGGGCGCGGAACTGCGCTTCCGGCCGACGCGGTGGAAGGTGTTCGGGAAGAGGTAGGGAGAGGTGACCGCAGTTGGCGGTCGTTGATTTTGTCGCTGCCCCCACTTCTCCGTCATACCGGCCTTGAGCCGGTGCCCAGCCAGCCCAAGTCCTTGGGTTGAAAGAACTCCTCTCGTCGCGCAGCCGCGCGCCGGCTGGGTGCCGGGTCAAGCCCGGTATGACGGAAGAGACATTTCAGGAGTAGCATCGAGCATAGAGCTTGCCGCACCGGCACTCGAGGCGCAGATCTCCCCAATAGTCAAAGCAATACGCAGAAACGGAAAAGGGCCGCCAAAGCGACCCTTCCATGAGTTTGGTCCTGTTTACAGACCCGGGACTGTTTCTCAACGTTCCGAAGGCTAGAGGTTTTACAACGAGGGCTGCCCCGTCGAAAACACACCCTTTCCATTGCCTGCACCAGAGACCGAAATCTCACTAGACATTGGATCACCTCCTTCCGATACGTTGAACATAACTAGAAGGTAGTACGATTCGTCAGTAATGCAAGAGGGATTACTTCTTGGGGGACGCCCGGCACCTATGCCGCGTCTGCGGCCTTCACGTCGAATTCGAAGTGGATGCTGTCATAGGGAAACTCGATGCCAGCCTCGTTCCGGTCGATAACGCCCGCATGGAGGAGCGACGTCACATCGCGATGAACGGCCTGTACGTCCCGTCCGACTCGACGGGCAACCTCCCGGATAGAAAGCGGCCCCTGGCCCGCCAGAGCCTTGACGATGGCAAGGCGAAGCGGCGCGAGAATGCGGTGCAGGTCCTCATAGCTGGAAAATTCGACGGACGGTTTCGCCTCCACCGGCTTTTCAGACATGGCCAGATTACCGGCGGCAACAAAGCGGCTCTTGATATCCTTGATCGTGCTGAGACGGACGGTGAGTGCGGTCATGACAAAATCCTTTCCATATCCGCCTGAAAAGCATCGAACAGGGCTTCGAGCGTGGTGAAGGCGATGGTGTATTCACGCCCGTCCATATGACGATGATCGCCTTTGCCGCGTTCATTGTCATAACGCAGAACACATTCCCCTTTGATCACCAGCGCCAGCCGATATTTGAACGGTTGAAGACTTCCGGGAACAGGCTCAGGCAGATGCCACAGGACAACCTCAAAGAAGGCCGTCTCGTCGATCACTTTGCGCGTCTTTTCGAGCAGAATGGCCTTCATGTTGTTATTCTTGACAACACTTTGCTGTGTTGTCAATGAAAACAACGATCTTGCTCAAAACGTCACGACACCCGCATCACGATCTTGCCGATATGGCTGCTGCTTTCCATCAGCCGGTGCGCTTCCGCGACCTCATCCAGCGTGAAGACCCGGTTGATGACAGGTGCCAGCTGACCGCTTTCGATGAGCGGCCAGACCTCGGCGACGAGGTCGTCGCGGATGGCGCGTTTCTCGTCGGCCGTGCGGGGGCGCATGGTGGAGCCGGTGACGGTGAGGCGTTTGACCATGATGGGGGTGAGGTTGACCTTGTCGGCCACGGCGCCGCCCAGAAAGGCGATGATGGACAGGCAGCCGTCCTTTGCGAGTGCCGAAAGGTTCTTTTCGAAATAGGCCGCACCAATCATGTCGAGAACGACATCGACGCCCTTGCCGCCGGTTTCGGCTTTAACGACTTCGGCGAAATCCTCCTCACGATAGTTGATCGCCCGTCTGGCGCCGAGCTTCACGCAGGCTTCGCATTTTTCCGCCGAGCCCGCCGTAGCATAGACTTCCGCGCCAAAGGCTTTGGCAAGCTGGATGGCCGTCGTGCCGATGCCGCTGGTGCCGCCATGGATGAGGACGCTTTCCCCTTCGGTGAGGCCCGCCATCTGGAAGAGGTTGGCCCAGACGGTGAAGAAGGTTTCCGGCAAAGCCGCCGCTTTGACGGCGTCGTAACCCTTCGGGAAGGGCAGGGCCTGCCCGGCCGGCACGGTGCAATATTGCGCGTAACCGCCGCCATTGGCGAGCGCGCAGACCTTGTCGCCCAGCTTGAATTCGGTAACGCCTTCACCCAGCGCAACCACCTCGCCGGCGATTTCAAGGCCGAGGATCGGGCTTGCATCCTTCGGCGGCGGATAGGTGCCCTGCCGCTGCGCCACATCCGGCCGGTTGACGCCCGCCGCCTCGACCTTCACCAGAACCTCGCCTTTTGCGGGCTTCGGCAAAGGCGCTTGCGAAAGCCGCATCACCTCCGGGCCGCCATGGGAAGGGAGGTCGATGAAGCGCATTGTTTCGGGCAGGGTCTTGGTGTCGGGCATGGCCAGGGGCAACTCCTCACGTGTCGGCGTCGTCTGAAGATGTAGGTCAGATGCGCCGCTTAGGGAAGGAGGCCGTTTGTCACGAGTGTCAATTTGTCTCGCCGAAGACCCGGACGACGAGACCGCCTTCGTTTTCCTTCGCAGCCGCCTTCACGCCAGCGATCTCGCTGCCGATCCGCTCGGGATTGGCGATGATCAACCCTTTCGGCAAAGTCAGAACGCCAATGGAGCAGCGCAGCAGCGCGAAGTCCCGCTCATTGCCGTGGCGGTCCTGGCCTTTCATGCAGCCGGCGGCGCGGTCCTCGTCCGAATAGAGTTCGGCGACGTCGTCGTGAAAATCGCTGAGCAGCCGCTCGAGGATTTCCGTCAGTTCTCCCACCGCCCAGTCGCGCACGCCGATGAAGAAATCGTCGCCGCCGATATGGCCGAGGAAACAATCGCCGGCAAAAAAGTAACGGCGCATCAGTGCCGAAAACAGGGTGATGGCGTGGTCGCCGGCGTTGAAGCCGTATTTGTCGTTGAAGGGTTTGAAATTATCGAAGTCGCAATAGCAGAAGAAGCGCGCCTCGTCGCCATCGCTGCATCGGTCGGCAATGAAACCGCCAATCGCGCGGTTGCCCGGCAGCGCCGTCAGCGGGTTCTGGTCCTGCGCCATCTTCAGCTGTTTTTCGTTGATGACCTTGATGAGCGAAGCGGCGGAAACGATGCCGGCGTAACGCATGTTTTCGGTGAGGATGATGCAGGCGCTGCCGCCCATGCTGGCGAACATGTTCATCAATTGGTCGGCATCGGCATCGAGGCCGACAATCGGCGCGGGATCGACGAAATGGGAAATGGTACGCTCATAGATCTTGTTCTTGAGCAGGTCGCGGCCGAAAGGCCGGTAGATATATTCCTTGAGGTGATATTCGTTGATGACGCCGCGCGGTTCGCCATTGGCGTTGAGAACCGGAAAAAACGCCTGCTGCGGATTTCTGCGGAACAGTTCGAAGACGCTGTCGACGCTGTCATGCTCAAAGACGGTCGGAAGACGCTCGATTTCGCGGCGAATGAGAATCTCATCCAGCGTCTGGCTGCTGCGCCGCGCCACGCCCATGCGGTTGATGTGGGGAAAGCTCTCCGGCAGCTCGCTGGTGAAGACCGTGGGCCTCGCGATCAGCCAGCCCTGCACCAGATCGACGCCGAATTCGCGGCAGGTCAGAAACTCCGCTTCGGTTTCTATGCCTTCTGCAATGACCCTGACGCCAAGAACATGGGCGATGTTGACGATGTTGCGCACAAGGTGCTGCTTGCGCGGCAATTGGTCGACTCCGGTGATGAAATGCCGGTCGATCTTCAGGTAATCCAGCGGGAAGTCGCACAGCAGCTTCATCTCGCCATGACCGGCGCCGAAATCGTCGATCGCCAGCTTGAAGCCTTCCTTGCGCATTCGGGCAATCAGCGCCGTAAATTCGGGTACGCTGGTATTGTCGAAACGTTCGGAAAGCTCAAAGCAGATGGAGGAGGCGGGAATGCCCGCCCGCGCCAGATGGCCGACGAGCTTGTCGAGAATGGCGTCGCCGTGCGGGATCAGCCGCACATCGAGATTGAGGAACAGGGTGGCGGAGGAGAAATCGGGCAGGGTGGAAAATTTCGCCAGCGCCCGGCTCGCCAGCATCTGCTCGAAGGCCTTCAACTCGCCATCCGCGGCAGCCTGGTCGAGCAGCGCCAGCGGATTGGAAAAACCGAGCCGGTCATGGCCGCGCATCAGCGATTCATAACCGAAGATCGTGCCTGTCGTCGCCTCGACAATCGGCTGAAATGCCGTTTCGAGCACCAGTTTCGCCATGGGAAACATGTGCCCGGAGGCAAAACGCCTTATGACATCGTTCTCCAGCGTGACGGCCTGCATATGTCTCTCCGCTCATGTTCTTACGCCCGGTTTTAAATCCTTGGGCGCCCATTATTTTTGGGCAAACAATTGCAGATCACAGGTCAACAAAAGCTTTCACCACTGTGAAGCTTTCGTGAACCTTTTATAACAACCCCTTGGATATTAAAGGTTGTTGAGCGGCGGGTCAGGCCCTTCGGGCATGTCCGGTGTGTGCGGCGTAAAGGTCCGCGACGTTGAGCCGCTCCCGGTCCGCATCCGCCGCTGGTCTTGAAGCCGCTCCGGTGCCCTGCGCGGTGGAGGCCGCCCACAGGCGCAGGGCCTCCCGAACGACCTCACTGCCGGAAGCATAGGCTCCGCAATTCACGGCCTCACGCATCCTTGCTGCCTGTTCCGGGGAAATCGATACTGTTACCATTGGCATGATATCACTCCCTTCTTTAAACGCTGCGATCGGTCCTTCGATGTCCGGTTTGCGGATCGGGCGCCGTCGTGGTCTAGGCGGGCGTTTTTATCGTCTTTCGTCTGGCGCCGCTTCCAGCGAAATTTGTATCATCAGCGATATTAGCACGAAACGCATTCCATTCCCAATTCGCAGTATATCACGGTTTAGTTTTTCCCCCGTGAACCGGCCGGCAGCATGGGGCTCGCCGCGCTGGCCGATGCCTGCGAAACTATCACTGTCCGGCGGCGGAAAATATGATCCATCGCAAATCAGCGACATAAAATGGCGCGTTTTTTATTGATTGATCGATCAATCAAGAATATTTTGCCGCCATCAAGGAGACCCTTATGCCCAAGATCGGAATGGAGCCTCTGCGCCGCAAGGCGCTGGTGGATGCGGCGCTTCGCACCATAGGCCACCATGGTTCGCTGAATGTGACGATGTCGGATATCGCCCGGGAAGCGGGTGTATCGGCGGCGCTCGCGCATCATTATTTCGGCAGCAAGCAGCAGCTTCTGTTGGAAACCATTCGCAGCCTGCTGCGCGATCTCAGGCGTGATGCGGTCGCGGCTTTGACCCGCGCTTCCGGCCCGCGTGAAAGGCTGAGCGCCATCGTGCATGTCTCCTTCCAGAGCGACCAGTTCACGCCCGAAACAGTGGCGGCATGGCTTGCCTTTTATGTCGAGGCGCAGCGCTCGGAAGAAACCCGCCGCCTGCTCGTGCTCTATTCGCGCCGTCTGCGCTCCAACCTCATGGCGAGCCTCAACCGGCTCTGCCCGCCGGACGATGCCGCACGCATCGCAGAAGGCGCGGCGGCCCTGATCGACGGGCTTTATATTCGCCACAGCCTGCGCTCGGCCCCGCTCGGCCTTGCCTCCGCACCGGCGCTTGTCGAGGATTATTTCGACATGCTGCTCAAATCATTTCCCGATGGACAGCGCCCAAAGCCGTCCATCCGCGTTCTTTAAGGAGACTTCGACATGACCATCGCGACGCCGCTGAAGGCGCAGCCGAAAGCCTCGCATTTCATCGACGGGGTGTATGTCGAAGACACGGCCGGCACACCGTTCGAGAGCATCTTCCCGGCCACCGGCGAGGTGATTGCAAGGCTGCATGCGGCAACGCCTGCCATCGTCGAGCGCGCCATCGCCTCGGCCAAACGGGCGCAGAAGGAATGGGCGGCGATGAGCCCGATGGCGCGCGGCCGCATCCTCAAACGCGCCGCCGATATCATGCGTGAGCGCAACGATGCGTTGTCCACGCTGGAGACGCTGGATACCGGCAAGCCCATTCAGGAAACCATCGTCGCCGACCCGACCTCCGGCGCGGATGCCTTCGAATTTTTCGGCGGCATCGCCCCTTCCGCGCTGAACGGCGATTACATCCCCCTCGGCGGCGATTTCGCCTATACCAAGCGCGTGCCGCTCGGCGTCTGCGTCGGCATCGGCGCGTGGAACTATCCGCAGCAGATCGCCTGCTGGAAGGCGGCGCCTGCGCTGGTCGCCGGCAATGCCATGGTCTTCAAGCCTTCGGAAAACACCCCGCTCGGCGCCTTGAAGATCGCCGAAATCCTCATCGAAGCCGGTCTGCCAAAGGGCCTGTTCAACGTCATTCAGGGCGATCGCGATACCGGCCCGCTGCTCGTCAATCACCCGGATGTGGCCAAGGTCTCGCTTACCGGCTCAGTCCCGACCGGCCGCAAGGTAGCCGCCGCCGCTGCCGGGCATCTGAAGCACGTGACCATGGAACTCGGCGGCAAGTCGCCGCTGATCGTCTTCGACGACGCCGATATCGAAAGCGCTGTGGGCGGGGCCATGCTCGGCAACTTCTATTCCTCCGGCCAGGTCTGCTCCAACGGCACCCGCGTCTTCGTGCAGAAAAAGGCGAAGGAGCGTTTCCTCGACAATCTGAAGCGCCGCACAGAGGCGATGATCCTCGGCGATCCGCTGGACTACGCCACCCATCTCGGCCCGCTGGTCTCCAAGGCCCAGCAGGAGAAGGTCCTTTCCTATATCGAAAAGGGCAGGGCAGAGGGCGCGACGCTCATCACCGGCGGCGGCATTCCCAACAATGTTTCGGGCGAGGGCGCTTATGTGCAGCCGACCGTCTTCGCCGATGTGACTGACGACATGACCATCGCCCGCGAGGAAATCTTCGGCCCCGTCATGTGCGTGCTGGATTTCGACGATGAAGACGAGGTTCTTACCCGTGCCAATGCCACCGAATTCGGCCTCGCCGGCGGCGTCTTCACCGCCGATCTCGCTCGCGCCCATCGCGTGGTCGACCGGCTGGAGGCGGGCACGCTGTGGATCAATACCTATAATCTCTGCCCGGTCGAAATCCCCTTCGGCGGTTCCAAGCAATCCGGCTTCGGGCGAGAGAATTCGGCCGCCGCGCTGGAGCATTATAGCGAGTTGAAGACGGTTTATGTGAGCACGGGGAAGGTGGACGCGCCTTATTGATGGTTCGGTGGGTGGGGTTCACCCCCCTCTGCCCTGCCGGGCATCTCCCCCTCAAGGGGGGAGATCGATATGCGGCGAGGTCGCGCCCATCTCAACGTCAGCGAATGAAGCGGCGGTAGCGCCGCTTGCCGATCTCCCCCCTTGAGGGGGAGATGCCCGGCAGGGCAGAGGGGGGTGAAACCCCAGCCGCATACGGTCATCGGAACCAACGCTCATCGGAGAGAGCAGATCATGCAAGCAGACTACGTCATCGTCGGTTCGGGTTCCGCAGGCTCCGCCATCGCCTATCGCCTGTCAGAAGACGGTCGTTATTCGGTGATCGTCATCGAGGCTGGCGGGTCGGATTTCGGCCCCTTCATCCAGATGCCGGCCGCACTCGCATGGCCGATGAGCATGAAGCGCTATAATTGGGGCTATCTCTCCGAGCCCGAGCCGAACCTCGACAACCGCAGGATTACGGCGCCGCGCGGAAAAGTCATCGGCGGTTCGTCCTCCATCAACGGCCTCGTTTACGTGCGTGGCCATGCCGAGGATTTCAACCGCTGGGAAGAGCTTGGCGCGCATGGCTGGGCCTATGCGGATGTGCTGCCATACTTCAAGCGCATGGAACACAGCCATGGCGGCGAAGAGGGCTGGCGCGGCACGGATGGGCCGCTGCATGTGCAGCGCGGCCCGGTCAACAATCCGCTGTTCCACGCCTTCATTCAGGCGGGCGCTGAGGCCGGTTTCGAACTGACCGACGATTACAACGGCTCCAAGCAGGAGGGTTTCGGCCTGATGGAGCAGACCATCCACAATGGTCGCCGCTGGTCCGCCGCGAATGCCTATCTCAAACCGGCGCTGAAGCGCGGCAATGTCACGCTGGTCAACGGCTTCGCCCGCAAGGTCGTCATCGAGAACGGCCGCGCGGTTGGCGTCGAGATCGAGCGCAAGGGCGTGGTGGAAACCATCACGGCCAATCGCGAGGTCATCGTTTCCGCCTCCTCCTTCAATTCGCCGAAACTGCTGATGCTCTCAGGCATCGGTCCCGCCGCGCACCTGAAAGACATGGGCATCGAGGTTAAGGCGGATCGCCCGGGCGTGGGCGCAAATCTTCAGGACCATATGGAGTTTTATTTCCAGCAGGTCTCCACCAAGCCGGTCTCGCTCTATTCCTGGCTGCCATGGTTCTGGCAGGGCGTGGCCGGTGCGCAATGGCTGCTGTCGAAAGGCGGGCTTGGCGCTTCCAACCAGTTCGAGGCCTGCGCTTTCCTGCGCTCCGCACCCGGTCTGAAACAGCCGGATATCCAGTATCATTTCCTGCCGGTCGCCATTTCCTATGATGGCAAGGCGGCGGCGAAAAGCCATGGTTTCCAGGTGCATGTGGGCTACAACCTGTCGAAATCGCGCGGCAATGTCACGCTCCGCTCGGCCGATCCGCATGACGATCCGGTCATCCGCTTCAACTATATGAGCCACCCGGAAGACTGGGAAAAATTCCGCCATTGCGTGCGCCTGACGCGCGACATCTTCAGCCAGAAAGCCTTTGACGATTTTCGCGGACCGGAAATCCAGCCCGGCGAAAATGTGGAGACGGATGAGGAGATCGACGCCTTTTTGCGGGAACATCTCGAAAGTGCCTATCACCCCTGCGGCACCTGCCGCATGGGCGACAGGGACGACCCGATGGCCGTCGTCGATCCCGAATGCCGGGTCATCGGCGTGGAAGGTTTGCGGGTGGCGGACAGCTCGATCTTCCCGCATGTGACCTATGGCAACCTCAACGGCCCGTCGATCATGACCGGCGAAAAAGCGGCGGATCATATTCTCGGCAAGACCCCGCTGCCGCGTTCCAATCAGGAACCGTGGGTAAACCCGCGTGCGGCCGTCAGCGACCGGTAAGGATCAATGGTAATCGTCCTCGCGCTGGTGGCGAACGGCGGCAATGGTGACGGTTTTCGGGCCATCGATGCGGAACAGCACGATATAGCCTGATGAGCCGAACGGTATGAGGAGTTCGCGTATCAGGCCGTTTTCCGGGGATGCCTTGCGGCAACTGAAGGGAAAATCGCCGAGAATCTCCAGTCCTGCTCTTATGGCGCGGATTGCTTTCTCAGCCACATCGATGTCGTAGGCGATCAGAAAATCATAGATGCGATCAAAATCGGCCAAGGCTTCTTCGGTATAGCGAAGCTCATACGTCATTTCCGCTTCGCGGCTTTCGCAGCATCAAGTTTCTTTTGCATCATCGAAAGAACATCGTCGGTGCTATAATAAACGCCGGTGCGCTCCGCTTCTTCGAGTGACGCCAGCCCGCGCGCGATGAATTCCGCCTGGGATTTACGGATTTGCACCTGTCTGCGCACGGACTCTTCAACGAAGGAAGAAAGCGTCTCGCCTTCCTTCAGCACGCTTTCAGCAGCCTCGCGAAAATCCGCCGTCACCCGCAGTGAAGGGATCGTTGCCGTTTTCATGTCTACGTCTCCGTGCGTTGCAATTGCGACGCAAAGAATGCGCCGATAGGGGCGACCTGTCAAATGCAAAACCTTGCAATCGCGCCCGGGGAGGCAGATAAACGGGCATCCCGCCCGAGAAACAATACCGAAATCACCGATCTGGACCGCCATGCCCGTCGACTACAAAAAGCTGAAGATGCTCCGCCGTTCCCGTGTCGTGTGGGGTTCGTGGCGGGTGTGGAGGCCGAGGGCGGTTTTCTGGATTGGCGCGATTGCTGTCGGCCTTATCAGCGTCGGGTTTGCGTGGGCGGCGGATCGGGCCCAGCACCTTTTCTTTGCGGCGACATCATCGGGCGAATGGGCGTTTCTGCTGCCGCTCATCATCACGCCGCTCGGGTTTACGCTCTGCGCATGGCTCGCGATCACGGTTTTCCCCAATGCCGGCGGCAGCGGCATCCCGCAGGCCATCGCCGCGCGGCACCTGCGGGAAGATGCGGACCGTTCGCGGCTTCTGTCGCTGAAACTCGCTTTCGGCAAGGTGGTGTTGACGGTGGCCGGGCTTTTGTCCGGTGCCTCCATCGGCCGCGAGGGACCAACCGTTCAGGTTGGCGCCTCGATCATGCTGCAGGCCGCCCGCTGGGGCGGCATGGCGCAGGCGAAGGGCCTCATTCTCGCTGGCTCGGCGGCGGGCATTGCGGCGGCCTTCAACACGCCGCTCGCCGGCATCGTCTTCGCCATCGAGGAGATGAGCAAGACCTATGAATCCCGCGCCAATGGCCTCGTTCTCACTGCCGTCATCCTGTCGGGCCTCGCTTCGCTGGCGCTGGTCGGCAGCTATACCTATTTCGGCACCAGTTCGGTGATGGCGAAAACGACCATGGACTGGCTGCTGGTTCTGGTCTGCGGCATTGGCGGCGGCGCGTTCGGCGCGCTGTTCAGCGCCGG
The DNA here is from genome assembly GCF_900101425.1 of Rhizobium sp. NFACC06-2. NCBI lineage: Bacteria > Pseudomonadati > Pseudomonadota > Alphaproteobacteria > Hyphomicrobiales > Rhizobiaceae > Rhizobium > Rhizobium sp. NFACC06-2. The sequence goes on along the minus strand of NZ_FMVA01000005.1, from coordinate 174,757 downwards.
TGCCCTGAGGCTCTCGGCACGTATCCGCCGTTTTGCCCAGACCATGCCGCTGAAGCGGATGCTGGCGGTCGCCGCCGCCTGCGGCCTTGCTTCCGCCGTCCTCGGCATCGCAACGGGCGGCGCGACCTTCGGCACCGGTTACGAACAGGCACGCGCGGCAATCGAGGGCGAGGCAGCGCCGACATTCTTTTTCATCGAAAAACTGGCGGCGACGTTCCTCGCCATGATGTCGGGCATTCCGGGCGGCATTTTCGCGCCGTCCTTGTCAGTGGGCGCGGGTTTCGGCAGCACCATGGCAAGCCTGCTCGGCACCAGCATCGGCCTTGGCGCCATCGTCGGCATGGCGGGTTATTTTGCGGGCGTGGTGCAGGCGCCGATGACGGCCTTTGTCATTATCCTTGAAATGACTGGCAATCATGAAGGCGTCATGCCCATCATGGCCGCATCGATGCTCGGGTATCTGACGTCGCGGCTTTTCTCCCGCGAGCCGCTTTATCATGGCCTGTCGCGGGTCTTCATCGCCCAGAGCATCCGCGCCCGGCGCGCCGCTCAGGCCAGCGAAACGTAACCGTTTATGCGCGGATGCCCGCCACGCCGAAATAACCGAGCCCCGGTATCTTCACGCCGGGCCGGCTGAAATCGATGCCGGCGACAAGACCGAGAAAATTGATCTCGAAACCGCTGCGCGCACCCGCCGAAATGCCGAACAGGCCACCGAGCGAAACGCTCGCATCCTTCCAGTCATCGGCGATGTGGTAAAAAGCGCCATCCGGCAGATAATCGCGGCCGACCGCATCCGGCGGCAGCACGACGCCGAGTTCCGGCACGCTGCGCAGCACATGGGCGACGAAGGTGTTGGAGTTGGGACCGGGATAGATGCGATAGCCGCCCGGCTTGCCATAGGGGTAATCGGCAATCGCCTTTTCGATCTTAGGGATCAGCTTTTCCGCCTCTGCGCCGTGAATGGCCACCACCTGGCGCGGCATGTTGGAATACCAATAGGCATCGGCCGCATAACCGTTGTGGCGGATCGGCGTGCCCCAGCCCACCTTGTCATAACGGTCATAGCTCGTAGCGTCAGGCTTTTTCAGAACGACCCAGGCGTGGCTGGCAACGGAACCCTTGAAGCCTCCGGTCATGGCGGAGAAGATGTAGACGGCGGCTTGCCCGTCGCTCGAAGCGGGCGGCAGCATGCCTGACGATGACCATCTGGCGGCGCTCCACCCGCGCGGATGGTCCTTCATGGCCCAAAGCCCGGCCGATGCCAGTGCCGGCAGCAGATAGATGACGGCAATCGCCAGCAGCAGACGTTTAGCAAATTTCACCGGCAGCCCCGTGCATCGAAAAATCAATTGCGGTATCAACCACATGAAATCAGAATTTTTTGAGGCTGCGAAAATGAACAATTCCGTTACCGTCGAAGTTACCCGCGGCAACCTCGTGGAAAGCCGCCATCATGGCCTTGCCGTGGTGGTGGATGGCGATGGCGGCGTGCTGTTTTCGGCTGGCGATATCGAGCGCGGCATCTTCCCGCGTTCCGCCTGCAAGGCCATGCAGGCGCTGCCGCTGGTGGAAAGCGGTGCTGCGGATGCCTACGGCTTCGGCAACCGCGAACTGGCGCTTGCCTGCTCCTCCCATTCCGGCGAGGACGCGCATGTGGAGCTCGCTGCTTCAATGCTGGCGAAGGCGGGCAGGGATGTGGATACGCTGGAATGCGGCGCACATTGGTCTTCCGACCAGAAAACCATCATCCATCAGGCCCGCACGCTGGAAAAGCCGACGGCGCTTCACAATAATTGCTCCGGCAAACATTCCGGTTTCATCTGCGCCTGCTGCCACACCGGCACTGACCCAGAGGGCTATGTCGGTTACGATCACCCGCTGCAGCGGGAAATCCGCGCCACGATGGCAAGCCTGACGGGTGCTGCTCTCGGTCAGGACAATTGCGGCGTGGATGGCTGCTCCATCCCGACCTATGCGGTTCCGCTCAAAGGGCTGGCGCACGGTTTCGCAAAGATGGCGACGGGCAGGGGGTTGGAAGCGGGCCGTGCGAAAGCCTCGCGCCGTCTCGTCGAGGCCTGCATGGCGGAGCCCTTTTACGTTGCGGGCACCGGCCGCGCCTGCACGAAGCTGATGCAGATCGCGCCGGGAAAAATCTTCGCAAAGACCGGGGCGGAGGGCGTCTTCATCGCCGCCCTGCCGGAAAAGGGCATTGCCATGGCGGTGAAATGCGAAGACGGCACGACGCGTGCGGCGGAAGCCATGGTCTCGGCACTGCTTGCGCGCTATTTCGATGAAGGCAGCGCCGAGCAGCAGGCTTTGAGCGGCATGGCGAACCGGCAGATGCGCAACTGGAACGGCATCCATGTCGGCGATATCCGCGTCGTCGGGCTATAAATAACCTTTGACGCGGCCGGTTGCGGGCACGATGATGACGTGCCCTGCGTGCGACGGCCATCCCATGGCCGCCGAGGGGCGGCGTCTGCATGAGGAAGAAGCGGGCGCTTCATTGCTTTGGAGGTCGCATATCCATGTTCACACTGTTTTTCTCCCCCGGTTCCTGCTCCCGCGCCAGCCATATCGCGTTGGAGGAATCCGGCCTGCCTTACAAGGCCCGCCGCGTCAATTTCGCGGAAGGCGAGCAACGCTCCGAGGCATTTTTGAAGATCAATCCCAAGGGCCGCGTGCCGGCGCTGGCGACGGCGAGCGGCGTGCTGACGGAGACGCCCGCCATCCTCGCCTTCATTGCCCAGATGGCGCCGGAAAAGAAGCTTGCGCCGCTCGACGATCCGTTCGAATTCGCGCTGATGCAGTCCTTCAACGCCTTCATTTCCTCCACCGTGCATGTTGCCCATGCGCATGGCCGGCGCGGCAGCCGCTGGGCGAATGAGGATAGTTCGCTGGCCGATATGAAGGCGAAAGTGCCGCAGACCATGGGCGAGTGCTTCGAACTGATCGAGCACGGCATGCTGCACGGCCCCTGGGTTCTTGGCACCGCCTATTCGGTTGCCGATCCCTATCTTTTCGTCATGTCCGGCTGGCTGGAAAGCGATGGCGTGGATATTGCCCGTTTCCCGAAAGTGCACGACCACTTCCGCCGCATGAACGACCGCCCTGCGGTGCAGCGGGCGCTGGCGGGCGAGAGGGGCTGAGGGGCCCAGTATTTCCGTCATTCCGGCCCCGAGCCGGAATCCAGCCGACGCGCGTCTGCGCGGCGAGAAGAGTCCTTTCAGCCCAAGGACTTGGGCTGGCTGGATGCCGGATCAGGTCCGGCATGACGGAGGGGTAAAGGGCTCGCCCGCTCAGGCCGCCTCGGCGGCCCGGGTGTCCCACATGGTCTTGAACGCTGTGCGGGCCTGGCAGCGATCCAGCCAGGCTTTCAGCGCCGGATGGGCATCGAACAGCGGCTTGTGGCCCTGCGCGTAACGAACGATTTCCGCCGCGTTGAGATCGGCGACGGTGAAACGGTCGCCCACCAGATAGTCGTGGCTGGAAAGATGCTGCTCCAGCACCCGGAAGGGGCGCTTCAGCAGCCGGGCGGCGACATCGATCACGGCCTTGCCGCTATCGCTTTCCGACAGGCCTTCGGCGATGGCGGAGGAAATCTTCAGCGAATTGGTTTCGACTTCGGTGGCGGCAAAGAAGGACCATTGCAGCATCGCCGCATCTTCCTTCAGGTCGATCGGAGCCAGCGGCCCGCTATATTTGCGGGCAAGGTAGAGATTGATGGCCATGGATTCGTAAAGCACCATGCCGTCATCCTCGATGCAGGGAATGGTGCCCATCGGGTTGACGGCGAGAAATGCGGGAGACAGCGTGTTGAGCGGCGCATCCGCAGCCAGCGGATCGGCAAGGCGGCGGGCCTGTATCACGGGCACATGCTTGAATTCTATGCCCAGTTCACCCGCAAGCCACAGCGTGCGCGTGGCACGGGAACGATAGACACCGTAAATCGTCAACATCGAAATTACCCCTTGACCAGTTCGATGCGCGGCACGTTACGGTTTCACCCTCTTAAAGTGAAGTTGCAGATCGCCGGGGCAGCTATGATTTTTTCTGATCCGTGAAGAAGTCCGTATCCGGCGACAGACGATATTCGAAACGGTCGATGAAGCGTTCGAACAGGCGGGCGAATGTCTCCACATCCTCCGCCGGCCATCCATCCATCACATCCTCGATGACGCTCATCTTGGTCCGGCGCATCTCTTGCAACAGACTGGTGCCGAGCGGCGTGATCTCGACAATGCTGCGGCGGCCGTCTTTCTGGGAAACGCCGCGTTTCAGCAGGCCGCGCCCCACCATATCCGCCACCACCCGGCTGCCGCGGGAGGGATCGATGCGCATGCCCTCGGCAATCGCACCCACGGTCACATCGCCTTCCGCCCGGCGCAGAATATCGAGAACGTCGATATGGGAAAGTTCGAGACCCGGAGCGAGCCTGGCAAGCGCCATGCGGCCGATGATGCGGCGGCCGATCATGATGCGCATGCGCGTCATCGTATTGCCGATCCGCTTGATGTCCTCGGGCAGATCCTCGTTCCAGTTTTCCTCGGTCGCCACGCTTCATCGTCCCTTTCGATGCTGTTTTCCGATCACATTTAGCGGCATTAGCACAGATGTCAAAAACTTGCCATTGACATATATATGCTGATAGCACACAAATTGTCGCAGCAAAACCGCCGGAAGCCAACGAGATTTTTCATGGATATGTCCACCGCCCCCGTGGCGCCGCTTGTGTCGGATCATCGCCGCAGGCTCATCGTCTTTCTGTTTCTGATGCTGGCCATGTTCATGGCGACCCTCGATAACCAGATCGTATCGACAGCATTGCCCACCATCGTCGGTGAGTTCGGCGCGCTGGAGCGCTTCGGCTGGATCGGCTCTGCCTATCTTCTGGCGACAAGCGCCGTCATGCCCGTTTATGGCAAGCTCGGCGATCTGTTCGGCCGCAAATATGTGATGATCGCGGCGGTCGTCATCTTCACGCTCGGCTCGCTCGCCTGCGGTCTGGCATGGTCGATGGATTCGCTGATTGCCGCCCGCGTTCTGCAGGGGCTTGGCGGCGGCGGCATCATGGTGTCGATCTTCTCCGTCAATGCGGACCTGTTTGAACCGCGCGAGCGCGCCCGCTACCAGAGCTATTCCAGCCTCACCATCATGGCATCCGGCAGCGTCGGCCCGATCCTCGGCGGCACGATGAGCGACCTGTTCGGCTGGCGGTCGATCTTCCTCATCAACCTGCCACTCGGTATTATCGTCATTGCAGGGCTGGCGCTGATGCTGCCGTACCGTCGTCCGGCGCGCCAGCCGAAGATCGATTATCTCGGCGCGGTGCTCTTGGCGGCCACCATTGCCAGCGTGGTCTTCTGGGCAGACAGCAGCGAATTGTTCGGCTCGCTGATTGCAGGCCCCAGCCTCGGCATCATTGCTTTCGCCGTCATCGCCGCCTTTCTCTGGGTGCAGGTGGAACGCCGCGCGCCGGAGCCGGTTGTGCCGCTCAGGCTCTTCAAGGACAGCACCTTTCCACTGTTGATGATCGTGTCGCTGACCAGCGGCGGCATCGGTATCGGCATGGTCAATTATTATGCACTGTTCCTGCAGACCACGACCGGGCTTTCGCCCTCCCATGCCGGCCTGTTCTTCATCGCCGTCACCGGCGGCATCGTCATGGGCTCGCTTTCGGCGGGACGGCTGATTTCGATTACCGGCGTCTACAAGCCCTTCTCGGTGGCGGGTCTCTCCATCAACGTCATCGCCATGCTGCTCTTCACGCAGATGCATGCAGGAACGCCGCTTTGGGTGATTGCGGTCCTCATGTTGGCGCAAGGCTTTGCTGTCGGCCTCGGCCAGCAGGCGCCCATCATCGGCGTGCAGAATTCCGCGCCCAAGGCGGATATCGGTGCGGCGAGCGGCGCGGTGACCCTGACCCGCATGGGTGGCGCTGCCATTGCCATTTCGGTCTATGGCGCCATCGTGTCATCGAGCCTCAAGGGCGTGGTGGTCGATATTCCCGGTGTCGGCAAGATTGAGGAACTGACGCCGAAAATGCTCTCCGAACTCCCGGCCGCCTCGCAGGCCGCCGTCGCCTCGCTCTATTCGGATGCGTTTACGCCGCTCTTCTTCGCCGCAGCCGCAACCGCCGCCATCGGCCTTGCGGCGGCGCTGATGCTGAAACCGGTGCGACTGCCGGCGGCGGTGCAGGCGAAGCCGGCCGAAGGGGCGGCGGAGTAGTGACGCGTAGTCGTAAAGCTGGCGAAAATACCGGCCTTACGCGGCGCTCAATGATTTTTCGACGGCCAGTCTGAAGCCCAGCGCATGCAGGACTTTCTGCACGGTCTCATAGCGAAGCTTGGAACCGGGCTTGAGTGCTTTGTAGAGGCTTTCGCGACCCAGACCCGAAGCATCCGCAACATGTGACATTCCGCGCGCCCTGGCGACTGCGCCAAGGGCGGCAATGAACACGTCAGGGTTTTCGTCTTCCATCGCGATCGCCAGATATTCGATCATGGCTTCATCGCTATCCAGATAGTCCGACACATCGAATAGGCTAAATTTCGTCACGGCCATCCCTTCCTATTGTCTGTGCCATCCCGATTGCGCGTTTTATGTCACGCTTTTGCGAAGACTTGTCCCCGCCGATCAGAAGGAAATAAATCCTCTTGCCAACGCGGGTGAAATAGACCCGATAACCCGGGCCGAAGTGGATACGCATTTCAGAAACGCCTCCATCTACCGGCTCACAATCGCCGAAATTCCCATGCTCGGCCGCGGTGAGACGATGAAGAATCCGCACCTTTCCGGCGCGATCTTTCAAAGCCTTCAGCCATTCGTCGAACTCTGCCGACTTCTCGAAGCTGTTCATGACAGCATGTATCCGATTGGATACATTTCCGCAAGTTTAAATCCCATGGCTACCCTGTAAGCCGGTCGTGCGTTGGCGTTGCGCCCGCGAACTTCGGACCAAAACTCCATATAGCCGCGGCTCAACGCCGAAATGACGGGTGGCAAAACAAAAACACCGCCGCTGGAAATTTAACGCCCGTTCCGCGTTATGCTCGCAGCACTTTACATTCACGAGGGCGGCCCTATCTCAATGAATATGAAGCCGGAACAGCTCCTGAATTCCACGCCCAAGGGCTTTTATTGCCCGGCGGGCGATTTTTATATCGATCCCGTGCGCCCGGTGGCGCGGGCGCTCATCACGCATGGCCATTCCGATCACGCCCGCGCCGGCCATGGCGCGGTACTGGCCACGGGCCAGACGCTGGATATCATGCGTATCCGTTACGGTGAGGATTTCTGCGGCAGCGAGCAGGCGGTGGCATTCGGCGAGACGGTGGAGGTGAACGGCGTCACCGCCGGTTTCCATCCCGCCGGCCATGTGCTGGGTTCGGCGCAAATCTCGGTGGAAATGAACGGCCTGCGCATCGTCGCATCGGGCGATTACAAGCGCGGCGTCGACCCCACCTGCGCACCCTTCGAGATCGTTCCCTGCGATGTCTTCATCACCGAGGCCACCTTCGGCCTGCCGGTGTTTCACCATCCGCTGCCGCGCGTGGAAATCGGCAAGCTGCTCACCTCGATCCGGCAATTTCCCGAACGGACCCATCTCATCGGGGCCTATTCGCTCGGCAAGGCGCAGCGCGTCATCAGGCTTTTGCGGGACAACGGTTATTCCGATCCCATTTATATTCACGGCGCGTTGGCGCGGCTTTGCGATTATTACGTCTCGCAGGGCATCGATCTCGGTGATCTGCGCCCGGCAACGCTCGAAAAAAGCGATCCTTCCGCCTTCAAGGGCGCGATTGTCGTCGGCCCGCCCTCGGCTTTTCAGGAACGCTGGGCGCGACGCTTCAACGAACCGCTCATCGCTTTCGCTTCCGGCTGGATGATGGTCCGGCAGCGCGCCAAACAGGGCGGTGTGGAGCTGCCGCTGGTGATATCAGACCATTGCGACTGGCCGGAACTTCTGGAGACGATCAAGGAAATCGGCCCCCAGGCCGTCTGGGTCACCCATGGCCGTGAGGAGGCGTTGGTGCGCTGGTGCGAGTTGCAGGGCATTGCCGCCAAGCCGCTGCATCTTGTCGGTTACGAGGATGAGGGGGATTGAGATGAAAGCCTTCGCCACGCTGCTCGACCGCCTCGTTCTTACTCCCTCGCGTAACGGCAAACTGAAGCTGCTGACCGATTATTTCCGCGATACGCCCGATCCCGACCGGGGTTACGGGCTGGCGGCGATTGCCGGCACGCTGGACTTGAAAAGCGTCAAACCCGCGCTGCTGCGCGAACTCGTGCTGGAGCGGATGGATGAGGTTCTGTTCCGCTATTCCTATGATTATGTCGGTGATCTGGCCGAAACCATTTCGCTGGTCTGGGGCAATATCGGCGGAGCGGATGATTCCGAGGCGCAGGATCCGCGCCTCGGCGACGTCGTGACACTGATGAATTCACTCGGCCGCACGGAGGTTCGCAGCGCAGTGCGCGATCTTCTCGACCGGCTCGATACATCCTCGCGTTTCGCTTTCCTCAAACTCGCCACCGGCAGCCTGCGCATCGGCGTTTCGGCGCGGCTGGCACGGCAGGCGCTGGCCGATTTCGCCGGGAAAGACATCACCGAAATCGAGACCCTCTGGCACGGGCTGACGCCGCCCTATACGCCGCTTTTCGCATGGCTCGAGGGCAGGGCGGAGCGGCCGGTGCTGGCGACGCCCGCCATCTTCCATTCGGTGATGCTGGCGACACCGGTTTCCGATGGCGACCTCGATGCGCTGGACCCGGCCGATTACGCCGCCGAATGGAAATGGGACGGTATTCGCGTGCAGTTGTCCCGCGCAGGCGCCACGCGAAAACTCTACTCCCGCTCCGGCGACGATATTTCCGGCGCCTTTCCCGATGTTCTGGAGGCGATCGATTTCGAAGGTGTGATGGATGGCGAGTTGCTGATCGGCGGCACAGCGCGCTCCAACAATCTCACCCGCACCTTTTCCGACCTGCAGCAGCGGCTTAACCGCAAGTCGGTCACAGCGAAGATGCTGGATGACTATCCCGCCTTTATCCGCGCCTATGACCTGCTGTTCGATGGAGAGAGCGATATTCGCGCCGAAAGCTACATGGAGCGCCGCGGCCGCCTGGCGGATATTATCGAGCACGCGCCGCATGATCGTTTCGACCTCTCGCCGCTGATCGGCTTTTCCAGCTGGCAGGAACTCGACACGCTGCGCGCCGCCCCTCCCGATCCGGTGATCGAGGGCGTGATGATCAAGCGCCGCGACAGCGCCTATCAGGCCGGCCGCGCCAAGGGGCCGTGGTTCAAGTGGAAACGCGATCCCTATAATATCGACGCCGTGATGATGTATGCGCAGCGCGGCCACGGCAAGCGCTCTAGCTACTATTCCGATTTCACCTTCGGCGTCTGGGCGGAAGGCGAGGATGGCGAGCAGCTGGTGCCTGTTGGAAAGGCCTATTTCGGCTTCACCGATGCGGAGCTGGAGGTGCTGGACAAATTCGTGCGCGACAACACGGTCGAGCGTTTCGGCCCGGTGCGGGCGGTGCGCGCCACGCCCGATTTCGGTTTCGTGCTGGAGGTGGCCTTCGAGGGCATCAACCGTTCCACCCGCCACAAATCCGGCGTCGCCATGCGCTTCCCGCGCATTGCGCGGCTGCGCGCCGACAAGCTGCCGGCGGAGGCGGACAGGCTCTCGACACTGGTGGCGATGATCGATGCTGTAGAGGTGTAGGGTGCCCTGGCCGCCCCTTATCCTCCGTGGCAGGCGCGGAAACGGGGAAGACGCGGTCCAGAAATTGCCATGATGGCTGCGAATACATTGTTGTCATTCGCGAATCCGTGATTGGACAGCCTCCCGCCGCAGTGTTGAACTGCTGTTACAACCATCCCTTCAGGTGACCATATGGCAGACAAACGCTTTCTTTCCTCAGCCTTCGGACAGGAAGAGAGCGGCACCATCTTGCCGAGCCTCACCCGGCGAAGCCTTCTGGCCGGCGCCATGGGGCTGTCGGCGGCCGCATTTTTACCACCCCGTGCGAAAGCGGGCATTGCCGCGCCCGAGGTGTTGCCGCTGGAGCGGCAGGATTATGCGGAGGCACGCAAACGGTTCCACACCCATCTCTTGCGAAAAATGGCTGCACCGGAAAAATCCTCGGCGCTCGGCACGCCGCCCGGGGCGGAACGTGTCACCTATCCCGGCGGGCCGGATGGTTCCATCGAACTTGTCGCCTGGCTCTCCCATTACCAGCCGTCAAAAACGCTGAAGCCCGCCGTACTTTTTCTTCATGGCGGCAACGCCACCGGAGACGGCCATTGGGCGCTGATGAAGCCCTATTGGGAAGCGGGCTATGTCGTGCTTCTGCCGTCGTTCCGTGGTGAAAACGGCCAGAGCGGCAATTATTCCGGTTTCTACGACGAAACGGCGGATGCGCTGGCGGCGGCCACCTATCTGGAAAACCTTCCCGGCATCGACAGAAACCGCTTCTTCATCGCCGGCCATTCCAATGGCGGCACGCTGACGCTTCTGGCCGCCATGAGCCGCAGGTTCCGCGCCGCAGCCCCCATCTCCGCCGGCGTCAATTCCTGGCGTTATTTCAACCGCTATAGCGACGAGATCTGTTTCGACGAGACCGACGAGCGCGAATTCATCATGCGTTCCTCCGTCTGTTTCGGCCCCAGCCTCAAATGTCCGGCGCTGCTTCTGCGCGGCACGGAGGAACGGCCTTTCGATGCCGATCACCAGCTTTTCGTGGATCGCGCCCTGACATCCGGCTTCAAGGTCGACAAGAAGCTGTTGCCCGGCACCCATAACGGCGTGGTGCCGCATGCGGTCGAGGAAAGCATCCGCCTTTTCAACGCCTTCGTTTGAAATGCGAACTGTGCCGCTGTTTAGGAACGTCTGAGGTTCAGGAGCACGTCCGCCCAAACCGCTTCGCACGTTTGCCGCAGATGCCCTAGTTCTTGACGATGGACGTCTTGGCCTGCTCCGCCCACCATGCGCCGTCTTTTTTGTCGGCATATTGGGCGCGCTTGTTGGTGAATTGCCCCTGGGTGCACATCTCGCGGTAACTGCGAACCGGAAGCCCCAGTTCCTTGACGACGGCATGCACCACTGTCGGGCCGGTCATGTCATAGACGCTGACGAGCGTTCCGTCTTCGATATTCTGGGAAATACGGTCGGCCATCAGCCTGAGCGCCGGGTGGCCGGGCCTGGAGGCCATGAAGTAATTCGTGATCTCGCCGCTTTTCATGGCGATGAAAACGGCCTCTTCCTGCGGGTCGATCACATCCTCGGGGCGGGCCGCAAAATTGGAATCGATATCGAGATAGATGCCGCCTTCCTGCAGAAGCACCAGAATACGCCAGAAATCCGCCTTGGCGGCGCCCACCTGCAGGCGACGGAAGGCGTCGGCGTAACGTCCGGGAAAATGCCGGTCGATATAGGTCTGGCACGCCTCGTCATCATGGTAGCGATATTCGAATTCCGGCGTCAGCCAACGGTTGAACAGGAAATTCGCATAGATCGGCGTCGTTACCCGGTTGGAGTAATTCGTCTGCCAGATGATGCGGGGAATGGCCTTTTCCGATTTCGGGCTGCGTCTGGCTGGCTGATATTGCGGAAGCGTTTTTCTTCTGCCGGGCCGGATGAACAGATCGATGGAAAAGATGACCTTGGCGATGTTTCCACCGATCTTGATCGCGCGGTACGCGATGCGGTTATAGCCATGCTTTGCCAAGTTCAGCGCTCCTGCGCGTGGAATCGATTGTCACGCACGTGGAAACGGCGGTACGCGGTATTTATTGGACGCAATTAGTTTGTCAATATGCCGTAAATGAGACGGCCGGGCCTCGATTGACGAGACCCGGCCGTCTTGCATGCGAATGGAATGTCAGCCCTTGTTGCGGTTGAAATAGCCGAGCAGCCGCATGGCATTGGCGGTCACCAGAACCGTCGCGCCGGTATCGGCGAAAACGGCGAGCCACAGGCCCGAAACGCCGGTGACGGTGGTGACAAGGAAGACCGCCTTCAGGCCGAGCGCGATGGTCACGTTCTGGCGGATATTGCTCATGGTGGCGCGCGACAGGCCGATCAGGCGGGCGGCGTCGCCGACATTGTTGCGCATCAGCGCCGCATCCGCCGCTTCCATCGCCACATCGGTTCCGGAACCGATGGCGACGCCGACGCTGGCCGCCGCGAGGGCCGGCGCATCGTTGATGCCATCGCCCACCATCACCACGGTCTTCTTTTCGGCAAGCTTGCGGATTTCCTCGACCTTGTTCTGCGGCAGCAGTTCACCGCGCGCCTCAAGGCCCAGCTTGTTGCCGATAGCACGCGCCGTGCGGGCATTGTCACCCGACAGCATCAGCGAGGAAATGCCCATTTCCTTCAGCGCTTTCACGCCTTCGGCCGCATCCTTGCGCGGCTCATCACGCATGGCGAAGAGGCCGCTTGCCGCCCCGCCGACTATCACGACAGCCACCGTCTTGCCTTCGCTTTCCAGTGCGGAAATGCGATCGGAAAGGTCCTTCGAGAGGGTGCCGACTTCCGTTGCAAAGCGCGGTGCGCCGATGAACAGCTCTTTTCCGCCGACATTGCCCTGCATGCCGCGACCGGAAATCGCCTTGATGTTGGAGCCGGGCAGGGGCTTCACGCCCAGCTTTTCGGCATGATTGACGATGGCGCGGGCGAGCGGATGGCTCGATTCGTGCTCGATGGTTGCGGCTTGCGCAATCAGCTCGGCCTCGTTGCCGTCAAGCGCCACCACGTCGGTCACGACAGGTTCGCCGAGCGTCAGCGTGCCGGTCTTGTCGAAGGCGACGGTTTCGGTGCGCGCCAGCATTTCGATGACCGCGCCGCCCTTCACCAGCATGCCGTGGCGTGCCGCGGCCGAAAGGCTGGAGGCGATGGCCGCGGGAACCGAGATGACCAGCGCGCAGGGGCAACCGATCAGCAGCAGGGCGAGACCGCGATAAATCCATGTATCCCAGTCGCCGAGGCCGACAAGCGGCGGCACGATGATGGTCAGCACCGAGATCGCCACGATCAGCGGCATGTAATAACGCGAGAAGCTCTGGATGAAGCGTTCCGTCGGGGCGCGGGCATCCTGTGCTTCCTCGACGAGCGTGATGATGCGGGCAATGGTATTGTCTTCCGGTGCGCGGTCGACGCGGATGCGCAGCGAGCCGTCGTGGTTGATCGAGCCGGCAAAGACGCGCGCGCCCTTTTCCTTGGCGACGGGGATGCTCTCTCCGGTCATCGGCGATTCATCGACGCTCGACTGGCCTTCCATGACAACGCCATCGGCGGCGATACGGTCGCCGGGACGCGCCACGACCACCTGGCCGATGCGCACCTGATCGGCCGCAACCTGTCGCAGCGCGCCGTTTTCTTCCACAAGCGCCGTTTTCGGCAGCAGCGAACCGAGCGCCTTGATGCCCGAGCGGGCGCGGGCGGCGGCGAAACCTTCCAGCAATTCGCCGACGGAGAAGAGCAACACGACGATGGCCGCCTCTTCCGCCTCGCCGATGATGATCGCGCCGATGGCGGCAATCGTCATCAGCATTTCGATGGTGAAGACCGCGCCGAAACGGGCGGCGTTGAAGGCATTTCTTGCGATCGGGAAGAGCGTGACCAGCGTGGCGATAATGAAGGCGTAACCGCCCCATGCCGGGAAGGTGAGTTCCGCCGCATAGGCGATGGCGACCAGAATGGTGCCGGTGAAGGTGTTGCGCGCCTTTGCGGTGCGCCACCACGCGCCTTTTTCATCCGCGCCATGGGCATGTTCCCCGCTCTGCACTGCAGCCGCCGGAGCGGAACCATGCGAATGGCCCGCATGGTCGTGGCCGGAATGATCGTGACCAGAATGGTCATGCTTGGAGTGGTCATGAACATGCCCGCCGCAGGACGCGTGATCGTGTGCGGAATGGTCATGCCCCGAATGGTCATGGTCGTGGTGATGGCCGCTGCATGACCCGTGATCATGGTCGTGATTGTGATCTGCTGCTTTTTCTCGCGCGGTCTTTTCCTGCGGCAGCAGGGCCGGCTTGAATCCGAGCTTGCGCAGCGTGTCCTCGATTTTTTCGACTGGAGTTTTGCTCTCGGCGAGCGAAAGGTTCAGCCTTTCGCGCGCAACGGAAACCTTGACGTCGGCAACGCCGGGCAGGCGGGAGAGCGCGGTCTCGATCTTGGCGGCGCAACTGCCGCAATCCATGCCGCCGACCGAGAAGGTCAGCGCATTGCTGCTGTCGGCGCTCGCTCCGGTATCGGCATGGTGGCCGCCGCAGGACGAATGATCGTGGTCATCATGACCGTGGCCGTGATGATCCGCTTCGACTTTTGCGCGGGAGACTTTTTCCTGCGGCAGCAAAGCGGGTTTGAATCCGAGCTTGCGCAGCGTGTCTTCGATTTTTTCGACCGAGGTTTTGCTTTCGGCGAGCGAAAGGTTCAGCCTTTCGCGCGCAACGGAAACCTTGATGTCGGCAACGCCCGGCAGGCGGGAAAGCGCGGTTTCGATTTTCGCCGCGCAGCTGCCGCAATCCATGCCGCCAACGGAGAAGGTCAGTTGCTCGCCGTCTTTGCCCTTGATGTTTATGCCTGTCGAAATATTCATGGTTTCCGCTCCTGAATTCCAGTCGACAGCCAATCTGGCACCTCTAGCAACTAGAGCTTCAAGAGCAAAAATGCGGTTTTTCGATTTTTTTTGAAAAACCGACGCCAGCTTCGCGCCAGCCGCACGGTTCATCATGCCGGCAGATTGGATTCCATGAAGCGGTTCAGATGATAGCACTCCTTTTGAAAAACGGTCGCCGGGCGGCCTCTCTGGCGGGGCTTGCCCTGCTGCCTCTCATGAGCGGCTGCCTTTTCGTGACGGATACGACCCGGATGGACCCGGATGTTTTCGTCAGGGAAACGGCGCCGGTATTCAATTTCAACTCCGTCAGCTCCAATCGTCAGCCGGAACTGCCGCCGCAGCCGGGCCAGCTTTCGACGCGCCCGCCGGATCTGTTCAGAACCCGCTTCCATCAGGAATACGGTCCGCCGGTGCGCGGGCAGGGGCTGCAAGCCCCGCAGGTGCAGGGTTATAACGCGCCGCAGCCGCAGGGCCAGACGATGGCATATGGCCTGCCTGTCTCCAATCCGCTGCACCGGGTCATGTATGGCCCGATCCGCGATGAGGACCGCTCGCTGCCGGCCATTCCCTATGGCCGCATCGATCCGCGTTATCTCAGGCAGGAAGTGAGCTACCAGACGGCGGAAGCCCCCGGCACCATTATCGTCGATACCAGACAGCATTTTCTCTATCTCGTGCAGTCCGGCGGCAAGGCGATCCGTTACGGCGTTGGGCTGGGGCGCGACGGTTATGCCTGGTCGGGCCGCGGCAAGATCCAGTGGAAGGCGAAATGGCCGCGCTGGACACCGCCCGATGAAATGGTCAAGCGCCAGCCGGAGCTCGCCTCCATCTCGGCCGCCAATGGCGGCATGACGCCCGGTCTCAACAACCCGCTCGGCGCGCGTGCGCTTTATATCTTCAAGGATGGCAAGGACACGCTTTACCGCGTGCATGGCACGCCGGACTGGCAGTCTGTCGGTAAAGCGACGTCCTCCGGCTGCGTGCGCATGCTCAATCAGGATGTGATCGATCTCTACGAACGTGTGCCGCAGGGGGCGCAGATTGTGGTTATCTGAACACGTTCTAAAAGAAAGAGATATTGGACCCATTCCGCCAGCGCCTTGTGACTGGCTTTTAGCGGTCGGTTAACTATTTTCGCAATACGCATGAAACGGAACAAATGACGTACAACGGCGATATAGCCGTTCGAAATGTGGGACAAACCGGCCTTATGACAAGCACCGACACAGATCTTTCCAGACGCACCTTCCTTTCCCTTCTCGGCATCTCCTCCGCTTCGCTTCTCGCAGGCTGCGCCTCGTCGGGCACGGGAGACGCCATTCGCCAGCAGGCAAGCGCCATCGGCAGCGATTTCCGGCAGATGTTTTCGCCGGGCGTCAGCGATGCGGAACTGGCCGTCATGTACGGCTCGGTTGAGGATGGCGGTTACGTCATTCCCGCCGTCCCCTATCAGAAAATCGACCGCCGTTATTACCGCCAGCGGGTTGTCGACCCGACCGGCGAACGTCCCGGCACCGTGGTTGTCGATACGCGCTCGCGCTTCCTTTATGTCGTGGAGCAGGGCGGCAGCGCCATGCGTTATGGCGTCGGCATCGGCCGCGAAGGTTTCGCCTGGTCGGGCGAGGGCGTCATCCAGTGGCGTCAGAAATGGCCGAAATGGACCCCGCCGGACGAAATGGTCGCCCGGCAGCCGGAACTGGTCAAATATTCCTCCAAGAACGGCGGCATGCCGCCGGGCCTGAAGAACCCGCTCGGCGCCCGCGCGCTTTATATCTTCCAGAACGGCAAGGATACGCTCTACCGTCTGCACGGCTCCCCGGAATGGAACTCCATCGGCAAGGCCGTCTCCTCCGGCTGCGTGCGCCTGATGAACCAGGATGTCATCGATCTTTACGACCGCGTGCCGCAGAAGGCGCGTGTGGTGGTCTGGCAGTAAGCCGGACTTCCCTTGCATAAGAAGGCGGCCTCTGGGGCCGCCTGGTCTTGCTCCCGGTGGCAAAACGATGGGCGAAAATGTCTCATCCGCACACCGTCACCCCGGACCTGATCCGGGGTCCAGCGCGATCAAGTCCTTGATCGCAAAAGACTCTTCCACGGCGCAGACGCGCCGTGGCTGGATGCCGGATCCAGTCCGGCATGACGTGGAAATGTTGCGCCCTGTTTTTTCGAGATCACGGACGGCTGAGACTGTCCTTCAGCGCATTCACCCGGTCGCGAATCTGCACCAGCTCCTCCAGCCCGCAGCCGGTGGCGCTGCCGATTGCCGCCATGATCTTCACGCCCTCTTTTTTGAGGTTCGCGCCCTTCGGCGTCAGGGCCACCAGCACCTGCCGCTCATCCACCGTGCCGCGCTTGCGGGTGATTAGCCCCGCATGTTCGAGCCTCTTCAGCAGCGGCGACAGCGTGCCCGAATCGAGACCCAGCATTTCGCCGAGCGCCTTGACGGTGGATGTCTCTTTTTCCCATAGCGCCATCATGACGAGATATTGCGGATAGGTCAGCCCGATCGGGTCGAGCAGCGGCTTATAGGCGCGCGTGAAGGCGTGTGCCGCGCCATAAAGGGCAAAACATATCTGCTGGTCCAGCCTCAGCAGGCTTTCCATCTTCTTCTCGTCGCCCTCTGCGTCCATTTTCCTGCTCCAAAATCAACCGGGAAGGGAACAATCAGCCCCCGCTTTCGGTTCCTGCCGCATGGATGCGCGGCGAAATTTCGTGAAAATTATCGCAAAAAACAAAATCTCATTCAATGTGCAAAACTATATTGCGCACAATTTAATTGTGCGTTATAAGATGCCCAACACCAACCCGAAGGAGTAAATGTCATGCCCATTCTCTACACGACCAAAGCATCCGCCACCGGTGGCCGCGCAGGCAACGCCAAGTCGGAAGACGGCGTTCTCGACGTGACGCTGACCGTTCCGAAGGAGCTGGGCGGCGATGGCGCCCGTGGCACCAATCCGGAACAGCTTTTCGCAGCCGGTTATTCCGCCTGCTTCCTGGGCGCGCTGAAATTTGTCGCCGGCAAGGAAAAGGTAAAGATTCCTGAAGACACGACTGTGACGGCAACCGTCGGCATCGGCCCGCGCGAAGATGGCGGCGGCTTCGGCATCGAAGTGTCGCTGAAGGCCAATATTCCAGGCGTCGAGCGCGAAGTCGCCGAAAAGCTGGTTGCCGCCGCGCACATCGTCTGCCCGTACAGCCACGCCATGCGCACCTCCACGGAAGTGCCGGTCTCGGTGGCCTGATCCAGTTTGCGTGACTATGCTATCTGAACAATGGGGCCGGGTTCATCCCGGCCTTCTTGTTTTCAGAAAGAAAAATGCTATATTCTTTCCAAGGAAAGGATATGCGCCATGAATATTCACGCCAAAAGCGCCATGGATCCCGCCTCGCAGGGCAGGGTCGTCACCAAGGCCGTTATCGCCGCCGCCGAGCGGCTGGGCCTGAATGCCGCGCGCACGGCCGATATTCTCGGCGTTTCCGCCCCCACAGTGTCGCGCATGAAACGGCTCGATTTCCTGCTGGAACCGGGCGCCAAATCCTTCGAGCTTGCGGTGCTGCTGATCCGGGTTTTCCGCTCGCTGGATGCGATTGCCGGCGGCGATGAGGCCGTGGCGAAAAACTGGCTGCGCAATCACAATGTTGCGCTGAACGCCGTGCCTGCCGACAAACTGACCACCATTACCGGATTGATCGATGTCCTCTCCTATCTGGACGCCCGACGCGCTCCTGTCTGAAAAACGCGCCGTATCGGGAAAATACTGGCGTCTGGTGGAAGCGCAGCATCAGGTCTCCACCATGAAACTGGTGGATACGGTGGAGGAGCAATCGCTGCTGGAAGATATTCTGGAGACGAGCAAGCGGCCCTTTCCGCCGGAATGCGCCGGTTTCGATTATCTTCTCGCCACGCCCTTCCGGTATGGAGCCGCCTATCCGCATGGTTCGCGCTTCCGCCGCGCGGGCTATACCGAAGGCGTTTATTACGCCGCCCAGAAGGTGGAGACGGCGCTCGCCGAAATGGCCTTTTACCGGCTGCTGTTCTATGCCGAATCGCCGGGCACGCCGCTGCCCGCCAATCCCGCTGACTATTCCGCCTTCGCCGCCCGTATCGCCACCGATGCGGCGCTCAACCTGACGAAACCGGAATTGAGCCGGGATACTCACCTGTGGACCGATCTGCAGAATTACGAACCATGCCAGGCGCTGGCCGATCAGGCGCGTCTGGCGAAGATCGAGGCTATCCTCTATCGCTCGGTACGCGACCCCGCCGGTGGCCTCAACATCGCGGTTCTGTCGCCGAAGGCTTTTGCCGCGAAGACGCCGGTGGAACGGATGAGCTGGCGTATCCACCTGTCGAAAACGGGGGTGCAGGCGCTCTGCGAATTTCCGATGCGCAGAACGGGTTTTGCGGTTTTGGATTTCGCCGACGATCCACGCCTCGCCAGCCTTTTGGGCTGACGGGCGTTTGCTTTTCAAGACCATCAGGCCGAGGCGAAAAACCCTTCGGGATCGTCGACTTCCACCAGCCTGCGCTTGTCGATCAGCCAGAAGCGGGTTCCGACAGCCCGCACGAAACTCCTGTCATGCGAGACGAACACGCAGCTGGCTTCGCGGTTGATGATTTCCGCCTCCAGCGCTTCCTGCCCCTCAATATCCAGATGGTTGGTGGGCTCGTCCAGCAGGTAGAAATTCGGCTCCGCCAACCGCAGCGCCAGCATGGCAAGCCGCGCCTTCTGCCCGCCGGAAAGCGCGGCGATGCGGCGTTTCTGCATTTCCATGTCGATGCCTGCGCCCGCGAGCAGGCCATGGATGCGCTGGTCGCCAATATCGAAGCGGCGTGATAGCAGCGAAACGGGCGTGCTATCGTCATCGATCTCGGCGAGCGACTGGTCGACATATCCGGCCACCAGCGAGGGCGTGGCCTTGATGCCGTCCTGTATCTGGCCCGCGCCCGATACGGCCGCCTTCAGAAGCGACATCAGCCGAGTCTTGCCGACGCCGTTGCGGCCGAGAATGACGATGCGGTCCCCCTGACGGACAAATTGCCGGCCGGTGCGAAACAGCACTGTTCCGTCCGGTGTCGAGACCGGCACATCTTTCAGAGTGACCAGAACCCTGGCATGGGTGCCGCGATTGGCGAGCTGGATCTTGCCGGCGGATCGCTCGATATGGGCTGGTCGCGCCTTCTCCTCGATCTTTTCCGCCCGCTCACGCAATTGCTTGGTCTTGACGGTCAGAAGATCGCTGCCGGAGTTGATGCCGATATTGTTGAGCTTGGCGGCCTGACGGCGCAATTGCTGGGCGGTTTTCATGTCGCGCTGGAAACGCCGCTCATCGGCGGCATCCTCTTCTTCCAGGACCGCCCGTGCGTGGCCATAGGGCAGCCGGAACAGCGCCGAATTTTCCGGCCGCAGGAACAGCGTGCTCCTGGTGACATTATCGAGAAAGGCGCGGTCATGGCTGACGATGATGACAGCCGTATCGCGCGGCAATTCACCGAGCCAGTTTTCCAGCACATTGATCTTTTCGAGGTCGAGATGGTTGGTCGGCTCGTCGAGCAGCAGCACATCCGGCTCGGTGATCCATGCCCGCGCCAGCATGGCAAGCCTCTGCCAGCCGCCGCTTAGCTCTTTCAGGCGGCGCTCGCGGAACGGCTCCGGCACCAGCATGGCGTCGAAAATAATGTCGGCGCGCCAGCTCTCGCTCTCGACCGTATCCTCCGGCAGGGCGGAAAGCACGGCGTCCCGCATCGTCTGTTCCATAAGCGGCAAGGGTAGATGCTGGTGGACGATGGACTGCGTCAGCCCGCGCAGCCGGGTGATATCGCCGCTGGTGGGCTCCATGTCACCGGAAAGGCAATGGAGCAGGGTGGATTTGCCGCAGCCATTGGCGGCGACGATGCCGATGCGGTCTCCCGCATTCACCGTGAGGCTGAGATTGGAAAAAAGCGGCTTGCCCAGAATGATTCCGAGGTTTCGAAGCGTGATGATGGTCATGAAGTCGTCTCTGGCAAGACGGACCCGTGACGAACCGTGGTCTGCCACAGGCAGTACGGGATTTCGGTTCGGGGTGATCCGTCGTGAAAACATGCGCAACGGCAGACAAGCTGCATTCTGCGCGGCCTTTTGGGCAAACCAGAGTGTTGGTGTTCCGGTCAGCCCTGCAAACGTGTCTGCAGGGCAAAAAGGTGGCAGAGCTGACGATTGCGCCAGAAGCAGGAAATATCCATGCGAAGCCTCCTTTCTTGAAACGGGTTGAATCGCTTCACCATTAACAGCGGCGGTTGTTCGAGGCAACGGCTTTTGCAACGGCAGGCGGGGGGAGAATGCGGCAAGCCCGCACACTCCCATTTTAATCCGGCGCTCGCCTGAGCGGCTTTATTGCTTCGCGACACGCGCGCGCAGTTCTTCCACATGCGCGGCGATTTCCGGCGTTACGGCGTCGCCGAAGTCTTCCATTTCGAACATCGGGCGGATTTCGATTTCGCTGCGCTCCAGCATCGGGTTCGGGCAGCGTTTCACCCAGGCCACGGCCTCGTCCATGTCCTTCACAGTCCAAATCCAGAAGCCGGCGACCAGCTCGTTGGTGTGCGGGAAGGGGCCGTCGATCACCGTGCGGCTGTCACCGTCGAACACAACCCTCTTGCCCTTGGAGGAGGGGTGCAGGCCGTCACCGGATTGCATGATACCGGCATTGACCAGCTCTTCATTGTATTTCCCCATCGCCTCGATCAGCTCGGTCGTGGGCATGCCGCCGTCTTCGCTGCTTTTGGTGGCTTTTACAAAAACGATTGCACGCATGATCATTCCTCCTTGATTGCGCTTTCTTCGTAGTGTCGCTCCCCGGCACGACGGCCGGATGACATTGTCGCCGACAAAAGTGGCGTCATGCCGTCAGTCCCGTCAGCCGAGGTCGACAAGGTCACGGCGCAGCCGGTCGGGGTCGCCGCTGCCGATGCGGGCTTCGATTTCGGCATGGGTCTGTTCCCAGATGGGGAAGGCGGCGGCGAGCACGGCCATGCCGTCCGCCGTCAGCCGCAGCCGCTTGCCGCGCTTGTCCTTCGGGTCCTGCTCGATGCTGACCAGCCCGCGCCGCTCCAGCGGCTTCAGCGCCGCCGTCAGCGTCGTGCGGTCCATGGCCAGAAGATTGGCGACCGGTCCCATCGGCGGCGGCTCCGGCCGGTTGAGCGACATCAGCAGCGAAAATTGTCCATTGGTGATGCCGACCGGCTTCAGCGCATTGTCGAACAACCGCGCCAATGCCCGTGCGGCGCGCTGCGCATGCAGGCACAGACAGGCATCCCGCACGAAAAGAGTTGTCGAAAAAGGAATCACGCTGGCGTTTGACATGGGATAAATATGTTGATATCAACCTAATTAGTCAAGCGGAACTTGATGTCCCGCAGACTGTTTATTGACTTTCAGCACAGAAATAGCCGGCGCCCACCGTCAAAGCGGGCGGTGCCGTGGTGAAAGACGGATCCAAGGAGGAAAGATCATGTCTCATCCCGTCGTTTCGAAAGAGGAGTGGCTTGCGGCCCGCCGCGATCTGCTGGTGAAGGAAAAGGAAATGACCCGCGCCCGTGACAGGCTGAACGAGGCCCGGCGTGCGCTGCCGTGGGAAGAGGTGACGAAGGATTATATCTTCGATGCCCCTTCCGGCCCCAAATCGCTGAAGGAACTGTTCGGCACCTGCAGCCAGCTCATCGTTTATCACTTCATGCTGGCGCCGGACTGGGAGGAGGGCTGCGTCGGTTGCTCCTTCTTTGCCGATCATGTCGATGGCGCGCTGATCCACCTCAAGCATGGCGATGCGGGTTTCGTTGCGGTTTCGCGCGCGCCGCTTGAGAAGATCGAAAGCTACAGGAAACGCATGGGCTGGAAATTCCCCTGGGTTTCGGCCGAAAGCAGCGATTTCAACTACGACTATCAGGCCTCGTTCCGCGACGAGGACATGGCCAAAGGTGAAATCACCTATAATTACCGTGATATGGCGCCCTATGGCGACCTGAAGGACCTGCACGGTATCAGCGTTTTCGCCAAGGGCGACGACGGCAAGATCTACCACACCTATTCCACTTACGCCCGCGGCGCGGAACAGACGCTCGGCACGCTGATGCTGCTCGATCTAGTGCCAAAAGGCCGTAACGAAGAGGAGGTAATGGACTGGGTGCGCCGCCACGACCAGTATGAGGACGCGCCGAAGGCGGCAGCCTGCTGCCACTGAAAACGGACGGACGAGGAGGAAACAACAATGGAAATGGAAATCGCCAAGCCGCAGAAGGAACATGAGTTCCTCAAGAGGATCGTCGGAGACTGGGTCATGACCTCCAGTTCCGGCCATGAGGGCTACGATGGCGACGACCCGTCGCAGCAATTCACCGAGACCGTCCGCTCCGTCGGTGGCTTGTGGATCATCGGCAACGGCACCGGCAAGATGCCTGACGGCACGGATATGACGGCTGTGATCACGGTCGGCTTCGACCCGGCCAAGGGCAATTTCGTCGGCACTTGGGTAGGGTCGATGATGACCAATCTCTGGGTCTACAAGGGCTGGCTGGAAGAGGACGGCAAGACCCTGACGCTGGAAGCGGAAGGCCCCGCCTTCGACGGTTCCGGCCGCATCGATACCTATCACGACGTGCTGGTGTTGCATGACGACAATCACCGCAGCTTTTCCGGCAGCGTCAGGCAGCCGGACGGCACATTCAAGACCTTCATGACATCGGAATTCCGCCGCACGGCCTGAGGCCCTGCGAAAATTCACCCGACAACCACCGGCGCCGCCGCATCCTGCGGCGGGCGCTTGCCGAAACACACCCGCCAAACTCTCCATAGGAGACGACAATGTCCGATACACATGGAAAATTCATCTGGGTCGAGCTGATGACGCCCGACATGGAAGCGGCAGCCCGCTTTTATGGTCATGTCGTCGGCTGGCAGACCAAGGATTTCGGCTCGCCGGAAATGCCCTATCTGGTGCTGGAGGCCGATGGCAAGGGCATGGGCGGCGTCATGGAGCTGACCGACGAGCACAAGGGTCAGGGCATTCCCCCGAACTGGACCGCCTATGTCGATGTCGACGATGTGGACGCCACGGCGAAACAATTCGCTGAAAAGGGCGGCGCGGTCAGGCGTCCGCCGCAGGATATTCCCGAAATCGGCCGCTTCGCCGTGGTCGCGGATCCCTTCGGTGCGGTGATCTGCATCATGACGCCGCTGCCGATGGAAACCGGCGGTTTCCCCGAGGATATGCAGGAAAAGCAGGGCCATGTCGGCTGGCACGAGCTCTTTACCGATAATGTTGACGAGGCCATGGCCTTTTATGGCGATGTGTTCGGCTGGACAAAGGACCATGATTTCGACATGGGCGACATGGGCCCGTACCGCATCTTCGCTTATAAGGGCAAGGCCGTCGGCGGCATGATGAAACGCATGCCGCAGGTCCCCGTCTGCCATTGGGGTTATTACTTCAATGTGGACGGTATCGATGACGCCATCACCCGCGTCAGCACCGGCGGCGGCCAGGTCGTCAACGGTCCGATGGAGGTTCCCGGCGAAAGCTGGATCGTCAATTGCGTCGATCCGCAGGGCGCTTATTTCTCGCTGGTTTCGCAGAGAAAATAGCCCTGTTTTCTAAGGATCTGCCGGGGCTCGCTCCGGCAGATTACCGCTCTCTCGACAGGCGGACGTGATCGATGAAGGCGCGCAGCTTCGGCGCAAGATTGCGGCGGCTGGGATAATAGAGATAAAATCCCGCAAAGCTCGGGGAATGGTCTTCCAGCATGGAAACGAGCTGCCCGCTTTCCAGATAGGGGCGGAATGTCTCTTCCATGCCGAATGTGATGCCCGCGCCGGCGCAGGCCAGCTTGATCATCAGCTGCATGTCGTTGGTAGTGAAGGCCGGCTCCACGGCCACCGCAAATTCACGGCCGTTTTCCGCAAATTCCCACCTGTATGGCGCTACACCCGGACGCGGTCGCCAGCCGATACATCTGTGCCGTATCAATTCGCGGGGCTGCGCCGGCAGGCCGAAGCGGTCCCGATAGTGCGGCGAGCAGACGGCGAGCTGCCGCTGCGGAGCGGAAACCGGAACCGCAATCATGTCCTGCGCGATCAGTTCTCCAAGACGCACGCCGGCATCGTAGTGCTCGGCGACGATATCGAATTCCTCGTCCGTCACGACGATATCGAGCTGCACTTCCGGATGTATTTCCGCAAAGCGCGCAAGCAATGGCCCGGATAAAAAGCGCTCGGCTATCGAGGAAACCGCAAGCCGCAACTGCCCGCGCACGGCGCCGCTCAGGGATGACGCGGCATTGGCAGCCTCAACGAGATTGCCGATGGATGGCGAGACATCCGCATAAAGCTGCTGTCCCGCTTCCGTCAGGCTGACGCTGCGCGTCGTGCGCTGCACCAGCGCTATTCCCATCGTTTCTTCAAGCTTGCGGATGGTCTGACTGACGGCGGAGCGGGTTACGCCCAGCCTGTCTGCGACGGCCCGGAAGTTACGTTCCTCGGCAACCATGCAGAATGTCGAAAGCGCGTTGAGATCGATATTCATTGGTTAGAAATTCTACCCATTGAGGTTATGATTGAGGCGGTTATCACGACAATGCACAAGCTTTATCTTCTCCGCAATGGCCGCTTCCAGAAAAGCCGGCCGTAACACCAAGGAGAAAGCCATGACATTGAACAAAGTCGTTCTCATCACAGGTGCATCGAGCGGGATCGGTGAGGGTATCGCAAGGGAACTGGCCGCGGCCGGGGCGAAGCTGGTGCTGGGCGCGCGCCGCATGGACCGCTTGCAGGCGCTTGCCGAAGAATTGCGCGGGAAGGGCGCCGAGGTCGTCATCCAGCCGCTGAACGTGACCGACAGACAGAGCGTCGAGGCCTTTGCGGAGGCAGGGCGCAAGGCGTTCGGGCAGGTCGACGTCATCGTCAACAACGCCGGCATCATGCCGTTGTCGCTGATGTCGTCCCTGAAGGTTGACGAATGGGACCGCATGATCGACGTCAACATCAAGGGCGTGCTTTATGGCGTCGCCGCCGTTCTGCCCGAGATGACCGCCCGCGCTTCCGGCCACATCATCAACATCGCCTCCATCGGTGCGCTCGCCGTTTCGCCCACGGCTGCCGTTTATTGCGCGACGAAATTTGCGGTGCGGGCGATTTCGGACGGGCTGCGGCAGGAAAACCGCGACCTGCGGGTCACCTGCATTCACCCCGGCGTGGTGGAAAGCGAACTTGCCCACACCATCACCGATCCCGCCGCCGCGGAACTGATGCAGACCTATCGGGCCATCGCCCTGAAGCCCGACGCCATCGGCCGCGCGGTGCGCTACGCCATCGAGCAACCCGACGATGTGGACGTCAATGAGATCGTCGTCCGCCCCACCGCCGCTTAAGGAGGATTGGCAATGAACATTGTTTCGACATCCGTTGCGCTCCTGCTCGCAACGGCTTCCACCGATACGGGTTCCAGCAAAACGAGCAACGCCATGGACGTGAATATGACCGAAACGTCTCAAACCCGGAACCACCCCTATATCGGCATGTGGGTCACCGGCGATGGCCACATTCGCCAGGAACTTCTGCCGAATGGCCGCTATGACGAGGCGCGGGGCAACCGCAAAAGCGCCTATCAGGGACGGTATGAGGTGAAGGGAAACCATATCGACTATTGGGACGATACCGGCTTCACCGCAGACGGCGAATTCGTCGACGATGTGCTTTATCACGGCGGCATGATCTTCTATCGCCAGAAGTAACGTCCCGCCAATCACGCGCCGCCCGCCCCATCGAGGGTGGGCGGCGTATCTGTTTTATCGCTTCAAACTACCGAGAATCCCGCGCACGATGGCGCGGCCGACCGAGGTAGCAACCGAGCGGGCCGCGCTTTTCATCGCCGCCTCGATCACCGTTTCGCGCTGGTATCCGGTCTTGCGTGCGCCGCCATTGCGCGAGCCGGTGGAGGCCGGTGCGGGTTCTTCATCGCCGAAGCCGGGCAGGCGCCAGCGGCCGGACGCGCTCTCGGACTGGCTGGCGGCGTTTTCTTCCTCCGCACGTCTGGCGGCTTCTGCATCGGCAGCCTTCTGGGCGCGGGCGGCGAGGATTTCGAAGGCCGATTCCCGGTCGATATCCTTGTCATATTGCCCGGCGACGGGGCTCACATCGATCAGGGACTTGCGTTCCGCATCGGTGAGCGGCCCGACACGGCCGGATGGCGGGCGTACCAGCGTGCGCTCGACGATGGAGGGAGCGCCCTTGTCGTGCAGGGTGGAAATCAGCGCCTCACCGGTGCCGAGCGTGGTGATGGTGTCGGCGGTGTTGAAGGCCGGGTTCTGCCGGAAGGTGTCGGCCGCGGTGCGCACCGCCTTCTGCTCGCGCGGCGTGTAGGCGCGAAGCGCGTGCTGCACGCGGTTGCCGAGCTGGGCGAGAACGGTTTCCGGCACGTCCAGCGGGTTCTGCGTCACGAAATAGACGCCGACGCCCTTGGAGCGGATGAGCCGCACCACCTGTTCCACACGTTCCACCAGCACCCGCGGCGCGTCGTTGAAGAGCAGATGCGCCTCGTCGAAGAAGAACACCAGACGCGGCTTTTCCGGGTCGCCCACTTCCGGCAGCTCTTCGAACAGTTCCGAAAGCATCCAGAGCAGGAAGGTGGCATAAAGGCGCGGGTTCATCATCAGCCGGTCGGCGGCGAGAACCGAAATCGTGCCGCGCCCATCCGTGCCCACACGCATGATGTCGGCGATCTTCAGCGCCGGTTCGCCGAAGAAATTCGCCGCGCCCTGCTGTTCCAGAACCAGCAACCCGCGCTGCAGCGAACCGACCGAGGCCTTGGAAATCAGGCCGAACTGGTTGGAAAGCTCGGTTGCGTTTTCGCCCATATAGTTCAGGAGCGATTGCAGGTCCTTGAGATCGAGCAGCGGCAGCCCGCCCTGATCGGCGATCTTGAAGGCGATGTTGAGCACGCCTTCCTGCGCTTCCGAAGCATCCATCAACCGGGCAAGCAGCAGAGGCCCCATTTCGGCGATGGTAGCGCGCACGCGATGGCCTTTTTCACCGTAGAGATCCCAGAAGATCACCGGCGATTTGCCATAGGCAAAATCGGTGAAGCCAATCTGTTCGGCGCGCTTCTGGACCCAGTCCTTGGCTTCGCCCTGCGCGGCGATGCCGGAAAGGTCGCCCTTGATGTCGGCGCAGAAAACCGGCACGCCGGCCTTGGAAAAACCTTCGGCCAGCACCTGCAACGTCACGGTCTTGCCGGTTCCCGTCGCGCCGGTGATGAGGCCGTGGCGGTTGCCGAATTTCAGCTCCAGATATTCGCCCTTGTTGAGGCTGTCGTCCGGATTGCGGCTGGTCCCGATATAGAGCTGTCCGTCCTGCAACATCGACCATTTCTCCTGCGGCTGGTGCATGACCCTAAAATCGCTGTGGATTTTGCAAAAGTCATCTCCGAATTTAAAGCGTCACTACCATGTTGCGGCCACTTCTGACGATAGCGGCCTTTTCATAGCTTGGTTGTGATGATCTTATAAGGACAGTTTCAAGGCGCAACAACTGCTTGATGGCGATGAATAAAAACCGCTTGATGAAAGTTGCCGCACCTGACCCTGGCCGCTTGAATGCGGCATGATATTGTTTTACGTTGACGTTAACGTCAGTTATTCGATGTTGGCGTCGTTTTTCAACAGGAGGCAAGAATGAACGAAGTCGTAAGCCAGATCGCCGAGAAGGCGGGAATAAGCCCCGAACTGGCCGAAAAGGCCATTGGCATGATTCTCGGTTTTCTCCAGCGCGAGGCTGCAGACGGCCCGATCGCCCGCATGATCGAAGCCATTCCCGGCGCCAGCGAACTGGTGGCGCAGTATAATGGCGAAGGTGCCGGCGGCGGCGGTCTGCTCGGCGGCCTGATGAGCGCCATCGGCGGCGGCGGCATCATGGGGCTGGGCCAGCAGCTGATGAGCCAGGGCCTCGGCATGAGCGAGATTTCCACGCTTGCCAAGGAAACCATCGCCGTTGCCCGCCAGCACGCCGGCGACGAAACCGTCGACCAGGTGATTGCCTCGGTTCCGGGCCTCAGCCAGTTCGCCTGAGGCGAAACTATTCCATAGCGGGGCGCGGCGGCTGTTCATTGAACAGGCGCCGCGCCTCTTCTATTTCGGCATGGTGCGTTTCCGCCCATATCCAAACGCCGCAAAAGGCGCTGCCCAGCGTGCGGCCGAGGTTCGTCAGGCCGTAATCCACATGCGGCGGGATAACGGGATGCACGGTGCGGCGCACCAGCCCGTCGCTTTCCATCTGCCGCAGCGTTTTCGTCAGCATCTTCTGGCTGATATTGCCGACCAACCTGCCGATCTGCGTGAAGCGCAGCGTGCCATGCTCTTCCAGCACTTCCAGAATGAGCATCGTCCATTTGTCGGCCACCTTGGCAATGATGTCCTGAACCAGCGCCTCTATTGCCGGATCGGTATCCGCGGGCGGCGGAACCTTGCGCCGGCTTTCGATGGCCGGGTCGGCGGGGTGCCGTTTCATCTTACACTCTCCTTCGGGTAAGTATAAATCTTTTGGGTGCCTACTTTCGATTGGAGAGTATCATAGCTAACTTCCTTTCAGCCAACAAGCAAAGGATGTTCCAATGAAAATCGCTGATAACACCATTCTCATCACCGGCGGCGGTTCCGGCATCGGCCGGGCGCTGGCGGAGGCGTTTCACAAGGCCGGCAACCGGGTCATCATTTCCGGCCGCCGCAAGGCCGTGCTCGACGAGGTGACGGCCGCCAACCCCGGCATGGCCTCGATGGTGATGGATGCGACGGACGCCGCAGGCATCCGCGCGTTTGCCGAAGCTCTGGTAAAGGCCCATCCGACCCTCAACGCCGTCATCAACAATGCCGGCATCATGCGGCCGGAAGACATCGCCGCAGCACCGGATTATCTCGACACGGCCGAAGAAACCATCGCCACCAATCTTCTAGCACCCATTCGCCTGACGGCGGCGCTTTTGCCGCATTTCCTCAAGCAACCCGCAGCCACTGTGCTGACGGTTTCTTCCGGCCTCGCCTTCGTGCCCATGGTGCTGACCCCCACCTACAGCGCCACCAAATCGGCCATCCATGCCTATTCGGTCGCGCTGCGCGAACAGCTGAAGGAAACGCCGGTGGAGGTCATCGAAATCGTGCCGCCCTATGTGCAGACGACGTTGATGGGCGAGGGGCAGGCGAGCGACGAAAGGGCCATGCCGCTCGACGCCTTCATTTCCGAGGTGATGGATATTCTTGAAAATCGCCCGGACGAGAAGGAAGTGGTGGTGGAACGCTGCAAGCCGCTGCGTTTCGCCGCGCAGAACGGCAATTTCGATCAGGTCTTCGCCATGATCAATCATATGCATCCGTAAACACCGCATCTGTCTCGACTGGGCATCCTGTGATAGCGTCGCGCTCAAATCTGCGGAGCGCGCGCTTTCATGGCCCAGGGCCGGTTCCTGATGCCGAAAACCATTCTGCCCGGTGTCGTCGCCGTGGCGGCGGATAGCGACCGTTCCTTTCCGCGCCATATGCATGATCAATTCGGTATCGGCCTCATCCATCGCGGCGCACAGAAATCCCTCTCCGGCCGCGGCGTGGTGGAAGCGGGCGCCGGCCAGGTCATCACCGTCAACCCGGGCGAGGTGCACGACGGTATCCCGCTCGGGGAGGGCGGCCGCGCCTGGCGGATGCTTTATCTCGACATCGATATCGTTCAACGTGCCATTGCCGATCTCAGCGGGAAGGACAGCGGCACCTTCGAATTCGTCCATCCCGTGGAGAAGAGACCTCTGGCCCAGCGCTTCAACGCTGTCTTTTCAGCCGTGACGGCAAATGAGCGGCCGGGCGAAACTCTCCTTTCCGAGGAGACGCTGCTGATGCTGCTGGGGGATGCCATGGAGAAGGCTGCCAATCCACCTGTCTTGGCCGTGCCTGCGATCATCAGGCGTGCGAAAAACCGCATCGATGACGAGCCTTCCCGACCGTTCCGCCTTGCCGATCTGGCTGAGGAAGCCGGCATGAGCCAGTTCCGCTTCCTGCGCGCTTTCGCCAAGGCGACGGGGCTGACGCCGCACAGCTATCTTCTCCAGCGCCGCGTGCATCTGGCGCGACATGCGCTGGCCAAGGGCACCCCGCCCGCCGAGGCGGCCTTCGTCGCCGGTTTTGCCGACCAAAGCCATCTGAACCGCGTTTTCGTGCGCCAATTCGGGGTGACGCCGGCGGTTTACCGGGCGGCGGCGGCTGGTTGATCTTTGCTCTCTTCCGTCATGCCGGACGAGATCCGGCATCCAGCCATCGCACGTCTGCGGCGTGAAAGGAGTCTTTCGTGGTCAAGGACTGGACCACGCTGAACCCCGGCTTGGGTGACGGTGTGCGGATGTGGCGCTGCAATTTCATCCAAGACACCCGCCCCGCGCACCATCATGCTCCCGTCCTCCACCCAAGAGGACAGACCCGCACCATGACACCTGAATTCCTCATCACATCCTTCATCGTCGCCGCATCTCCCGGAACCGGCGTGGTCTACACGTTGGCGGCCGGCCTTTCGCAGGGGGCAAAGGCGAGCGTTGTTGCGGCCCTAGGCTGCACGCTCGGCATCGTGCCGCATCTGCTGGCCGCCATCACCGGCCTTGCCGCCATCCTGCACACCAGCGCGCTCGCCTTCGGCATCGTGAAATATCTCGGTGTCGCCTATCTCCTCTACATGGCATGGAACACGCTACGCGAGGATGGTGCGCTGAAGATCGACGATGCCAAAGCGCCGCAGAAAGCCACCCGCGTCATCGGCGAGGCGATCCTTATCAATCTGCTGAACCCGAAACTGTCGATCTTCTTTTTCGCTTTCCTGCCGCAGTTTATCGCGCCGGATGAGATTGTGCCGACATGGCGCATGACCGAACTCGGGCTGGTCTTCATGGCCGTGACGTTTCTTGTCTTTACGCTTTACGGCTGCTTTGCCGCCTCGATCCGGCGGCAGGTGGTGTCACGTCCTTCGGTCCTCGCCTGGCTGAGGCGCAGCTTCGCCGCCGCTTTCGTGGCGCTGGGGGCGAAGCTGGCCCTGACCGAGCGATAAGACGGGACCCTATAGCCCCGTTGCCTCAGTCGTCCCAGTCGGGCGCGAGATGGCCCGGATTGACGATGCGGCCATCCAGCTTGGCAAGCGCGTGGATCGCCTGCATTTCCTCTTCCGTCAGCGCAAAATCGAAGATGTCGAAGTTCTCCTTCAGGCGGCTTTCGGTCGCCGTCTTGGAAAGCGCCACGATATCCGGCTGCTGCACCGCCCAGCGCAGGGCCACCTGCGCGGCCGTCTTGCCGTGCTTCGCGCCAATGTCCTTGAGAACAGGATCGTTCGGCACCTTGCCATCGGCCATCAGATAATAGGCCGTCACCGACATTCCGTGCTTACGTGCGGCCGAAATCACCTTCGTCTGGTCTAGATAGGGGTGATATTCGATCTGGTTGGTGGCAAGCGGCGTGTCGGACAGTTTCACCGCCTCTTCGGTCAGCGCCACGTTGAAGTTGGAAATGCCGATATTGCGCGCCTTGCCGGCCTTGCGCACCGCGTTCAGCGCGCCCATGCGTTCGGCAAGCGGAACATCGCTTTTTGGCCAGTGCAGCAGCAAAAGGTCGACATAGTCGGTCTTCAGTTTCGCAAGGCTTTCATCGACGGAAGCGAGAAAATCATCGTGGCGATAGCGGTCCACCCAGACCTTGGTGGTCAGGAATATATCATGCCGGGAAATGCCGGATTGGGCGATGACCTCTCCGACAGCGCCTTCGTTCTTGTAGATCTGGGCCGTATCGACATGGCGGAAGCCAAGCTTCAGCGCTTCCGGCAGAATGCGCCTGACATCGTCTTCCGGAATGCGGAAGGTGCCGAAACCAAGTGCGGGAATATCAGCACCATTCGCGTTGACGTGATACATGGAATGTCTCTCCTGTCATTGACTTGATGGACCGGCAGTAAAGCCGGCGGTGGGGCGTTCCGTTACTAACTGGTGTCAGTGCCATCGGTTTCAAGGTTTTGCATTCGCGGCTCATGGCATCCATTGCGGGTAGCCCTTTCCGGCGTTACCAATCTGGCGCTGGAATGCCGTCACCGGACCCGGCAGACGCAACGGAGAAACATCACGTGTCACGCTCACAGCGGCTCCTTGATCTCTTGCAGATCCTGCGGTCTCACCGCATGCCGGTCAGCGGCACCTTTCTTGCCGCCCGGACCGGCGTCAGCCTGCGCACGCTGTACCGTGACATCGCGACGTTGCAGGCGCAGGGGGCCGATATCGAGGGCGAAGCCGGGGTGGGTTACGTGTTGCGTCCGGGTTTCCTGTTGCCGCCGCTGATGTTTTCCCAGCAGGAGATCGAAGCGCTGGTGCTCGGCTCGCGCTGGGTGGCGGGTCGCGCCGATGCGGGATTGGCGGACGCTGCCCGTGCGGCGCTAGTCAAGATCGGCGCTGTGCTTCCCGATACCCTGCGCGAGGAACTCGATCATTCCACCCTGCTGGTCGGGCCGGGGCAGGGCCTCGCCGCCATCCATGTCGATCTGGCCGCCATTCGCGATACGATCCGTAAGGAAAGCAGGGTCATCATCACCTATCGCGATGAAAAGGGAGAGGTGACGGAACGGGTGATCTGGCCCTTCGCACTCGCCTTTTTCGATCTGGTGCGGGTGGTGCTTGGCTGGTGCGAGACACGGCAGGACTACCGCAGTTTCCGGGCCGACCGCATCGAAGATTTCCACCCTCTCGACAGCCGTTATCCGCGCCGACGCCAGGCGCTGCTGAAAGAATGGCGCGAAAGGGAAAAACACCGGCGGCGGCATCATGCTGACAAAAACTGACAGCAGCAGGGTCTAGAAACCGTTCATCCGCAACACAGGAGAACAGCCATGACCCACCCCGATTTCACCATCCTTTACGTCGACAACCCGCCGGCGAGCACCGAATTTTACAAGGAGCTGCTGGGTGCGGAGCCGGTCGAAGCCTCGCCGACATTCGCGCTCTTCGTGCTTCAGAACGGCATGAAGCTCGGCCTCTGGTCGCGGCACACCGTGGAGCCCAAGGCATCCGTTACGGGCGGCGGCGGCGAGCTTGCCTTCCGCGTTGAAAACGCGGCGCGGGTGGACGAGATTTTTGCGGATTGGAAGGCGAAGGGCATCGACATGCTGCAGCAGCCGGCAGGCATGGAATTCGGCTACACCTTTACCGCCGCCGACCCCGACAATCATCGTCTCCGGGTCTATGCTTTCGCGGGCTGAAGTTACTTCTTCACCGCCACCACAAAAAGGCGGGGAAAGCGCAGGAGCAGGCGGCCGTCCGCCATCGGCGGATAGGCCGCCTTGATGCGCCGCGTATAGTCAGTGAGGAAGGCTTCGCGGTTTTCCTCGCCGACGGCGGTGAGATAGGGGCGCAGCCCCGTGCCCTTGACCCATTCGACGATGCTTTCCGCGTCCTTCATCGGATGATTATAGATGGTGTGCCACACATCCACCCGCGCGGATTTCGGCACCAGCGCATCGAAATAATCCGAAGGCGCGGGCAGGGGTTTGCGGCGCAGCCTGCCATCTGAAAACGCATCCTTCCAGGAACCGTTCGCTCCGGTCTCTTCCATGGCGCGATGCGTTGGCTCCTGCAGATTGTCGGGCATCTGCACGGCCAGAACGCCGCCGCTTTCCAGCTGGTCCATCAGTTGCGAAAGAACGGTGAGATGATTCGGCACCCATTGGAACACGGCATTGGCGTAAAGCAGGTCCGCCTTCTGCGCCGGCTTCCACTGGGAAAGATCGGCCTTGCCGAAGCGCGTGGTCGGCAGCCGGTCCGCCGCCTTCTCCAGCATGTCGTCATCGCTGTCTATGCCGGTAATGACATTGACGCCGTAACGGTCGGTCAGAAGTTCGGTGGAATTGCCGGGGCCGCAGCCGAGGTCATAGCCGTTCAGCACCCGCTCCAGCGGCACCTGCGCCAGAAGATCCCGCGCGGGGCGCGTCCGCTCGTCTTCGAATTTCAGATATTGCTGTGCGGACCATGCCATGATTTTTCTCCTGCGGACTGCCGTCAGATCGTCAGCATCGCATGGGCGAAATCGCCCCGCCATCATTCAATCGATGAATTATTGTGATGAATCTATTCATCAACCTTTTGTTTCGCCTCATAAAACGTGCTCACGGGGCCATCGCTTTGTTATTTTCCATCAAAATCAGAAATCGCTGCAATTAAAACTTGACCTCGTCCGGGGAGAGGCATTCACTCCGGCCGATTTCCAGCACATGCCCCGTTGCGAGCGCGCAGCGCTCTTCATCCGGCAATGCATCAGAACAAAAAAGACGGAGCGTTTTTACCGAACGAAAACGCTCGAGACAGGAGACCACCATGAGCGTCGATACCGCACCCCGATCAACCACCTGGACCTATGTTGACGGTCAATGGCTGCCCGGCAACCCGCCGCTTATCGGCCCGACCTCGCATGCCATGTGGCTGGCTTCCACGGTGTTTGACGGTGCGCGCTGGTTCGATGGCGTGGCGCCCGATCTCGATCTGCACTGCCAGCGCGTCAATCGCTCCGCCGTCAATATGGGCATGAAGCCGACCATGACGGCCGAGGAGATCGAGTCCCTGGCGCTCGAAGGCGTCAAGAAATTCGACGGCAAGATGGCGATCTACATCAAGCCGATGTACTGGGCCGAACACGGCATGCCCGGCAGTGTCGTGGCGCCCGATGCCGGCTCCACCCGGTTTGCGCTTTGCCTTTTCGAAGCGCCGATGGATGCCGGCAAGCCGCTGACGCTCACCGTCTCGCCGCTGCGCCGCCCTTCGCCGGAAACCGCCATGACCGACGCCAAGGCCGGCAGCCTTTATCCCAATAGCGGCCGCGCCATTCTGGAAGCACGCTCGCGCGGTTTCGACAATGCCCTGATGCGCGACATGAACGGCAATGTCGCCGAGTCCGCCTCAGCCAACATCTTCATGGTCAAGGACGGCGTCGTCCTTACCCCGGTTCCCAACCGCACCTTCCTTGCCGGCATTACCCGTTCGCGCGTGATCGGTCTTCTGCGCCAGGCCGGTTTCGACGTGCGCGAAGCGACGCTTTCGGTCGAGGATTTCCGGGAGGCAGATGAAATCTTCTGCTCCGGCAATTATTCCAAGGTTTCGCCCGTCGTGAAGCTCGATGATCGTGAATTGCAGGCAGGCCCCGTCGCCCGCAAGGCGCTCGATCTCTATATGGACTGGGCGCGTCTCGGCGCGGACGTTTAAGGCCGGGTAAGCCCCATAGTTTCAAAAGGCCGCGGCAGGCTCATTCCTGCCGCGGCCTTTTGTTTTGAACCGCATTATTTCCCATAAAAATTCAGGGGGAATTTAATCCAATTTTAGAGGACCACACGCTAGCTTGCGGCATTATCGATCCGGGCTAATGGGGGCCGCCAAATGTCTTTCAGCATACGTAATATACTTGTGGGATTTTTTCTGCTCGTCGGCATCGCGCTGGCGGGCTTCGTGGGCAACGGCATGTTGCAGTCCGTGCAGCGTGCCCGCAGCTTTTCGGAGGTGGCGCAGCTCGTTTCGCTGGACAGGCTGCTTTTCAACGCCTTGCTGAACTTTCGCAGTGAACGCGGCAACAGCGCCTCGGCGCTGACGGTCGACCCGGCGAAGACGGCCAGTACCATCGCCAGCGTGCAGGCGTCGCGCCAGAAGGTGGATGCCGCCATGGGCGCCTTTCTCGAACAGGCCGCCGCGCTCAATCAGGCTGGCCTCAAGGCCCCGCTTGCCCGCGTGAAGGATATCTATACGCAATTCCTGGAGCTGCGCAAAAAGGTTGACGCCAACGTCACCCTGCCGCTCGACCGTCGTGAAAACGGGCTGGACAAGACCGTGCTGGCGCTCGGTCAGGATTTCCTGACGGCGCTCGAAGCGGGCTCGACGGCGGTGGAAGGTGAGGTTCGCTCGCTGGACCAGAGCCTGACCGGCCTCATCCAGTTGCGGTCCTATGGCTGGTCGGCGCGTGCACTCGGCGGCAGCGCCACCGTTGTCATCAATGCGGTCGTGGCCCAGCAGCGGCCGCTGACCCCGCAGGAAACCCAGCAGCTCGGTAATTTCGATGCCGGCGCGGCCTTTGCCTGGAAAGCCACCGGCGACCTCGTCGCCCATGAATCGACGCCGCAGGCGCTGAAGGATATCTATGCCGTTGCCGACAGGACCTATTTCAAGGGTGATTTCGTCGCGCAGCGCGCAAAGCTGATCGACGATCTGAACAACGGCCGCACGCCTGCCTTCACCATCGATACATGGCGCAATACGGTCACCGCGAACCTCGATACGGTCGCGAAAATCGCCTCCGAGGCGATGGATGTTCTCAACGCCAATGCCGAAAAGGCCAGACAGGACGCCTTTATCGGCGCGATGATCTATCTCGCTGCGTTCATTCTCACGCTTGGCATCTGCATTCTCTGCCTTGCCGTCATCGTCGGCCGCGTCACCCGTCCGATCAGCCGCCTGACAAAGGCGATGATGGAATTGTCAACCGGCAACCTGACCATCGATGTGCCCGGCGCAAAACGCGGCGACGAGATCGGCGAGATGGCCCGCGCCGTGGAAATCTTCCGCGAAGCGGCCATCCGCAACCGGCAGCTTGAGGACGAAGCCATCGGTAACCGCGAGCAAGCCGAGCGTGACCGTATCGAGCTGCAGCAGCGCGCCGAGGCCGAGGCCGAAGAGCGTCTCAATCAGGCCACGGGGTCGCTGGCTGGCGGTCTTCGCCGGCTTGCCTCCGGGGATATGGTCTGCGAGATCGCCACGCCGTTTGCGCCGCAATTCGAGACGCTGCGGCACGATTTCAACAGCTCCGTGCATCAGCTGCGCGAAGCGCTCACCAGCGTTGGCCAGTCCGTGCAGACCGTGAACGGCGGCGCCCACGAGGTATCCTCCGCATCCGACGATCTTTCCCGCCGCACCGAACAGCAGGCCGCTTCTCTCGAAGAAACCGCCGCGGCGCTGGAAGAGATCACCGCCAATGTTTCCGCCACCTCCAAACGGGCGAGCGATGCGCGCGACACGGTGCGTGAGGCAAGGACAAAGGCCGATCTTTCCGGCAAGGTGGTGCGCGATGCCGTCGCCGCCATGGAACGCATCGAACATTCCTCGCGCCAGATCGGCCAGATCATCGGCGTCATCGACGAAATCGCCTTCCAGACCAACCTTCTAGCGCTGAATGCCGGCGTCGAGGCGGCAAGGGCGGGCGATGCGGGCAAGGGCTTCGCCGTTGTCGCACAGGAAGTGCGCGAACTGGCGCAGCGCTCCGCCAATGCCGCCAAGGAAATCAAGCAACTCATCACCGCGTCAGCCGTTGCGGTGGGTGAGGGCGTGAAGCTGGTGGCCGATACCGGCGTCGGCCTTTCCGAGATCGAGCAGCTGGTGCTTTCGGTCAACACCCATATGGATGCCATCGCCACAGCGGCGCAGGAGCAGTCGGCCGGTCTTTCCGAGGTCAACACGGCCGTCAACCACATGGATCAGGCCACGCAGCAGAATGCCGCCATGGTCGAGGAAATGAATGCGGCCGGTGCGGGTCTTGCACAGGAATGCACCAACCTTCACGCGCTGCTTGCGCAATTCCAGCTCGGCCAGCAAAGCTCGGCACTGCGGGACACGGCACGGCATATGCAGCGCGCCGCAAGCCCGGCCCACGCGCCCGCCGCACCGGTCGCACCGGCGCGGAAGGCTCGCCCCGTTGCTGCACGCGGCAATGCGGCGCTGGCCGTGAAGGGGGATGAGTGGACGGAGTTTTGAGAACGAACCTCGTGGACTGAATGTGTGGGTGGAGGCTTGGTTATGGGCTCCGTCACCCCGGACTGGATCCGGGGTCCAGCGCGATCAAGTCCTTGATCGCGAAAGACTCTCTTCACGGCGCGGACGCGCCGTGGCTGGATGCCGGATCCAGTCCGGCATGACGGAGGGGAGAGTACGGTTCCATGTCGTCAACAAGTCGAAGCCTGCCCTCGCAACGGGCGCGAGCTTCACCGTTTCCGCACATCCGGCAGCGCAGCGGCAAGCGCCCGCAGCGGCGCGGTCATATGTTTGTCGCGGCGCATCGCCAGCGCGATCCGCCGTTCAAGTGGCGGTTCGAGCGAGCGCCATTCGAGCCCGGATGCCGCGCCTTCATGCTCCATCGCCATGCGCGGCACGATGGCAAGGCCAAGGCCCGCGCCTGCGAGCTTCTTGATCGCCTCGACGCTGCCCAGTTCCATGGCGGGCTGCACGGTGCGGCCGCTCGCCGAAAACCATTGATCCACCAGCCGGCGCGTATTGCCGCCCTCGTAAAGCAGCAGCGGCCGCGCCGAAAGCGTCTCGGCGTTGAGCGCCGTTGTGTCAGAAACGGAGCCTTGCGGGAAAACCGCGACCAGCTCGTCGAGATGGATATCGCTGATATCGAGGCTGCGGCCGCTGGCGGGCAGGGCCACCACCGCCGCATCGATGGTATTGGCCTCCAGAAGCCGGAGGATATCGTGGGTATTGCCGGTCTGCACGACGATCTCGATGCCGGGCATGGCCTGCCGGATTTTGCCCAGCACCGGCGGCAGCAGATAGATGCAGGCGGTGGCGCCGGTGCCGATGCGCAGGCGTCCCGTCACCCCGCTGCGATGCGGCGCAACGGTATCGATCGCATGCGCCACTTCCTCGGCAATCCGCCTTGCATGGATGAGAAAGTCGCGCCCCGCCGCCGTCGGCTGTGCACGCCTGCCAACCCTTTCGATCAGCCGCACGCCGAGCTGTTTTTCAAGCAGCCTTATATGCAGGCTGATGGCCGGCTGCGTCAGCCCCACCTTGTCGGCGGCGGCGGAAAAACTGCCGAGATCGGCCACATCCATGAAGCTGCGCAGCTGCCGCAGGTCGAGGTCCATCATCAAAGAAAACCTTATCGTTTGTATAAGACAGATAATCTTTATTTTGGCTGCGCCGCAATGCACAATGACGGCGTGAATGATCCGCAGGACAAGAGAATGACCCTTTCCACCGTTTCCAGCCTTACCATCCGCCCTTGCGAAGAGGCGGATATTCCAGCCATTGCCGAAATCTACCGGGACGCCGTGCTGCACGGCCGCGCGAGCTTCGAGATCGATCCGCCGAGCGCGGGGACGATGCTCGAGCGCCGCCGCCTTCTGGTGGAGGGCAATTACCCCTATCTCGTCGCCGAATGCGATGGAAAGATAGCCGGATATGCCTATGCCGGCGCCTATCGCCCGCGCCCGGCCTATGGCGCGGCGGTGGAGAATTCCGTTTATATCGATCCGGGTATGAAGGGCATGGGCATCGGTCGCAAGCTGCTCGAGGCGTTGATCGAGGCGGCGACGGCAGGCGGCTTCCGGCAGATGATTGCCGTCATCGGCGATTCGGCCAATGCCGCCTCGATCGGCGTGCACCGCGCCGCCGGTTTCGAACATGTCGGCACCTTCAAGTCCATTGGCTGGAAACATGGCCAATGGCTGGATACGGTGCTGATGCAGCGTGCGCTGGGCGAGGGTGACACCACACCGCGCTTTTGAACGATCAGGGCTTGGTGGAGCCGGGTATTTCCACCTTCAGCGTATCGCCAGAAAGCTCGCTGCCCAGCTCCACGGCCTTGGTCTTCTTGTCGTACACACAGATATGGCTGACGGTCGCATCCGCGCCCCCACTCTTCCCGGTGAGTTTGGCCTTGCCGGTGAGAATGGCGAGGCCGTAATTCTCGCTGCCGACGGGATCGACCACGGCCTTCGCGTCCTCGATCATGTCCTTGGCGCCGGCAAGGCAGGCCGTCTGCACATCTGCCACGAACTCCTTCCAGGCGTCATCCGACGATGCGGCGGCGGGCAATGTGAGCGACGAGAACGCCGCAAGGAGGAGGATGGTGCGGGGGATCGGACGGGTCATGGAATTTCCTTCCTGCAATCTCGTCAAAAGCGAACCGATAGGGTGGAAAACGGTACGCCAGGGTTGTGAAACAAATGTGGTGGCGGCCGCGCGGAGAGGAATTTTCTCTTTTGTCGGAACATTTTGATATTTCGCAGGTTGCCCAAACAGAGGTTCGCTCCTATGGTCCGCTCACACGGTTTCTAGGAGCGGTAACCCGCTGCAAAAAGGAGTAAAAACCATGGCCTTCGAACTTCCCGAACTCCCCTACGACTACGACGCGCTTGCACCCTACATGTCGCGCGAGACGCTCGAGTTCCATCACGACAAGCACCACAAGGCATATGTCGACAACGGCAACAAGCTGGCGGCCGAAGCAGGTCTTTCCGACCTGTCGCTCGAAGAAGTCGTGAAGAAGTCCTTTGGCACCAATGCCGGTCTCTTCAACAATGCGGCCCAGCATTACAACCACGTCCATTTCTGGAAGTGGATGAAGAAGGGCGGCGGCGGCAACAAGCTGCCTGGCAAGCTCGAGCAGGCATTCGCCTCCGATCTCGGCGGTTACGACAAGTTCAAGGCCGATTTCATCGCTGCCGGCACCACGCAGTTCGGCTCCGGCTGGGCATGGCTCTCCGTCAAGAACGGCAAGCTTGAAATCTCCAAGACCCCGAACGGCGAAAACCCGCTGGTTCATGGCGCCGATCCCATCCTCGGCGTCGACGTCTGGGAACACTCCTACTACATCGACTACCGCAACCTGCGTCCGAAGTACCTCGAAGCCTTCGTCGACAACCTCATCAACTGGGACTACGTCCTGGAGCGTTACGAAGCCGCCGCCAAGTAAGGCTTGCGGAATGCGTGGTTGCTTATCGAAGCAGCCTCCTCCCGCGCGACGTCATCCTCGGCCTTGTGCCGAGGATCTGCTCCGTCTCTCAAAACGCGATGTGGCAGATGCTCGGGACAGGCCCGAGCATGACGACAGAGGAAATATCCACGTACTTGAGACGCCCGGCTTCAAGCCGGGTGTTTTGCATTTGTGATAGGGCGATGCGGCCTGTCGGATTTTATTGTCACAAGCCTGTCATCCGCCGGGTTTATCGCGGCGCATTATGACTGAAAAAACCACGCCTCTCTTCTCCTTCGGCATTGTCGCCGATCCCCAATATGCCGATGCCGCTCCCCGTCCGGAAATGGGCCGTTATTACGCCGAGAGCCCGAAAAAGCTCGCAGACGCGGTCGACGCCTTCAACCGCGAGGAGCTGGCCTTCGTGGTGACGCTCGGCGATATCATCGACCGCGGCTTTGAAAATTTCGATGCGATCCTCAGCGTTTATGACGCGCTTCGTCATCCTTCGGTGCTGCTGCCGGGCAATCACGATTTCGCCGTCGCGCCCGAGCATCTTTCCGCCATCCATGCCCGCCTTGGCATGAAGGCTCCCTGGCATGATTTCGCCATCGGCGACATCCGCTTCGTCGTACTTGACGGCAACGAGGTCAGCCTCTTCGCCCCGCCGCCCGGTGATCCGCGCCGCGCGATCGCGCAGGAGCGATTGAAGGGTCTCAAGGATGCCGATGCCATCAATGCGCAGGACTGGAACGCCTCACTGAGCGACGGGCAATTCGAATGGCTGCGCACCGTTCTGGAAAAGGCGGATGCGGCGGGCGAAAAAGTGATCGTGCTGTGCCATTATCCCGTCTATCCGGAAAATGCCCATAACATGTGGGACGCGCCGCGCATCCTCGATCTTCTCGGCTCCCATCCGTCCGCTGCCGCATGGTTCAACGGCCATAATCACGAGGGCAATTACGGCCTGCTCGGCACCACCCACTTCGTCAATTTCAAGGGCATGGTGGATACGCCGGACCAGAACACCTTCGCCATCGCCGATGTGTTTGCGGACCGGATCGTCATTCGCGGTTTTGGGCGGGAGGAGAATCGCCTTTTACGGCTGTGAGTACGGGCTCGCCGGCTGGTTGCTCTGCCAGCCGCTCATCCACAATTGCCGCAGCTTCTCCCCTTCCGTCTTGAAGAAGCTGCCCGTCGCGGCGCAGCCCAGCACCCGGTCCGAGCGGAAATTGCGGATCGCGTGGCGCAATTCGCACCAGGCGACGATATTCACCGTCTCGGAATAATAGATCACCGCAATCGGCCGAATCCGTCGCTGCGTTTCCGCGCCGCTTTCGTCGCGATAGCTCAGGTCCAGCCGCTCTTCATCACGCACCGCCCGCCTGACCATCGCAAGATCGATGCCGGCGGGGGCGGGCGCGATGCTGCCCCAGGCGTGCAGGGCATTGGCGGAAAGCGTCTTCGACAGCGGTTCGGGCAGGGAGGCGGCGATCTTGTCACTGACCTTTTTCGCCGCCTGGCGCAGTTCCGCATCACTGGAGCGGCCGACCATGGCGAGCGCCAGCACGATCGCCTCGGTTTCTTCGATGGAAAACATCAGTGGCGGCAGGTTGAAGCCGGGACGCAGGATGTAACCGACACCGCGCTCGCCTTCGATCGGCACACGCATGGTCTGAAGCGCGGCGATGTCGCGATAGACCGAGCGCACCGTCACTTCCAGCATGTCGGCAATCGTCTGCGCGGTCACCGGGCGGCGCGCCAGCCGCAGGATCTGGATGATCTCGAATAGTCTCGACGCCTTGCGCATTGCCGTTTCCTGGTGGCTCTCCCGACGCAACTGACACAACGCTGTCAGTTGGCTTTCCCTATAAACCGAAAAACACATTGAGAAACATGGATTTTCCCGAATGTGTCGTGAACCGTTTTGGGAGATACTGACATGAGTTACGCCGAAAATCTCTGGCTTTTCTTTCTG
Organism: Rhizobium sp. NFACC06-2; assembly: GCF_900101425.1. Lineage (NCBI taxonomy): Bacteria > Pseudomonadati > Pseudomonadota > Alphaproteobacteria > Hyphomicrobiales > Rhizobiaceae > Rhizobium > Rhizobium sp. NFACC06-2. The sequence continues at coordinate 131,387 of NZ_FMVA01000005.1, read as the reverse complement.
GTCCTGTTCGGCATCATCATCCTGCCGGGCATGGATATGCTGTTCGTGCTGGCAAGCGCGCTGACGGGCGGCAAGAGAACGGGTCTTTCCGCCGCAAGCGGCATGAGCGCCGGCGGCATCGTGCATTCGCTTTACGGCGCCCTGGGCGTCGGCATGCTTGCCGCCTGGATGCCGTCGCTGTTCCTGCCGCTTCTGGTTTTCGGCGCCGCCTATATGATCTGGATCGGCATCGGCCTGATGCGCAGCGCGATTGTCGTGAACGGCGATGAGGCGCAGGCGAGTGCTTCGGTCAGAAAGGCCTTCTGGCGGGCGGTGCTGACCTGCCTTTCCAATCCGAAGGCCTATCTGTTCATGATGGCGATCTATCCGCAATTTCTCAAACCGGCCTATGGTCCGATCTGGATGCAGGGGCTGGTGATGGGCGCGATGGTGGCGGTCACGCAGTTCACGGTCTATGGCGCGCTGGCGCTGACGGCGGATAAAAGCCGGGCATGGCTGGTTTCTTCGCCCGCCGCCACGATCTTCATCGGCCGCGCCGCCGGTTTCATGCTGATTGCCGCAGCGCTGCTGACACTGTGGGAGGCCTTGTCTTAGGCTTCTGTTTTCACGATGGAATTCACCGCAATGTGACTTCTTTTCGCCATCCGGAAAGGGCATCCTCGCGCCGTTCCATCAAGCGTCCGGTGTCCCGGCCGGAATCAAGGAGAGTTGCATGAAACTGAAAACCATCACCGCGGCCATGCTGTTCGGCTGTCTTTGCGCCGGAGCGGTCTACGCTGCCGGCGAAGTCGAAAAACGTGAAGGCATGATGAAGCAGATCGGTGGGGCGATGGGTTCGCTCGCCGCCATCTCCAAGGGCGAAAAGCCCTTTGACGCCGATACCGTCAAGACTGCCGTAACCACCATCGGCACCAACGCCAAGGCTTTCCCGGACCAGTTCCCCGCCGGCACCGAGACCGGCAGCGCCGCTGCCCCCGCCATCTGGGAAAATTTCGACGACTTCAAGGCCAAGGCCGCCAAGCTCGGTACGGATGCGGACATGGTTCTCGCCAATCTCCCCACCGATCAGGCGGGCGTCGCCACCGCCATGAAGACGCTGGGCGCCGATTGCGGCACCTGCCACCAGACCTATCGTCTGAAGAAATAATCGCAGCACTTTGGAAACGCCGCTTACCGGCGGCGTTTTCTCAGGCACGAAAGACATCTGACCGGGTCAGGTGAGAATGGGGAGAGGGGCATGTCCTCCATCTGGACGAAACTCGTGGGCGGGGCCGTCGTCGCGGCCATTGCGGGCTACGGCATATTCGCCTGGGTCACCGCGCCTCAGCGGCAGGCGCCCAGCCACTGGGTCAGCCTGGGCGAACCGGATCTGGCCAATGGCGAAACGCTGTTCTGGGCGGGCGGCTGCGCAAGCTGCCATGCCGCACCCGATGCGAAAGGCGAGGCGCTGTTGACGCTTTCGGGCGGGCAGGCGCTGAAAAGCCCCTTCGGCACCTTCCATGTCCCCAATATTTCCTCCGATCCGCAGCATGGCATCGGCAGCTGGACGCTGGCGGAATTCGGCGATGCGATGACGCGCGGTGTTGGCAGGAACGGCGAACATCTCTACCCGTCCTTTCCCTATGCCTCCTATGCCCGCATGACGCAGAAGGACATCAACGATCTCTTCGGTTATCTGAAAGCCCTGCCGGCCAGCCAGAACGATGCGCCGGATCACGAGTTGCCGTTCCCCTTCAATCTGCGCATGGCGCTGGGCGGCTGGAAATTCCTTTATTTCGACCCCTCGGCGCGGCCCCGCGTGGAGCTTGCCAATGCCAATGCCGAATTGCTGCGCGGCCAATATCTGGTGGAAGGGCCGGGCCATTGCGGCGAATGCCACACGCCGCGCAACGCGCTTGGCGGTTTCGTGAAAGACAAGTGGCTGGCCGGCGGTCCCAACCCGGAAGGCGAGGGCCGCATTCCCGACATTACCCCCGGCTCGCAAAGCATCGGCAGCTGGGCCGAGGCCGATATTGCGAGCTATCTGGAAAACGGCTTCACCCCGGAATTCGACAGCGTCGGCGGCTCCATGGTCAAGGTGCAGCAGAACATGGCGCATCTGACGCCTGAAGACCGCGATGCGATTGCCGCCTATCTGAAGGCCATACCGTCGCGGTAACCCTCAGCCGTCATGCCGGACTAGATCCGGCATCCAGCCACGGCGCGTCTGCGCCGTGAGAAGAGTCTCTTGCGATCAAGGACTTGATCGCGCTGGACCCCGGATCTAGTCCGGGGTGACGGAGATGGAGGCGACGGCGCGCAGTTCGAAAGCAGGCCCACCATTGACTCCCGACCCTGCCCATCGGATAACAATCCTGTGATGGTTCCTTCCGGGCGTTCCGGAAGGTGAAAAGGGAACACGATAGGGAGAGATCCTCATTCGTGGCTGCCCCCGCAACTGTGAGCGGAGAGCCTGAAACGAAATGCCACTGGCAAGCCATCTCGCCGGGAACCGAAGGTTTCCAGAGAGGGTGACGCCGGGAAGGTGTTTCAGGTTTTGACCCGTAAGCCAGGAGACCTGCCATCGCGGAAATATCCATGCCGGCGGGGTGTCCGGAAGAGCGGAATTTCAGGGTGGCGGGATCGACGCCTCCCTGTGTCAGTCTCGTATCCCCGTGGTGAAGTGTATCGTAGCGGCTCGACGGCCTTTGCCGTCCGGTCGCGTCCAAAGGCGCGGGGTCGCGCCGGAGAGGGGTCACCATGTCCATCAACCAGAATACGGCCAACGCCGCCGTTTCCGCAAAAACAACCAGCTTCGCGCAATCGCTGACGGCGATCGTGCTTGGCCTGTTCGTTGTCGGTTTTGTCGGCTTTTCCCATGTGGAAGCCGTTCATAACGCTGCGCATGACACGCGTCATGCCAATGCCTTCCCCTGCCATTGAGGGGAACGGCATGTCGTCTTTTCGCAATATCGTCTTTACCGCCGTTCTCGTCGGCATTCTTGGCGGTTTCGCCGTCTCGGCAATGCAGGCTTTTAGCACGACGCCGCTCATCCTTCAGGCGGAAACCTATGAAAGCGCCGGCGAAGCGCCCCACAGCCATGATGCGGCGGCCCCCGGCGCTGCCGTTCCCGCCCATGAGCACAATGACGAGGCCTGGGCTCCGGCCGATGGCTTCGAGCGCACCGCCTATACCGTCGCCGCCAATGTGCTGACTGCCATCGGTTATGCGCTGGTGCTGACCGGCCTGATTTCGCTGCGTGGCACGAATGGCGGCTGGCGCGAAGGCCTTCTCTGGGGCGTTGCCGGTTTTGCCGCCGTCATGCTGGCGCCGATGATCGGCCTGCCGCCGGAACTGCCGGGCAGCCCGGCTGCCGCACTTGAGGCGCGGCAGATCTGGTGGCTTGCGACGGTTGCCGCAACCGCGGGCGGCATTGCGCTGATCGCATTCCGCCGCGAACCCTGGGCCATCGTATTGGCGCTGGTGCTGATCGTCGCACCGCATGTGGTCGGCGCACCCTTGCCGCCGGAAGGTGAACATGCGCTGGCGCCGCTGCCGCTGGAGCGTCAGTTCATCGTCGCCGCCACCATCACGAGCTTCGTTTTCTGGGCTTTGCTCGGAACATTGAGCGCGTTTTTCCTGAAGCGCTTCCAGTCGGCGTAAATCCATGCAGGACGCGGCGGAATGGAGTGAGGAACTCGATGCGCTGCGTTTTGCCGTTCCCGGTCACGGCGCTTTCTGCGCCGTGCACCGCCTTGCCTTCAAGGCTGTCCTTGGGGCGGCCCCGGATCGCGAGGCCGCTCTCGCCTGTTTTCATGAACACGAGGCCGCTTTTATCGCTGCGGCGCTCAGCAAGATAAAAGGGTCGAATTTACCCGCCGGCCGCAGCCTGCATCTGAACAGCCGCGATATTCGCCGTGCGATTGCCGGGGAGGGCGAGGAGCCAGCGGCGCGCGTGTGCCGGGTGCTGGATCGGCGATAATCATCGCTGTTTTCACCGCCGTCACCCCGGCCTTGAGTCGGGATCCAGCCAGCCCAAGTCCTTGGGCTGAAAGGACTCTTTTCACCGCGCAGACGCGCGTCGGCTGCATTCCGGCTCAAGGCCGGAATGACGGGGAGTAGAGGGAGCGCAAACAACCGAGGCGGCTATGCCTCAGCGATGCTCCGCCGCAAAAACCTGAAGTTCCGCCTCGGCTTCCGGACCAAAGAGGCCGAGGTGTTTCAGGATTTCCACAGCGAAACTGACCGGCGCGCTGCCGGCGGCGGTGACGATGCCGCGATCGCTAACCGCTTTCGGCTGGTCGCGGTAAAGCGCCTCGCCGCTATAGACGGCATAAGCCTTGTGGGACGCCAGCGAATTGCCGGTATGGGCGACATCGTTCAGGACGCCCGTGCCGCCGAGCGCGCTTGCCGCCGCGCAGATGCCGGCCACCAGCCGGTCCCTGTCGCGAAACCGGTGCACCAGCCCGCCAAGATCGACAGCCGTTCCCTTTTCCCAGCTCAAGCCGCCGGGAATGACAAGCGCATCGATGCCAACAGGATCAAGCGCGTCATAGGATGTGTCAGGCGTCACATTCAGCCCGCCCATGGATGTCACCGGCCTGCCATCGGGGGTAGCGTAGACGATCTCGACGCCCAGATAACTGCGGGCTGCGGCAGCAAGCAGCGCCGGTTCCCAGTCCGCAAAATCCTGCGCCAGCGCAATGGCGATCCGTGTCATGGCCGTCTCCGTGGTTTTAATCAGGCGATGGACTGCATGTAGCGCATGCCGGTGACCGGCCGGGGCGCGAAATCCATGTTTTCGTAGAAACGATGCGCCGCGACATTGCCGGTCGTGGCGCTGACGGAAAGATAGTCGCAACCGAGACGCTTGGCGATATCGCGGGCGCGGGAAACCAGATGCTGGCCGGTGCCATGGCCGCGATGCCCATCGCGCACGAAGAGATGATGCAGCTCAAGCCCGCGCCGGCCTTCCTGCGCCCTGTAGAGGGGCAGAAGCAGGGCGTAACCGATCAGCGCGCCATCGGCTTCGGCCACGAGGCCATGTACCCACGGCAGCGGGCCGAACAGGTCGCGTTCCAGTTTCGCCGGCGTGATCGCCGCCGCATCGCCGTGGTAGGAGGCAAGCAGCGTGATCATCTCGTTGAGTTCCGGCAAATCCGTCTTGCGTGCGCCGCGAATGATGACGACGGGCGGTCTTTCCAGTGTAAGGGAGCTATCTTCGGTCATTTTTCGGTCCTTTGGTCTTATCGGTGCCGTCAGGACGCTTGAGAAACAACAAAGCCGCCTGACGGCGGCTTGTTGACAATATGATCTGTCGAGCCGCCCTTAGAGGTAGGCCCAAAAGTACGAGCAGGAGATGGGTGCGCGTTCGTTGATCATGGGACATCCAATGCGCCCGAATCCGTAATCTGTCAAGCCCGGTTTTCCGATCAATGCTCACCCTCGCACATGCCGTGATTGGAAAGCGCGCGGATGACGTAGCAATCCTCGATCGAATGGCCGTGGCAATGGGAGACGATGCGCTCCAGCTCATGCTCCAGCTTCTTCAGGCTGGCGATCTTCTCGCGCACATGGGCGAGGTGTTCGGCGGCGATGCGGTCCGCGCCTTCGCAGGGCATCTGTCGGTGCTGGCTAAGCGCGATCAGTTCGCGGATGGCGTCGATGTTCAGCCCGAGATCGCGCGCATGGCGGATGAAGGCCAGCCTTTCGAGATCGGTCTTTTCGTAGCGGCGCTGGTTGCCGTCCGAACGGTCGGCTTCGCGGATGAGGCCCATCTGCTCGTAATAACGGATAGTCGGCACCTTGACGCCCGTGCGTTTGGACAGTTCACCGATGGACAGCATCTTTTTCTCCATATCTCCAGTCTCTAGAGATATGGCTTTTCCGTCCCCGGTTCAATGGCCTTAAGCGGCGTCGTTGACGCCAAGCGCCTGGGCCAGTGCCTTCAGAATCTGCGATTCGAGGCTTGCCATATCCGGCTGGGCGGAAGCGGCCACCTCAGCATTGGCGCCAGTGGAGGCGGAAACGCCGCTGTCCATGTTCCAGAGAGCAGCAGCCAGGCTCGCGGAGGCGCCGGCCAGCGGGGCGACGGTGGTGGCGACATTGCCTGCCACCGAAATGGCGCGATGGGCCGCCCGCGTCAGCTCCTGCAAAGCCTCGGTGGTAGACTGGCTCTCCCGGTTATGCGCAGGCGCGATGCCGCCGACGGGAGAGGCGAAATTGATGCTGCTGGTTGCTGCGATAGTCGTCATGACTGTGAGTCCCCTAGTTCTGATGGGGCATTTTTAAGGTCCGAAACATTCCCGAAGATTGCGTCATGCACGCCTTGCGCAAAAAATAGCGGCAATATACTATACCCCCCTATAGTATATGAGGTGCCCATGTCCCATACGATCCGCAACAAGGAGAAGCTTCTGGCCCGCATCCGCCGTCTGAAAGGGCAGATGGAGGCGGTGGAGCGCGCACTGGATGATGCCAAGCCCTGCGGCGAGGTGCTGCAGCTGCTCGCTTCGGTGCGCGGCGCGCTTTCCGGCCTGACCGGGGAGGTGATGCAGGAGCATCTGCATGAGCATGTGGTGCATGCCGAAAATGAAGACGAGCGGGCGCGGGCGGCGGAAGAGCTGGCCCAGGTGCTGAAGACCTACATACGGTAAAATCGAACAGGATTAGCGACATGACGACGACATCCGAACACCGTGCAGCAGCCGGTCACGACCATGTTTTCCTTGGCCAGAACCATGAGCGCAACGAAAGGCGTGTTTGGATGGTCATTGCGCTGACCGCGGCCATGATGGTGGCGGAAATCGTTGCCGGCCACTGGTATGGCTCCATGGCGCTGACGGCGGATGGCTGGCACATGTCTACCCATGCCGGCGCGATGCTGATTTCGGCGCTCGCCTATCTTTATGCCCGCCGCGAGGCGCGCAATCCGCGCTTCACCTTCGGTACCGGCAAGTTCGGCGATCTGGCGGGTTTTGCCAGCGCCATCGTGCTGGCGGTGGTGGCGCTGCTGATTGCCGTCGAAAGCGCGATGCGCCTCGTCAATCCCGTCGAGATCGATTTCAACCAGGCTATCCTCGTCGCCATCATCGGCCTTGCCGTCAATCTCCTCAGCGCCGTGCTTTTGAAGGATGACCATCACCACGATCATGGACATGGACATGGACATGGACATGGCCACGCCCACGGTTCGCATGCCCATCATGGTCATGGCAGCCACGCCCATCATGATCACGGCTCGCATGCCGGTCACCATGCGGACCACGGCGCAAAGGGCGGGCGGGACAATAATCTGCGCGCGGCCTATCTGCATGTGCTGGCGGATGCGCTGACTTCGGTTCTCGCCATCGTCGCGCTGCTGCTCGGCAAGTGGAACGGCTGGTCGTTTCTTGATCCGGCCATGGGCATCGTTGGCGGTCTGGTCATCGCCCGCTGGTCATGGGGGCTGATCCGCTCCACGGCGACGACCCTGCTCGATGCGCTGCCGCCGGCGGAGGATTTGCCGCAGGAAATCCGTGAAAGCGTGGAGACGGAAGAGGATCGCATCACCGACCTGCATGTCTGGCAGGTAGGGCCGGGGCATCACGCCGCCATCGTGGCGATCCATTCACAGGCACCGAAAGCGCCGGCTTTCTACAAACAGAAACTTGCCGCCATACATGAACTCTCGCATGTGACGGTGGAAGTGAGCCCGGCAAGGGCCTGATTGGAATCGCCTATTCGGTATATTCCGAATAGGCGCTGCGCACCCATTCCACCTCGGCTTCCGCCTTGTCCTCGGCGGAAGCCGCCGCCGGATCCTGATAAGCGGGCGCGCTGCCGTTGCCAACGGCCCACAGCACATTGGCCAGCGACTGGGAAAGAATGGTGCTGGAAACGGTGGGATTGCCGGGGCCGCGTTTCACGGCCTGCTCTTCCGGCGCGGCCTGTGCGCTGCCGGCTTTCTCGATGTCGCGGATGCGACCCTGATAGTTATATCCGCCAATATTGCTTTCGATCTGCATGTCGGTGATTCCGCGTTCAAAAGTTAACGAATGGTTAACGGCGGCGACTTGCCTGAAACTTGCGCTTGCTGCGCTGCAGCGACCGCCAAGGGTTGACAGCCGGCGAAGTAGTGCTTCGTTTTTGCATAAAGGGGGCGGGGCAGGAGGCGATTGCCAGCTTTGTCCCTCGCGGCATTGCAGTCCGGGTTAAATTTCTGGCGCCGTGAACACCTCACTCCCGTCATTCCGGCCTTGAACCGGAATCCAGTCGACGCGCGTCTGCGCGGCGGGAAGAGTCCTTTCAGCCCAAGGACTTGGGCTGGCTGGATACCGGCTCAAGGCCGGTATAACGGAAAGAGGAAATGTCGCGGACGCGGCCAATCCGTCCGGTGTCGGATTATGCCGTTTCCTTCTCCACAGGCATAACCGCTTCCAGGAGCTTCTCCGGCTCCTCCACCGCTTCCGCCTCAACCTCCTGCGGCGCGGGCGTCACCATCGCAGCCACCAGCGTATCGAGGCCGATGCTGCCGACCGGTTTGCCGTCCTCGTCCACCACATGGGCGGTGGTCTCGTTGGCTTCCGACATGTCGCGGGCAATCGTTTCCAGCGTCGCGTTTTCCGGCACGGGCATGCCCTCGGGGCGGCTCTCCAGCGGCTCCATCACCGTGGTCGCCTGCAGCACGCGGCCGCGATTGACGTCGCGCACGAAGTCGGTGACGTAACCATCTGCCGGGGAGAGGATGATGCTCTGGCCGTCGCCCTGCTGCACCACTTCGCCGTCTTTCAGAATGGCGATATGGTCGCCGAGCCTGAGCGCCTCGTCCAGATCGTGGGTGATGAACACCACGGTCTTTTTCAGCTCCTGCTGCAGATCGAGCAGCATGGTCTGCATGTCGACGCGGATCAGCGGATCGAGCGCCGAATAGGCTTCGTCCATCAGGAGAATATCGGCATCGTTGGCAAGTGCGCGGGCAAGGCCGACGCGCTGCTGCATGCCGCCGGAAAGCTGGTTCGGATAATAATCCTCGTAACCGGCAAGGCCGACACGCTCCAGCCAGTAACGGCCCTTTTCCTCGCTTCTGCCGCGCGGTACGCCCTGAATGTCCAGGCCATAGACGCTGTTTTCCAGCACGGTGCGATGCGGCAGAAGGCCGAATTTCTGGAACACCATCGCCGTCTTGTGGCGGCGGAATTTCCTGAGCGCCGAGGCGCTCATGCCGCAGATATCCTCGCCGTCATACAGAACCTCGCCCGCTGTCGGGTCGATCAGCCGGTTGATGTGGCGGATCAGCGTCGACTTGCCGGAGCCGGAAAGACCCATGACGACGGTGATCTTGCCGCCCGGCATGGTGATGTTGATGTTGTTGAGGCCAAGCACGTGGTTGTGTTTGTCGTTCAGTTCGGCCTTGTCCATGCCGGATCGCACCGCTTCGAGATATTTCTCGGGATGCTTGCCGAAGATCTTGTAAAGGTTGCGGATTTCGATGCTTTTAGCCATGGGAGACCTCGCGGTATTTCTGCAGGCGCTTGCCAAAAGCCTGGCTCGCCCGATCGAACATGATGGCGATGGCGACCAGAGCGAAACCGTTCAGGAAGCCCACCGTGAAGAACTGGTTATTGATGGCCTGCAGCACGTTCTTGCCGAGCCCGCCGACACCGACCATGGAGGCGACGACGACCATGGCGAGCGCCATCATGATGGTCTGATTGATGCCGGTCATGATGGTGGGCAGCGCCAGCGGCAGCTGCACATTGAAAAGCTTCTGGCCATTGGAGGAGCCGAAGGCATCGGCCGCTTCCAGCACTTCGCGGTCCACCAGACGAATGCCAAGGCTGGTGAGGCGAATGACGGGCGGAATGGCGTAGATCACCACTGCGATCAGGCCCGGTACCTTGCCGATGCCGAAAATCACCACCACGGGGATGAGATAAACGAAGCTTGGCAGGGTCTGCATCACGTCGAGCACGGGATTGATGAGGCGTTGCAGGCGTTCGGAACGACCCATCAGGATGCCGAGCGGCAGGCCGATGACGATGGCGATCAGGGTGGCGATGGCGACGATGGAGAGCGTCGTCATGGCATCGCGCCAGAGGCCGACAGCACCGATCATCAGCAGGGAAAGGGCGGTTCCGGCCGTGATCTTGAAGCTGCGACCGGCCAGATGCACGATGGCGAGAATGATGAGGAGCGTGATGATCCACGGTGTCTGGATGAACAGCCGCTCCGAGGAATTGAGGAAAAGCTGCAGCGGATGCACGACGACGTCAATCGCATCGCCGTAATTGCGCACGATATCGCGAAAACCATCATCGATGGTCTTGCGTGCCACACGCATCGTGGAATTGTCGATGGCCGGGAACTTGCAGAGCATGTCCGGCAGGTAAGTGCAGAGGGCCATTATTGTTGTTTTCCCTTTGGGTTTTGGGGATGGTGCGGCGGGCGATGGAGGCTGGGATACCCCCCTCTGTCCTGCCGGACATCTCCCCCTCAAGGGGGGAGATCAGCAAGACGAGCGGCATCGCTTCATCCGCAACGTGAGAGTGGGGCGATACCCCCGCCGCAAATCGATCTCCCCCCTTGAGGGGGAGATGCCCGGCAGGGCAGAGGGGGGTAAGCGGCTTGCGCCGACTCCCCCATCAACCAATCACATCGAAGCCTTGATCTTCTCCGCCACCTCGGGCGAAACCCACTTCGTCCAGAGTTCCTCATGGTTCTCGAGGAAATACTCGGCCCCATCTTCGTTGGTACCCTGGTTCTCATCCATCCACGCTAGAACCTTGGCAACGGTGTCGTTGTCCCACTGCCGCTTGCGGATATAGTCGATGGAAGGGCCGGCCTTTTCGGCGAAGTCCTTGGTCACGACCGTGAACACCTCGGCGACCGGATAGGCATTGGGCTTCGGGTCAGCGCAGTCGGGCTTGGCGATGCAATTGTCGTAAGCTGCGCGGTCAAGCGGAACGCCATCGTCCAGCTTCACCATATCGTATTTGCCGAGAATGGCCGTCGGAGCCCAATAATAGCCGAGCCAGCCCTGCTTCTTTTCGTACGCATTGGAAATAGAGCCATCCAGCCCGGCCGCGGAGCCGGTATCAACAAGTGCAAAGCCCTTTTCGTCAGCCTTGCGTGCCTTGAACAGGTTGGCGGTCGTCGGCTGGCAGCCCCAGCCCGGCGGGCAGCCGAAAACGGCACCCTTGCTGGCATCTTCAGGTGCCGGGAAAAGCTCGGGATGCTTGAGTGCATCCTCAACCGTCTTGATGTCAGGGTGTTCGTCGGCAAGATATTTCGGGATCCACCAGCCTTCGACGCCGCCCTCGCTCAGGATTTTGACTTCCTGGATGAGGTTGCCCTTCTTGACGGCGTCCTCATAGGGGGTGCCAAGGGTGTTCACCCACATTTCGGGCGCCATATCCGGCTGGCCCTTTTCGTTCATCGAGGTGAATGTCGGAGTGGTATCGCCGCTGACGACATTGACCGTGCAGTCATAGCCGTTTTCCATGATGAACTTGTCGACGTAAGCCGCGACACCGGCGGATGCCCAGTTCATTTCGGCGATGGAGATGCTGCCGCACTCTTCGGCGGCATTGGCGGAATGTGCTGCACCGGCAGCGATGGTAAAGCCCGTTACGAGAATGGTCGAGGCGAGGAGTTTCTTCATGTGTAAGACCCCCAAGTCTGATGCAGTGTTTTCAATTGGCAAAGCGGGAGCACTGCAAAGCCCGGATTGCCAAGGGCGAACTGACATGGCGCATGGAAAAGCCGAAAAAAGACGGCAAGAAGAATATCCACAGAACACGCTGCGGCATTGCCGCAGGAAACGCGGCGAAAAGGCGCATGAATATGTCAACGACCGGCATAATACGGCCAAAAAGTGATATTGCAACGCAAAATGGCGCATCGCAGCCATGCGTTCGATTCCCGGAACATTTTTTCAGGTGGCGTAATACATGAAATGCATTTGGGATTTACTCAAGTCTATTGCGACTTTTAGTAATACGAAATAAAAATCCACGCTTCAGCAAAGTGAAGTTAAAAGAAAAGCAAGCGATGCGTTTTTGTGGAAAAAATATTCAGAAAGAGGTTTTTTGAAGGTATTTTCATACTGTTTTGTCCGGGCGGCGGCTCTGTCGCCGCCCGTTTCGCAATCAGGGTCTTACACGGCATCCCTGCCGGCCACCTTAAGCGCGAAGGCATATTCGAAGGCGATTTCTTCCAATCGCTGGAAACGGCCGGACTTGCCGCCATGGCCCGCCGCCATATTGGTTTTCAGCAGGATGGGCGCTTCTCCCGTCGTCTTTTCGCGCAGCTTCGCCACCCATTTGGTCGGTTCCCAATAGGTCACACGCGGGTCGGTGAGACCGGATAGCGCCAGAATCGGCGGGTAGGGCTTCGCACCGACATTGTCATAGGGGCTATAGGCGGCGATCCACTGATACTCCTCCGCCGATTCCAGCGGATTGCCCCATTCCGGCCATTCGGGCGGGGTGAGCGGCAAAGTGTCATCGAGCATGGTGGTCAGCACGTCCACGAAGGGAACGGCGGCGATGATGCCGGCGAATTTCTCCGGCGCCATATTGGCAACGGCTCCCATCAGCATACCCCCGGCCGAGCCGCCTTCGGCGATGATGCCCTTATAGGAGGTGAAACCTTCCTGAACCAGATGATCGGCAGCGGCGATGAAATCCTTGAAGGTATTCTGCTTGGCCTCCATCTTGCCGGTTTCGTACCATTCGAAACCCTTGTCCTTGCCGCCGCGAATATGGGCGATGGCATAGATGAAGCCGCGGTCCGCCAGAGACAGCGTCGTGGTGGAGAAGGAAGCGGGAATGGTGATGCCGTAAGCGCCATAGCCATAGAGCAGGCAGGGAGCGGAACCATCGAGCGGCGCGTCCTTGCGGTAAAGCAGGGAGACCGGCACCAGCTCACCGTCATGGGCAGGGGCCATGATGCGGCGGGTGATGTAATCATCAGGGTTGTGGCCGGAGGGCACTTCCTGCGTCTTCAGAAGCGTGCGTTCGCGCGTCACCATGTCGTAATCGAACAGCTGGCTCGGTGTCGTCATCGAGGAATAGGAGAAGCGGATGACGTCAGTGTCATATTCCGCCGCGCCATGCAGACCGAGCGAATAGGCCTCCTCGGCAAAGGCGATGGAATGTTCCTCGCCGGTGCGGCGGTCGCGGATGACGATGCGCGGCAGGCCGTCACGGCGCTCCAGCCAGATCAGATGGCGGGCATAGGCATCGACGGAGAGGATAAGGCGGCCCGGCTCATGCGGGACCACCTCTTTCCAGTTTTCCCTGCCAGGCGCTGTCACCGGCGCTTCCACGATGCGGAAATCCTTGGCGTCGCCGTCATTGGTGAGGATGAAGAAGACATCGCCGCCTTCGCACATCGAATATTCGATGCCCTCTTCGCGCTCCGCCACGATAGCAGGCTCGGCCGTCAGGTCTTTGGTGGAGAGAATGCGATATTCGCTGGTCTCATGGTCGTGAATGTCGATGAAGATGAAATCGTCGAGCACCGACGCGCCGACGCCCATGAAGAAACCGGGGTCCTTTTCCTCATAGACCAGCCGGTCGGACGATTGCGGCTCGCCGATGATATGGTGGAAGACCTTGGAGGGGCGGTGGTTCTCGTCCTGCAGCGTATAGAAGAAGCTCTTGCCATCAGGCGCCCATGCGCCGCCGCCGCCGGTGTTTTCGACGATATCGGCAAGGTCTTCGCCGGTTTCGAGGTTGCGGATGCGCAGGGTGAAATATTCCGAGCCCTTGTCGTCATAACCCCAGATGCCGTGGCTGTGATCGGAGGACTGGTCGAGACCGGCAAGACGGAAATAATCCTTGCCCTCGGCCTCTTTGTCGCCGTTCAGCAGCACGTGTTTTTCGCCGCCGCCGCGCGGGGTGCGGAAATAATGCGGCTGCTCGCCGCCGGTCACGAACAATGTCCCGTAAGCATAAGGACCGTCATTGACCGGCACGGAGGAATCATCCTGCTTGATGCGGCCCTTCATTTCCTCGAAAAGTTTTTCCTGAAGCGCCTTGGTGTCACCCATGGCCGCTTCCATATAGGCGTTTTCCGCTTCCAGATGGGCGCGGATCGACGGGTCGAGCAGAGTAGGGTCCTTGAACATGGCCTGCCAGTTATCGGCCCGGAACCATGCGTAATCGTCGGTGCGGGTAATGCCGTGATGCGTATCCTGAACGGGCCGTTTTTCGGCGGTCGGGGCGGCAGGCAGGTTCTTGAAAATCGGCAAGGGAAACTCGCTTTCGTATGAAGAATTCTTGGGCGGCACCAAGATGTAGAGCGGGCCTTGCGGCCGATCAAGTTTCAAATCTCCACAGGCGGAATGCGGCTTGGGCACAATTTCGTCAGCTTTCGATCACATTTTGGCAATATCCGGCAAATCAGCGATGATGGATGCAGGCCGCCCGGCCTGCCGCCCACCACAAGAACAAACGAAAAAACTGACAGGATCCCATGCGAAAGCTTCTTCCCGCTGCCCTTTCTGCCTTTTTCCTTGGCTTGCAGACCTTCACCCCCGCCTTCGCGATCGACGCCAGCGTCATGCGGCAGTTGAACGCGCTTGCCCCCGAAGAGCGGCTGGAACAGCGCTGCGATATCGAGGCGATGGAAAGGATAGCGACCGAGCAGAAGGGCATGCGGCCGGACAAGGTCATCGCCTATACTTTCGGCGATCCGGAAGTGGGAAAGAACTCCATCAAGGCGCCGGGCGCAGTCTTCAGGAGCGCGGGCGAATGGTACAAGCTCAAATACAAGTGCCAGCTCAAGAGCGACAGTCTCAGCATCCAGTCCTTCGATTACCGTGTGGGCGATAAAATTCCCGAAGAGCAGTGGAAGAAGTTGTATCTTTATGACTGAGCACGGAATTTTTCGATTTCAGACCGGCGTTTAGCCTCCGCTTTTCTTGCCGCGTCGTCAACGGCTCTATAACCCTGCTTGCCGATCAAAGCGAGGGAGATGGGCATGGCGACACGATTCAAGGGACTTTCGGCTTTTCCGATCACGCCGGCCGACGAGGCCGGGCAGGTCGACACGCAGGCCTTTTCCGCCCTCATCGAGCGGCTTGATGCGGCCGAGGTGGATTCCGTCGGCATTCTCGGCAGCACCGGCATCTATATGTATTTGTCGCGCGCGGAGAGACGTCGCGCCATCGAGGCCGCCGCCGCCATCCTCAAGGGCAAGCGCACACTCATGGCCGGCGTCGGCGCATTGCGCACCGATGACGCCGTGGCGCTCGCCAGGGATGCGGAAGCGGCCGGCGCCGATGCGCTGCTGCTTGCACCCGTCTCCTATACGCCGCTGACGCAGGAAGAGGCCTATCACCATTTCGCCGCCGTGGCGGGTGCGACGGCTCTGCCGCTCGCCATCTACAACAACCCGACGACGACCCGCTTTGCTTTCAGCGACGAGCTTCTGGTGCGGCTTGCCTATATCCCCAATATCCGCGCCATCAAGATGCCGCTGCCGGCCGATTCCGATTATGCCGGCGAGCTTGTGCGGCTGAGGCCGAAGCTGGGGCAAGATTTCGCCATCGGTTATAGCGGTGACTGGGGCTGCGCCGACGCTACGCTTGCCGGCGGCGACACATGGTATAGCGTCGTCGCCGGCTTGCTGCCGGTTCCGGCCCTGCAGCTGATGCGGGCCGCTCAGGCCGCCAATGCGGAAGAGGTCAAACGGATCGATGCGGCCTTCCAGCCGCTCTGGGCGCTGTTTAAGGAATTCGGCAGCATCCGCGTGGTTTATGCCGCTGCCAACATCCTGTCGCTCACGGTGAGCGAACCGCCCCGGCCGATCCTGCCACCCACCAGCGCGGAACGCCAGCGGGTGGAAGAGGCGCTGGAAGCGCTGTCGGCACTGGAAACCGCGCCTTAATTCGGGCGCTTTGCGGGCGGATTGCCACCTCTCACACTCCGGAACATAAAATGCTGCGTCGCCTCTTCATCGCCACCCTATTTTTCTGCGCCTCTTCCGCCGCCTTTGCGGGGACTGGCCTTGTCGAGCCGACGCTGAAAATGTCGCCGCAGCATGACGGCAAGGTGCGGGTGGCGATGACACTGGACGCCTGCATGGGCAAGACCGACCACCGCATTCTCGATACGCTGGTGAAGGAGCGCATTCCGGCGACGATCTTCGTCACCGCCCGCTGGCTGAAGCACAATAGTGAGGCGCTGGCCACGCTCATGGCGCATCCGGATCTGTTCGAGATCGAAAACCATGGCGAAAACCATGTGCCGGCAGTGGATAAGCCGGTTTCCATCTACGGCATCGCCGCCGCCGGCTCTGAAGCGGCGGTCGAGCAGGAGGTGGAGGGCGGCCGTCAGGCCATCGTCGCCGCCACCGGCCTCCAGCCGCAATGGTTCCGGGGTGCCACTGCCAAATACACCAAGTCCTCCATGGCCACCATCAACCGGCTCGGCATGCGGGTGGCCGGTTATTCCGTCAATGGCGATGGCGGCTCGCTGCTGGGTGCGGCCGCGACGGCGAAACACATCGCTTCCGCCAGGGATGGCGATGTCATCATCTCCCACATCAACCAGCCCACCCATGAAGCGGGCGAGGGCGTGGTGAAAGGCCTTCTGGCGCTGAAGGCGCGCGGCGTGATTTTCACAAGGCTGGACGATCCGTCCTTCGCACCGCCGGGGAATTGATCCGCAAGGTCGCCGCCCGTTTCTTCTCCCCGCCGGGGAGAAGATGCCCGAAGGGCAGATGAGGGGGCAAGCTTTCCGCATCTCTCCGCCGTCGCCCCCTCATCCGTCGCTGCGCGCCACCTTCTCCCCGGCGGGGAGAAGAAATATGCCGCACCGGCTTGGCCAAACGGCGCGGACGAAACGAGCCGACAACATCCCCACATCCATGCCCGTTTTTCGGCGGCGTGCCGCTTAAATTTGCGCTAGCATCCTCCCCATGATGCTGTTCAAACGCCCCGACACCGAAACGCTCTATTCCGCCCTTGTGAACAAGGACCCCGCCTATGAGGGCGTGGCCTATGTGTGTGTGACGTCGACGAAGATTTTCTGCCGCTTCACCTGCACGGCGCGCAAGCCGAAGATCGAAAACTGCCGGTTCCGCGAGACCATCGCCGAATGTCTGGAAGCCGGTTTCCGTCCCTGCAAGCGCTGCAAGCCGATGCTCGCCTATGGCTCCGCCGATGAGACCGTGACATCGCTGCTGACGGCGCTGGAAAACGAACCGGCGCGGCGCTGGCGCGAGGAGGATGTGGTGGCGATGGGCCATGATCCTTCCACCGTGCGCCGCACCTTCAAGCGCCGTTTTGGCATGAGCTTCTTGGAAATCGCCAGATTGCGGCGGGTAGGCGATGCGGCGGAAAGCCTCGCTTCGGGCGAAGCTGTGATCGGCGCGCAGATCGATGCCGGTTACGAATCCGGCAGCGGCTTCCGCTCCGCCATCAACCAGTTCTTCGGCTCTTCGCCCGCCGCCATGAAAGGCAAGGGGTTTTTGAAGGGCGACTGGATCGATACGCCGATCGGCCCGATGCTCGCCGTCGCCGACGATCATGCCCTGCATCTCCTCGAATTCGCCGACCGACCGGCGCTTCCAGCCGAACTCAGGCGGCTGAAGACGCGCACCGGCGCGGATATGGTGCTTGGCCGGACGGCTGTGACCGGCCAGATCGAAGCGGAACTCAAGGCCTATTTCGCCGGGCATTCGGCCGCCTTCGAAACGCGGCTCGCCGGCCACGGCACACCCTTCGAGCGCGATGTCTGGCGCAACCTGCGGGAAATACCGGCGGGTGAGATCGTCAGCTATTCCTCCCTCGCAACCGCCATGGACAGGTCATCCGCCGTGCGCGCGGTCGCGCGCGCCAATGGCGCGAACCAGATCGCCATCGTCGTGCCGTGCCACCGTGTACTGGGCGCGGATGGCAGCCTGACCGGCTATGGCGGAGGGCTGTGGCGCAAGAAATGGCTGATCGAGCATGAGCGCCGTATGGCGAGCGCGCAGGCGCAGGGAATGTCGCTCGCTTCCTGAAGGGTCTGACTGCTGGCGCGTGGGGCTTACCCCCCTCTGCCCTGCCGGGCATCTCCCCCTCAAGGGGGGAGATCGGCAGGACGCGCTACCGCCATTTCATTCTCAACGTTGAGATGGGCGAAAGCTCGCGGCAGATCGATCTCCCCCCTTGAGGGGGAGATGCCCGGCAGGGCAGAGGGGGGTAAACGCCACACGCCCCCGTCAAAGGACAATCTCCTTACAGCTCAAACCGGAGTGGTTCGCATTTCCAGCCGGAAAGCCGCCGGTCAATCCGGCAGTTTCGGCACCACCCGGCGTGAGGGGAAGAGTTCCCGCGTCACCGTCATGACGATCAGCGACAGCGGCAGCGCCAGCATGGCCCCGGCCGCGCCCCACATCCACGTCCAGAAGATGATCATCACGAAGACGAGGAAGGGGTTTATCTCCATGTTGCGGCCCACCACCGCCGGAAAGGCGAGGTTTTCCATCAACAGGTGAATGGTGAAGAAGATCGCCGCCGGCAGCAGCGCCAGAATGATGTTGTCATGGGTGATGATGCCCGCCACCGTCAGCGAAATCGTCATGGCGGTGATGCCGAGAAACGGCACGAAGCTGGAGAGGAAGGCGAACAGCCCCCACAGAAGCGGCATGGCCAGTCCGCCGAAATAGGCGATGACCACCATCGTCACGCCCAGCCCGGCATAGATCAGCGCCGCCGTGGCGAAATAGGTGCCGAGCACCTCTTCCACCGAACCGATGATGCGGATGGTGCGAAGCCGCTGGTGGCGGGCCGGAAAGGCCATGATGATCGCCTTGCGCAGCCGCAGCCGGCTATAGAGGAACATCAGCAGCGCGGCGAGGAAGATCAGGCCCTGAATGACGGCCGGGGTGACGTTGGAGCCGAGCACGGAAATGATTTCACCGCTGCGCGAAATCAGAGATTCCATCGACATCGAGCCCAGACTGAAGCTCGCCGCCGAAATATTCAGCCATCTGAGGCTTTGCAGATAAGGCAGGAAACGGTCGATGCTGCGCTCCACCAGCGCCGGCCCTTCCGAAGCGAGAAGCGAGAGCGGCTCGGTCAGCGAATTGACCACGAAGAACATCACCGCCGCCACGAGGCTCGATAGAATGAGCGCGACGCCGAAGCCGGGAATGCCGTAGGAACCGAGCTTTTCGGCGGCGATCCCGAGGATCATGCCCACCACGATGGCCATCACCACCGGAATGAGGATGAGCGACAATTCGTGGATGACCGCCATCAGCATGATAAGGAAGATGCCGATCACCGACCAGGCGACGACCACATCCAGCGCTTCGCGGCCAAGCGGCTGCTGGCTGCGCGCATCGTCGCGCCGTGAGCCGGAAGCTGGCACTTCCAGCGGGTCCGCTCTTGTTGCCGCAGCGGTTGCCGCGGTGTTGACCAAGCTGCCGGTCTTGTCCGGCCTGGCATTTTCATTCATCGAACGGTCCCCCAATAAGGTGACAAACGTTCGAAAAATGTGGCGGTTCCGGGGCGGCAAAAATTTCCGCCGCCCCTTTTTTGCGTTTAGGCGGAAAGCTTTAGGCCGATGCCCCACGGATCTTTGAGGACAATGCCGTCACTTTGCCGCTCTGTGGCGATTTCCAGCCGGTCGAGCGCGGCAATCGCCGTCTCAAGCGCGGCCGGCTCGTTGAAGGTCAGCGAATAGCCGGAAAGGCCGGTCATATTGTCCTTGCGGGCCGCAGCACCCCGGCTGTTCCAGATATTGGCGGCGACGTGGTGGTGATAGGCCCCGGAACCGAAGAAGCTCGCGCCGGGATAACGCGCCATGATCTTCAGCCCCAGCACATCCTGATAAAATTCATCCGCCTGCGGAATATTGCCCACCTGCAGATGGATATGGCCGATGGCTGTTCCTTCCGCCGCCCCGGTAAAGGCCGTCTTCGGCGCGCTGTCGTAAAGCGCCTGAAGGTTGAGGCTAAGGGTGGCCATCTCCACCGTGCCGTCCTGCTGGTAGGTCCATTCATCCGGCGAACGGTCGCGATAGACTTCGATGCCGTTGCCTTCCGGGTCGGCAAGATAGATCGCCTCGCTGACCAGATGGTCGGACGCGCCCTGAAGCTGGACATTGTTATGGGCGGCATGCGTCAGCCAATGGGCCAGATCGTTCCGGCTCGGCATCAGGAAGGCGGTGTGGAACAGGCCTGCGGCGTTGCGCGGCGCGCGTTCCGCCGTGCCGGAGGTGGAAAGTGTAAGCAGCGGCTGGCCGCCGACACCCAGCACTTCACCGCTCGGGTTCTTTTCAAGAACGGAAAGGCCGATGATCTTCTGGTAGAAATCCGAAACGCGCGGCAGATCGTGAACGACGAGGTGCGCCTGGCCGACATAGGCCGGCCGCGTCAGGGCGAATTGTTTGATTTCACTCATCATGATCTCCATATTGAATCCGAAGCGCCCTGGGGCGGATCGGTCGCCGAAACCATCGGCCGACGCCGCTTCGCGGCGTTTGTCGAAGGCGAATATGGGCTGGTTTCGTCGTTCAGCAAAGATCGTCGTCTGGCGATTGACCGTCCACTATTCGTTGACAATGCCCCGTTCCGGCCCGGCTCCGGCTTTTGACTTCGATCAAGGTGAAGGCCGTGCCAAAGGGGAAATATAAGCCTAGCCCGACACGCTAAACGGCGGATCAAGCCAAAGGAGACAGCCATGTACAAGAAGATCATCGTACCGGTAGACCTCAGCGCCACCGACAAAGGGGAAAAGATTCTCGAAAAGGCCAAGGCGCTTCTGGATCCTGATGGCGAGATCGTTCTCATCAATGTTGTCGAGGAACTGCCGGGCTATATGGCGATCGACCTGCCTGTCGACCTGATCGAAAACGCCATCAAGGACGCCAAGACCAAGCTTTCGGACATCAAGACCAGGGCCGGTTTCAAGGGCAGCCAGGAAATCAGAAGCGGCGCGCCCGCGCGTGAAATCATCGCCGCCGCCGAGGAACACAAGGCCGACCTCATCATCATCGCGTCGCACACGCCGGATTTCAGCAATTATTTCATCGGCGCCACCGCCGACCGCGTGGTGCGCCACGCCAAATGCTCGGTGCTGGTGGACCGATAAAAGCCTGACGTTTTAGCGTTGTGGGCGGGTTTTCCGCCCGTACCGGCTGGAGGAAAAAAACATGAATGTCGAAAGGTACGAGAAAATCCTGCGTGACCGCCAGCGCGAGCTTTATCGCCGCCTGCACAAAATCGAAGCCGATTTCGAAGAGCCTCGCAATCCCGATGACGAGGATCGCGCCACCGAACGCAGCAATGACGAGGTGCTGGACGAGCTGGGGCAGGTGGGTCAGGACGAGCTGCGCGCCATCGACGCAGCCCTCGACCGTATCGCCAGCGGCACCTTCGGCACCTGTGTCAAATGCGGCAAGCGGATTTCGGAGGATCGGCTGAAGGCGGTGCCCTATACGCCGTTTTGCCAGGAATGCGCTGCGGCTTTGTGATTGCGGCTAAAAATAAGCGAGGTTGTCGCGACGTCTTTCTTCTCCCCGGCGGGGAGAAGGTGGCCCGAAGGGCCGGATGAGGGGGCGCCCTCTCCGTATATCTCTACCCTTGCCCCCTCATCCCGCTGCCGCGGACTTCTCCCCGGCGGGGAGAAGAAACAAGCGGCATCCGCTCGCGCTCACGCGATTGCTCTGGGGCGGACCTCTCCTTTCGCAACAGCCTCGAACGCAATTTGATTGCCGTTAACCGGGCGCTGTCTTGTTCCTGTCTAATATTGTCTCCATGCTTTGGGGAAAGCACGCAGACGGGATTGGACTATGAGCGATTTGTGGCGGTTCGGGCGCCAGTATGATTTTCACGAGATTGTCGCCGATGGCATCGTCCATGGTGTCGGCATCGTGTTTGCGCTTATCGGTGCCACGGCGCTGATTTTCTACGCGACCGCCTGGGGGACGATCAGCGCGATCGCCGCCGCGTGGATCTACGGTCTCGGCCTCGTCGCCTGTCTCTCCGTGTCCTTCACCTACAATATCTGGCCGCACTCGAACGTAAAATGGTTCCTGCGCCGGCTGGATCATTCGGCGATCTTCATCCTCATCGCCGCCACCTATACGCCGTTTCTGATGCGCGGCATCCACGATCCGCTGATTGCGGCCATGCTGGGGCTGATCTGGCTTGCGGCGCTGTGCGGCATCCTTCTCAAATGCCTGTTTCCCGGCCGTTACGACCGGGTCGCCATCGGCCTTTATCTCGCCATGGGCTGGAGCGGCGTCATGGTGGTCGGGCCGCTGTCGTCGCACTTAGCGCCCGTCACGCTCTGGCTGATCGTCGCCGGCGGCGTCATCTATTCGCTCGGCGTCATCTTCCATGTCTGGGAAAAATTGCGCTTCCAGAATGCCATCTGGCACGCTTTCGTGGTCGCCGCCGCCGCCGTTCATTATTTCGCCGTGGTCACCTCCTTCAGCCTTGTGCCGCTGGCATCCTGAAGAATGCGCCCCGATGGCGGGATGGGTACTGGACAGCCATTCGCATCATCGCCTAATCCTCGTGCAGATGGCGGCCGAAAATACCGCCGCTGCGAGCAGGAAAAAGGGTGAACGACAATGAGCGTGCAACTGCGCGACGCGACCGTGGACGATCTCTCCGGCATCATGGAGATTTACAATGATGCGGTGCTGAATACGACCGCGATCTGGAACGACGTGCTGGTCGATCTGGACAACCGCAAGGAATGGTTCGCCGCCCGCAAGTCACGCGGCTTTCCGGTCATCGTCGCAATCCTCGACGGCAAGGTCGCAGGTTATGCTTCCTACGGCGACTGGCGCGCTTTCGACGGTTATCGCCACACCCGCGAACATTCGGTCTATGTGCATAAGGATGCGCGCGGCCACGGCATCGGCAAGAAGCTGATGCAGGCCTTGATCGATCATGCCTCCGGCAACGACGTGCATGTGCTGATCGCCGCCATCGAGGCGGAAAACACCGCCTCCATCCGCCTGCATGAAAGCCTCGGCTTCAGGGTCGTCGGCCGGTTTTCGGAAGTCGGCACCAAGTTCGGCCGCTGGCTGGATTTGACGTGTATGGAGCTGAAATTAGGTTGAGCCAAGAAGCTCAAGTCACCTTTTTATCGAGCGAGTGCCACGAGTCTCTTCTCCCCGCCGGGGAGAAGTCCGCGGCAGCGGGATGAGGGGGCAAGCTCTCCGAAATCCGGCAACGTCGCCCCCTCATCCGACCCTTCGGGCCACCTTCTCCCCGGCGGGGAGAAGAAATTCGCGGCACGGTTTTGCCCATCAAACCGGCTCGAACACCATCGAATGGCCGTTGATGCAATAACGCAGGCCCGTGGGCTTCGGGCCGTCGGGGAAGACGTGGCCGAGATGGCCGCCGCAATTGGCGCAGCGGATTTCCGTGCGCACCATGCCGTAGCTCGCGTCGCGATGTTCCGTCACGGCGCCCGGCTTTACCGGTTCGAAATAGCTCGGCCATCCGCAGCCGGCATCGAATTTCGTATCGGAGAGGAAAAGCGGCTCGTCGCAGGCCGCACAGCG
Source organism: Rhizobium sp. NFACC06-2 (assembly GCF_900101425.1). Taxonomy (NCBI): domain Bacteria; kingdom Pseudomonadati; phylum Pseudomonadota; class Alphaproteobacteria; order Hyphomicrobiales; family Rhizobiaceae; genus Rhizobium; species Rhizobium sp. NFACC06-2. The sequence goes on along the minus strand of NZ_FMVA01000005.1, from coordinate 107,903 downwards.
ATAGAGGCCTTTCTGGAATGTGTCCCAATAGGGCCCGGTGAAGGCGCGCTCGGTGCCGTGTTCGCGCAGGATGCGATATTGCTCCGGCGTCAGCTGCTCACGCCATTCGGCATCGCTTTTTTTGATTTTTGGGGATGTCAGATCGCTCATGGAATGATCCTTTCTGTTCCCGCCTCAAATAGTCATCGCGGAGGCGGATTGAAAGGGGCGACGCCTCATAACGCGTTCGTTATGGGTCGGGAGTGTCGATTTGGGTTGAGATGGCTTTGTCTATGCCTTAACTGGAAAAATCGATTTTAAAGAACGCCATTCATTGGCGCGCAGGGGTGGGGGACATCCCGGGAGATGTGAATGACATCAGATGTCACGCCGTTGACATTCCTGTCGCTGTTTCTGCCGTTCCTGGCAGCGCTTGCCGCACCCGTCCTGGTTAAAAGGTTCGGTCACAATGCGGCGTGGGTCCTCGCGATTGCGCCTGCTCTCGCTTTTGCGCATTTCGCGCTGATGCTGCCCGAAATCGCGGCAGGCGGGGTGGTGACCGGCGGTTATGCCTGGGTGCCGAGCTTCAATCTCAGCTTCTCTTGGTTCATCGACGGCCTGTCGCTGACTTTTGCGCTGCTGATCACCGGCATCGGCCTGCTGATCGTGCTTTATGCGGGCGGTTATATGAAAGGCCATCCGCAGCAGGGCCGGTTCCTGTCCTTCCTGCTGCTCTTCATGGGGGCGATGCTGGGCGTCGTGGTTTCCGACAGCCTGCTGATGCTGTTCGTCTTCTGGGAACTCACATCCATCACCTCCTTCCTGCTGATCGGCTTCGACCATGAGCGCGCCGCCTCGCGCCGCGCCGCGCTGCAGGCGCTGGTGGTGACGGGTGGCGGCGGTCTGCTGCTGCTCGCCGGGCTGATTTTCATCTGGGATATCAGCGGCATGACGCAACTGTCGATGCTGGTGCGCGGCGGCGATGTCTTGCGCGACAGCCCGTTTTATCTGGCCGCGCTGCTTCTGGTTCTCGGCGGCGCTTTCACCAAATCGGCGCAGTTTCCCTTCCATTTCTGGCTGCCCAACGCCATGGAAGCGCCAACGCCGGTCTCCGCCTATCTGCATTCGGCAACCATGGTGAAGGCCGGCGTCTATCTGCTGATGCGCCTCAACCCGGTTCTCGGCGATACCGCCGCCTGGCAGATCCTGCTGCCCTTCTTCGGTGGGCTGACCATGCTCACCGGCGCGCTGCTGGCGGTGCGCCAGACCGATCTCAAGCTGATGCTCGCCTATACGACGGTGTCGTCGCTCGGCCTGCTGGTCATGCTGACGGGTTTCGGCTCCGACCATGCCATCGAGGCGGCGGTGCTTTATCTGGTGGCGCATTCGCTGTTCAAGGGCGCGCTCTTCATGGTCGCTGGCATTATCGACCACGAGACCGGCACCCGCGACGTGACGAAGCTCGGCGGCCTGCGAAAAGCCATGCCGATCACTTTTGCGGCGGCGCTGGCGGCTGCGATTTCCATGGCCGGCCTGCCGCCTTTCTTCGGTTTTCTTGCCAAGGAAGAGATTTATTACGCGCTGGCGCATGGCAATCCGCGCGCCGTGCTGTTCACCGGCATCGCCATCCTCGGCAACGGGCTGATGTTCGCCGTTGCCTTTGCGGTGGCGCTGAAACCCTTCCTCGGCAAGCCGGTGAAGACCCCGAAACACGCGCATGAAGGCCCGCTGCTGCTCTGGCTCGGCCCGGCCCTTCTGGCGCTGAAGGGGCTGACGATTGCGCTCTTTTCCGGCATCGCGCATTTCTACATCTCCACCCCGATGGCAAGCGCCATTGCCGGTGAGGCGCGCCCGGTGGAAATCTCGATCATTCCCCATATCGGCGTGCCGCTCGGCCTGTCGCTGTTCACCATCGCGCTCGGCATCGTCCTTTATACGCAGCTTTCCGCCGTCCGTAGACTGATCGACCGCACCTTCAAGGCGCTGGGGGCAGGGCCGGACAGGGGCTTTGACGTCTTCATCGACATGATGGTGAAAGTCTCGTTCCACATCACCCGGCTCATTCAGCCGGGCAGGCTGGAATTTTACGTCACCGCCACCTTCGCCGTCATCGCAGCCGTGCTACTTGTGCCGTTGTTCCTTTATGGCGAATTGCCGTCCATGCCGTCCTGGCCGCGCGATATGCCCATCCATGAGCTGACTTTCATCGCCATTGCCGTGGCGGGGCTCATTGCAGTGCTGACGGCGTCGAGCCGGCTCACCGCCATCATCGCGCTCGGCATTCAGGGCTTTGCCGTGGCGGTCATCTTCCTGCTCTTCGGCGCGCCGGATCTGTCCTTCACGCAATTCATGGTCGAGACGCTGTCGGTGGTCATTCTGACGCTGGTGATGACGCGGCTTCGCCTGTCGCCGTCAGACCATCGCGGCCTTGGCCAGAAGCTGCTGGACAGCACCATCGCCATCGCCTGCGGAACCGGCTTCGCTTTGTTCCTGATGCGCGCGACCGAGGCGAGCTTCGACAACCGCCTGACGGACTTCTACAACACCTATTCCAAGGTCATCGCCCACGGCGCCAATGTGGTCAACGTCATCATCGTCGACTTCCGCGGCACGGATACGCTCGGTGAAATCGCGGTGGTGATGATAACGGGTCTCGCCATTCTCGCGCTGATCCGCATCCGCCCGGCTGCTGCCGTCAAGGGATCGGCCAAAACCGCGAAGAAGAAAGGAGCGCGGGCATGAACACGCTCATTCTGCGCACCGTCGCCCCTGTCGTCACCAGCCTCATGGTGCTGTTTTCCATCTTCGTGCTGCTGCGCGGCCATAACGAGCCGGGCGGCGGTTTCATCGGCGGCCTGATCGCGGTCTCGGCGCTGGCGATCTATGGCATCGCTTATGGCGTTGCCGCAGTCAGACGCGCCATCATGTTTCATCCGCTCGCCATTGCCGGGGCGGGGCTGTTGCTGTCCATGCTTTCCGGCCTCGTTTCCATGGCCGCCGGCGTGCCCTTCATGACCGGGCTGTGGGTCTATCCGAACCTGTTCGGTGTCGAAATACCGCTCTCCACCGTCATGTCCTTCGATATCGGTGTCTATCTCGTCGTGGTCGGCGCCATCACCTCCATTGCGCTGGCGCTGGAAGAAAGGGAAAGCGACTGATGGAAGCGGTCTTCTCCATTCTCGTCGGCATCTTCTTTTCGGTGGCGATCTATCTTATGCTGTCGCGCCACAGCATCCGCATGCTGCTCGGTATCGCCATTCTCGGCAATGCGGTGAACCTTCTGCTATTCACGGCGGGAAGGCTGACGCGCGAAGTGCCGCCGATCATTCCGCCCGGCATGGATACGCTGCCCGCGGGTGCGGCCAATCCGCTGCCGCAGGCGCTCATCCTCACGGCAATCGTCATTTCCTTTTCTTTCTTCTGTTTCCTTCTGGTGCTGACCTGGCGTGCGTTTCAGGAACTGCAGACCGACGACACGGACGAAATGCGCACCGCAGAACCCGCAGGCGAGCCCTTGCCGCCGCTCGGTTATTGAGCGGCGAGGCTGAGACACATGGCATCCTCCACCACATCCGCAGTCACCGATCTTTCCGCAGCGCTCGTCACGACGCCCGTGCCACTCACCGACTGGCTGATCATTCTCCCCATCGCGCTCTGCATTGGCGCAGGCGCGGTGCTGATGATGATGCGCCACGCCATCCGCCACCACGCGACCGTCGCCATCGCGGCGCTGTTCCTGCTGGTGCTGCTCGATGCCGCGCTTTTGTGGAAGGTCGCCACTCATGGCCCCTTCACCATGGTCATGGGCCGCTGGCTGCCGCCCTTCGGCATTGCCTTTACCGCCGATCTGACGGGCGCGCTGCTGTCGCTTGCCGCCGCCATCGTCGCACTTGCGGGCGCCATCCATGCCGGCGCGGATATCGACGCCAGCGGCAGGCGATACGGTTTTTATCCCTTCCTGATGCTCTTGATGGCCGGTGTCACCGGCGCTTTCCTGACCGGCGACATCTTCAACCTCTATGTCTGGTTCGAGGTGCTGCTGATCTCGTCCTTCGGCCTGATCGTGCTTGGCTCGACGCGCGAGCAGATCGACGGCGCGCTGAAATACGCCATTCTGAACCTCATCGGCACGACGCTGTTCCTGATAACGGTCGGGTATCTCTACGCCATCTTCGGCACGCTCAACATGGCCGATATCGCGCAGAAGGCGACCGGGCTGCGCGGCTCGGCACCGCTGATGACGCTTGCGAGCCTGTTCGCGCTCGCCTTCGCCATGAAGGCGGCGGCCTTTCCGGTGAACTTCTGGCTGCCCGCTTCCTATCACACGCCGCGCATCGTCGTTTCCGCCCTGTTCGGCGGCTTGCTCACCAAGGTCGGCATCTATTCGCTGCTGCGCGTCATGGTCATGCTGTTTCCGGTCGAGCGGGAAGAACTCAGCATCGTTATCGCCATCTCGGCGGCCTCGACCATGGTGCTCGGGGCCATGGGCGCGCTCGCCCAGAACGATATCCGCCGCATGCTCGGCTACATCGTCATATCGGGTATCGGCTACATGATGGCCGGCATCGCCATCGGCACGCCTTCCGGTGTCACCGGCGCCATTTTTTACGCGCTGCATTCCATGGTCCTGATGACGGCGCTTTATCTCGCCGCCGGCCATGCGGCCCGCCTTGGCGGCGGTTTCAGCCTCACCTCACTCAGAGGCCTTTATCAGCAGGCTCCGTGGTTTTCGGCGCTGGCGCTGGCGCTGTTTTTCGCCGGCTCCGGTCTGCCGCCTTTTTCCGGCTTCTGGCCGAAGGCGGTTCTGGTCAAGTCGGCGATCGATATCGGCGCCTGGTGGCTCGCCGGCGCCATCCTCGCCTCCGGCTTCATCGCCACCATCGCTTTCGGGCGGATTTTCCTTTTGTGTTTCTGGCGTCCCGTTGCGGCATCCCCCGGTCAGCCCTCCATGCCGCAGGCGTCGTCCCCGGCAGCGCCGTCTTTCGCGCCGCTGGTGGGGCTGACGTTGCTGGTGGTATTCTTCGGCCTGTTTCCGGAAAGCCTGCTCAATCTCAGCCAGCAGGCGGCCGCAGGCCTCGGTAATCCGCAGGCCTATATCCAGTCGGTCTTTACCGAAGGGGGCAAACCATGAGCCTCTATCTCGTACAATTGCTTTTCGTTGCCGTATGGCTCGCCGTGACGGGCAGCGTCACGCTCGCGAACATCATTTTCGCCCTTGTCGTTTCGACGCTGGCGCTCGGCATCATCCGCCACCAGCTTCCGGGCGGGCGTAACCACTGGCTCAGGCTTGTGCGCGTGCTGTCGCTGGTGCTGCTGTTCTTCAAGGAGCTGGCGCTCTCGGCATGGAAGGTCGCCGTGCTGGTGACCCGGCCGAAGCTCGACGTGCAGCCCGGCATTTTCGCCTATCCGCTGACGGTGACGACGGATTTCGAGATCACGCTGCTCGCCAATCTCATCACGCTCACGCCGGGCACGCTTTCGGTCGATGTTTCGGCGGACAGGAAAACGCTTTACGTGCACGCGATCGATTGCAGCGATATCGAAGCCACGAAAAACGACATCCGCAACGGCTTTGAAAGAAAGATCATGGAGGCGTTTCAGATATGACGCCGGAACAAATAGTTTCATTTGCAACTATACTTGCATCGGTTGTTCTGTCGGCCGCCTTTTTGCTGACAGTATATCGTGTCGTCGTCGGCCCCACCTTGCCGGACCGTATCGTTGCGCTCGACATGCTGGTGGGCATTGCCATCGGCTTTATCGCAGTCATCGCCATCCGCACCGGCTTCAATCTTTACGTCGATATTGCGATTGCGCTCGGGCTGGTCGGTTTTCTGGCAACGGTTGCCTTCGCCCGCTTCGTGCTGTCGCGCGGCCCGGACGGCCGGCCCCGGCCGGCGGAGGTTCTCGATGGCGAAAGGGCATCTGAAGCCATTGAAAAAAATATGGAAAAAGGTGTCGCCAACAGAAAAGGAAAAGGCAGGCGATGATGGCTTGGATCGTGGCTATTCTCGTTGCGGCGCTGTTGGTCTCAGGCGCCATTTTCTCGCTGATCGCGGCAATCGGCCTCAATCGGCTGCCGGATGTCTATACCCGCATGCATGCGGCTTCCAAGGCAGGAACGGTAGGGTCCGGCCTGCTGCTTCTGGCTGTCGGCATCCATTCCATGGAAATATCGACGCTGGCGCGGGCGCTCGCCGGTTTCTTCTTCTTCGTCCTTACCGCGCCGGTCTCGGCACATCTTCTTGCCATGGCCGCTCACAAGGCAGGTTATCCGCTTGCCGTTAAATCGGTAGTTGATGACATCAAGAAAATTTGAAGTTGAAAATCCCCCCAATAATTGGGGGTATTCATTTTCAATTGCTACTTGGCATAGTATTTTATTACCCGTAATTTTTTGTATTCCGATTAGACTGTTTTGAACTGAAAAATTCACAATAGGAATTTGACTTTTGCTGTTTTGCTGTTATCCAAATTAAGTGTAAAGTTGCTAATCGCGATTTGCATCTAGCCTCTTCATAGTCGGCATAGGCATTTTATTAATGTCTAATCTATGGCCCATCGGACCATTGCTGCCCATGTCGCGGGCCATAAGTTGAATCTCGGACCAATTCGTTTCCGGTTTTCGCTCGAAATCTAGGGGTAGGTTTCATGTTGGTTTCAACAAGGCGAAGGTGGGGCACCGGGTAACTTCACATCGCTCGATGCGGCGTTCGCCCGCTTCAGGGGATTAATAAACAGGAGATACTTAAATGACGGAAACTGCATACGGTAACGCCCAGGATCTGCTGGTCGAACTGACTGCGGATATTGTGGCTGCCTATGTTAGCAACCACGTCGTTCCGGTAACTGAGCTTCCCGGCCTTATTTCGGATGTTCACACGGCACTCAGCGGAACATCGGCACCGGCATCGGTGGCGGTCAATGTCGAAAAGCAGAAGCCTGCCGTCTCCGTCCGCAAGTCGGTTCAGGATGACCACATCGTCTGTTTGGAATGTGGCGGCTCTTTCAAGTCGCTCAAGCGGCATCTCACGACGCATCACAGCATGACGCCGGAAGAATATCGCGAAAAATGGGACCTGCCGGTCGACTATCCGATGGTTGCGCCCGCCTATGCCGAAGCCCGCTCGCGGCTCGCCAAGGAAATGGGTCTCGGTCAGCGCCGCAAGGCCAGCCGTTGATTTTAAAGACGGTCCGGCTGCTGTCCTGACAGATAGCCGGAAGTCGCAAGGCAATACGGCCGGTCCTTTGACCGGCCGATTTCGTTTCTGGGGTTCGAAAATCTCACCTCCATCCTGCCGGCCCATATCCGGCATCCAGCTTTGGCGCGCCTGCGCCGTGAGAGGGGTCTTTCGCGATCGAGACCTGCATCGCACCAGACCAGGGAACCGTTCCCTGACCGACTTTTTAATGCCGCGCAAAATTGTCATTGAGGAAAAAAATCCTTTATCGCGCATATCAACTCTGCAAAAATAAAGCTGTATCAATCGCATAGTCTTCCTTGCCAAATTTGCGCTTCCCCATGCGTGCTCTCGGGTGTATGAATTAATTCCTATTCGTAGAGGAGTTGCATATGCCGTCGGATACTATGTTTCTGCCTGCCGCCGCGCGGCCTTGTGCGCGGGTCGGTGATCGTCCCTTTCGTCATTGGCCGTCTGCGGCCGGGCGGGATGAGATTTCCCGTCTTTGCCGTCTGGTACGGCAGCTCACCGGCGAGATGGTGCAATTGACGGGCGACCGAACGCTGGTGCGCCGCGACAGCCGGCGCACGGAATGCCACATCCGCCAGATCGCCATGTATGTGTGCCATGTGCAGCTCGGCATTCCCATGTCGGATATCGGGCCGTGTTTCGGCCGGGACAGGACGACGGTGGGCCATGCCTGCCAGGTGGTGGAGGACCGGCGTGACGAACCGGCATTCGATGAGTTCGTCGCCGCGCTGGAGCGGCTCACCGGCAGTATCTTCAACGCGATGAAAGGCGCCCGGGATGAGTGAGGAAAAAAGCACCCCGGTTGCCTCCCCGAACCCTCATCTCCTGCGGCTGCTGCGTTGCATCGCTGCGGGCGCGGCCGAGATGTCGCAGGAGGGCGGCGATATCGTCCTGCGCCGGGCGCGGGCAGGCCACACGGCGCTGCGGTTTCCGGCCGCGACGGTGCGGTTTGCCATTTCCTCCGGGCTGGTCGAGCAGCGGGACAACACCCTTTCCGCCGCACCGCCGCTCGCCTCCTGCCTGAAACGCGCAATGGCAAAAGACCGGGACGAGGTTTTTCAGGAACAGCACCGGCATATGCAGACGGTTATTGTGGACGTCGGCGATGCGAAGCAGCAGGCCCGGCGCAATCTCAACACCTCCCCCCTGACCAGTCTTGCAAGGCTGAAGGAACGGGACGGTGCGGCGTTTTTCCCGGCGGATGCTCTGGAGGCGGGCGAACGTCTCGCCGCCGATTTTCATCGCGGCCATCTCAACCCGAAGGTAACGGCGACATGGGAGCCGAGAATAGCGAACCGCACAAAAGGCGGGGCGGGAGGCGCGCTCGATCTCACCGAGGCGGCAATGGCCGCAAGAACGCGGTTTTCCCGCGCCGCCGATGCGATGGGGCCTGAACTGGCGGGCGTCGCCATCGATATCTGCTGCTTCGAAAAGGGGCTGGAGACGGTGGAGCGCGAAAGGCAATGGCCGGCGCGGTCGGCAAAACTGCTGCTGCGCGCCGCACTGCTGGCGCTTGCCCGCCATTATGCGCCGCCTGCGGCCCGCGCCGGCAGGAAGGAACACCATTGGGGCGATGCAGATTATCGCCCGCCGATGACGAGGTGAACGTCAGGCGGCCAGCAGCCGGGCTTCCTCGCGGATGCGCTTGATCATGGAGCGCAGGCCGTTGGCGCGCTGCGAAGACAGATGCTCCACCAGCCCGATCCTGTCGAACACCTCGATGGCGTCGAGACCGGCGATTTCGGAGGCTCTCTTGCCGGAATAGACGGCGAGCACGATGGCGACGAGGCCGCGCACGATATGCGCATCCGAATCGCCTTCGAAGGTCAGGAGAGGGTCTTCCGCACCGTTGCTGTGGCTGACGAGCCAGACCTGGCTTGCGCAGCCATGCACCTTGTTCTCGGCCGTGCGCTTGTCTTCCGGCAGATCGGGAAGCGCCTTGCCGAGTTCGATGACATAACGATAACGATCCTCCCAGTCGTCGAGGAAGGCAAAGTCGTCAAGGATCGTTTCGAGAGAGGCCATTTGCGCGCCGTATCATCCGTTATTGCAGGTCTCTGTTAGGATATAGGCGAAGTCCGGCCGGTTTTGAACCATGGGCCACGAAAAAGCCCACGGAAAACAGGTTTCCGTGGGCAAGTTTGGCAGGCAGTCGGCGGGCGGAAATCTCCGCTCGCAAAAAAGTGCGGCGCGGTGGCCGGCATAGATCAGGGGGCCGGGCGCTTCTGCGGCAGGGGAATGACGGTGCCGGTCTTCAGCATGTCGGCATCCTTCGGAAATTCGACGCTGACGACCGGGGCTTCGGCCAGTTTTTCGGTCTCGGCCGCGAGTTCAGCGGCGGGGGCGGGCTTGTCACCGGAAGCAAGCTGCTTGTCCAGCAGCTCATAGGCCACCTTTGCGCCTTCCTTTGCCCGCTCACCGAGCGCGTGGAAGGTTTCGGCGCCCTTGACGCAGACATCGGGCTTCTCGATGCAGATGGCGCTGACATAACGATAGGCTTCACCGGCGGCCGAAACGGCGCTGGGAATATCGAAGGCCGAAGGTTCCTTGGCCGGATCATTGCTGCTGCCGAAATAGGACAGCGCCACCAGCACCAGCGAAAACCAGAATGTTCCCTTGATCAGAAACCACATTGTCAGACTACCCTGCCAGACGATCTTTGTTTTCTAAAGCCCCGCCCGGTTTCGGGTCATCGGCCTTTGTCCCGTTTTTCGGGCTTGTGAAGAAGCTACACGCGACCGGCGAACAGCCGATTGCAAAAAGCGACGCAATTTAATTCAAATTGTATCTATTCTCCTCGCATCGGGACGCCTGGCATCAATTCATTCGCATTTTAACAGTCCATGTTAAGCATAATTGCGACAGAGGCCGCGCGTTCCGGGGCAAAGCGGCGCAAAGCTTTGCCACAAAAGTTAACGCGATGGCAAAAATGAAGCGAAATCCGTCGCTTACCCGTCATTAACCATGATTGGCAAAGCTTCCAAGAAATGCCCCGTAATGGGACTGCGGGGCATTTGAGGGGCCTTTGAGGCCATTCTTTTTATCCATTCCTTAAGCCGCCGCCTTCTATTGTCGGAGCCGTTAGAACCGCCTCAGGGATTCGGTGTTGGTATTGCGTAATATGAGAGAAAAAGCGGTCGCATTGGTCGACCATGCCGCAGGCAGATGGCTTGCGCGCATGGAAGAGGACGCCGAAAGGCGCGCCGGAACCGTTGCGCGCCTGCGCCGGCTGATCGCCTTCAGCACGGTCGGACTTCTGGTGGTACCAGCCCTCTTCAGCCTCGTCTTCAGCCCCGCCATTGCGCTGCCCATCGGCGCTGCCCTGGTGCTGGCGCTGTTTCTGGCCGCCGCAGCATTGCTGATTGCCTTTTCGCGTCCCGCGCGCGGTGCTTCCTCCTTTTCCGCCGCGTCTGGCGATAACGACCTGATCGCCGCTTCGCAGGTGCCGGGCCTTGTGCTCTTGATCGGTGAAACCGGCTTCGTCGAACACGTCTCCGGCCGCGATTTTGCGACCTTCCCCGCCGATTTGCAGGCCAGCAAGGGTCATTCCCTCGTTGAATATGTCTATGTCTCGGACCGTATCGAACTGATGCAGGCTTTCGACCTGCTGCGGCAGGGCGAGGACAGGGCAACCGCCGAACTACGCTTCGAGACCGGTGCGAAATCGCGTCAGGCGCAGTTCATGCATGCGCGTATCGAGATGACGGCGATCCGCAGCGCCAGCGGCCGGCTGCGCCGTATCGTCGCCCAGCTTTCCGATGTCACCGAGATGGAACGCCTGCGCCGCGATGTCGCCCGCAAGGCGGCCGAGGCGGAATCGGCCAATGATGCGAAATCGCGCTTTCTCGCCGCCGTCAGCCACGAGTTGCGCACGCCGCTCAATGCCGTCCTCGGTTTTTCCGATATTCTCGCCGGCGAATATTTCGGCCGGCTGGAGAACGACCGCCAGCGGGAATATGTCGGCCTGATCCGCCAGTCCGGCGCCCATCTTCTCTCTGTCGTCAACACCATGCTTGACATGAGCAAGCTGGAAGCCGGCCGTTACGAGCTGATGATGGAAAGCTTCCCGATTGCCGAGACCATCTCGTCCTGCGAGGCCATGCTCGGCCTGCAGGCGAAGGAAAAAGGCCTGACTTTGACCAGCCGCATCCAGCGCGGTATCGGCGAAATCTCGGCCGATCAGCGCGCCATCCGGCAGGTTCTGATCAATCTTGCCGGCAACGCCATAAAATTCACCGATGCCGGTGGTGTGGTGTCGATCGACGCCGCGCGTGAGGGTGCGATGCTGAAGCTGACGGTGAGCGATACCGGCATCGGCATCGCTTCCGACAAGATCGAGCTCCTGGGCCAGCCTTTCATGCAGGTTCAGAATGAATATACCCGTCGCTATGAGGGCACGGGTCTGGGATTGTCCCTGGTCAAAGGGCTTGTGGCACTGCATGGCGGCACTTTTGCCATCGCCAGCAAGCCCGGCGAGGGAACGGTCGTAACGATCACCCTGCCTGCCGACGGTTCGGGCATGGCGGGTGAGGGCCAAAGCGCCGAAGCCGAAAGCATGGTGGAATTTCCGCCGCGCATCCGGCAGCTCGGCGATATGGCCGCAATGATGAAAAAGGATGGTGACGATGGCCCCGCGAAAGCGAAAATCGCCTAAGAAAACAACGGCCCAGATTGGCGCCGGGATTGTTTCCTTGGTGGTTTCGGCCATCGGGCGCGAAATCCTGCGCCATCCGAAACTGGTCGGCAGCTGCGGCGCCTTCGCGGTCGTCTTCGGTTTTGTCGCCGCCAATGCGCTCTGGTATCAGCCGGGCGTGCACCCGTCGCCTTTCCTGCGCACGCGCGATGCGGAAAACCCGAACGGCATTGCCGGTTATCGCCCGGCCGAACCGCTCGGCACGCAGGGCAACGTCACCACTTTCCGCATAGAACGACCGGCGGAGACGCAAAACGCGCAGCAGCCGGCGGCCGAAACGCCGGCCCAACCTGTCGCTGAAAACCAGAAGCCGCAGCAGATCGTTGCCGATATTCAGGCCGAACTGAAGAAACGCGGGCTTTACGAAGGCGAGGCGGATGGCCGCATGGGCCCACGCACCGCCGCCGCCATCATGTTCTTTGAAGAAACGCTCGGCATGGAACAGACCGGCGAACCGACGACCCGCGTGCTTGCGGCGCTCAGGATCGATGGTGCGACGGTTGCCGCAATCCCCAGGGACCGGCCTGCCGATACCAGCGGCGGCGTCGAGATCGACCCCGTGGCTGCCGCCATCCGCAAGGCGGAGGCGCCGCGCCCGAAGGCCGAACCGGCCTCTCTCAACAGCGCGGCCAAACCGGCAAGCCGCGATCTGATCGCCAAGATCCAGCAGGGGCTGATCAATATCGCCTATGCGGACGTGAAGGTGGACGGCGTGGCCGGCCAGCAGACCCGCAACGCCATCCGCGCGTTTGAGAAACACTATCGCCTGCCGGAAACCGGTGAGCCGAGCGAGGCTGTGCTGAAGAAGCTGAAGTCGATCGGGGCGCTTTAGATTTTGACAGCGGCTGAGGTGCGTGGGGCTTTACCCCCCTCTGCCCTGCCGGGCATCTCCCCCTCAAGGGGGGAGATCGGCAAGAGGCTCTTTCGCGGCTCCATTCTCAAACGTTGAGATGGGCGAGACCTTGCCACAGATCGATCTCCCCCCTTGAGGGGGAGATGCCCGGCAGGGCAGAGGGGGGTAAAGCCCCAAACACCTTCGCCCGCCTAAAACCAACATTGCGAAGCCCACCCCACCGTTTCCATCGAAAGCACCCCCATGCGCCTCAAATCCGAAATGTTCGTCTCAGCCCTCATCCGCCGCGTCTTCGCCGCCGGCGGATTTGCCGCTGTCGAAAAGAAGGGGGCGGAGGAGGCGGGGGCGATTTTCATTCGTCAGCGCCTGCGCGATGGCCGAGAAAATCTTTATGGACCCGCGCCGCAGAGCTTTGCCGATGACGAGGAAGTCCGCGCCGAGCGCCGTTTCGAAACGCGCCTTGCCGGTGCGGATGGCGAGGAAAGCGCCGCTCTTCTTGAGAGGGAACGACGCTTCGACAGCGATCTGTGGGTGGTGGAGATTGAAACCGATGAGATCGGGACTCTGCTGACGCTGGTGGATCAGCCCAGGGCCTAGAATTGTCCGGCAATGGCCCGCTTCTTCAACCCGTGAAGGTGCGAGGCCAGCCGCGCTTACCCTTGCGTCCCGGTTCTCTGCACAGGCGGTGCGCTGCGGCCCGGCCGTTCGCGGCCATGCGTATAGCTGTCGGCCCGCCGCCAGCTTTCCAGCCGCTCTTCGCATTCCACGATGTCGAGACGGTCGAGCAGGGCTTCGGCACGGCTCATATCGCCTTCGGCGGCGGAAAGATGCGGATAGAAACATTGCAGCACGAAAGCCGCCTCGGAAAACTCCATGCCAAGGCCGGTCAGCGTTGTTGCCAGCTGTACGCCTGATATATCGAGCATGATGCGCTCCGACAGCCAGTAGCTGGAGGAGAGAGAATCCGCCAGCGCCACGGCGAATTGCCGGGCATTGCGCTCGCGGGCGAAACGCACCAGCAGCGCTTCCTGCACCTCGCTCAACCGGCGAAGGCCGAGAACGTCGCTTTCCGGGCGGTTGAGGTGATGCGCCATCTGCTTGATGCGCTGGCGCATTTCCTCTTCGAGTGCGGAAGCGGCGGCGATGTTGTCCGTCTTTTCTTCCGCTTTCGGCTCTTCAGGGCTTTCCGTCGTCTGCGGTTCGGCAGCCGTCGTCTGTTCATCCGGCCGCTTCAGATCTTCGGCGTGACGCAGCCCGACAAGCGCGTCAATGACGGTGGGGGAGAGGTCTTCACGGCGCACGATGGCGCGCGCATGCGCCGCCCCTTGCGTGCGGGCAATGGTGATCAGCGTATCGTCATCGAGGCATTTGGAGGAAATGAGGAAGGGCGCTGCAAGCGAAATCGGCTGGCAGGCGATGAAGAAAGCGACAGCCGAAGGCACGCTCGGATGCTGGGAGAGCGCGGCAATGGCCTCCCGCTTGGCTTCGTCGGTGGAGGCGTTGAAAAGCGGCATGAAAAGCTCGGCAAACTGCCGAAGGTCCGTTTTTGACGGATGGGAGACATTCTCGAAATTCGTCACGGTGGCCATCAGCACCACATCTTTCTTCCTCACGGCTCTTGGCCTCTCAAGTTCTCGAAACCGGTCGGTCAACGCACTACCCAACAAACGCAAACACAATATCGGCTCAAATTAGAGCAAATGCGTTGACGTCCTGTTAACTATGGGGGGTGGCAAGAGAGAATCCGCCTCTATCAACAAGGAAATTTTAAAACCTTGATGACGGATGAAATGTCGTGGAACTTTACCGCATCGCCTTTGTTTTCAAGGGGTGCGGCTCCGGCCGGAATAAGTTGGGGTCCGGCAATTAAGGTTAACGGATCATTAACCTCTGTCTGTTTGTAATTTCATGGGCAGTATTAGGATTCCATGTTATTCTTATCGACGGAATAGATGCAAAAATGGCATGCGAAGCCTGAATCTGCGCACGATCCCCTTATAAGAATCGCTTTGGATTTTTGGATCGTGCGAAAACCAGTCTGTGGACTGGCCTATGCGCAATGTGATGGTGATGAAATTCCCGACGCAAGACGAGGCTTGCGCGGTTCCCATGGGCAACATTGACAATCATGTCCCGAAGAGGAGATGAGCATGGCAGAGATTATTCCAATCGGCGACGCCCGACGAAGCCTGCGCCCCGCCGGCGCGGTGGCAGCGGTGATCGGCCCGGCGAAAGTCGTGCTGTTTACCGGCGTGCGCTATGAAAAACGCGATACCGAGCCGACCGGAAAAGTCGCGCGCAAGGGCAAATCCGCAGCGGAAACCGCCCTCAAATCCTGACTGCAGAGAACAACCGACGTTATTTCCACGCCGTCGGCTGGCATTTCGCCTCGTTCAGGAACCGTTCCGCCTCTTCGCCGAAACTCGGCTGCGGCACCATGGTCCGCAACACCACATATCCTTCCGTCTGATCCGATTCCGCCAGAATGGCCTGCGAAAGCGCGGGTGGCTGCGCCTTGCGGATGGCGGCGATCTGCACCGCATCCGCCACCAGAATATCCATCACCCCGCCGGCGGACGTGCGGTCATTCATGCTGAAAACCTCATTCGAGGCCTTGTCGTAAACCGCGACCGACCAGAAGGGCACGGCCCCGATGGCGCTGAGCCTGACCGGCTTGTCCTCGATATCGAAGGTGCAGACCGCGACCCGCATGAAGGGATCGCCGCTGCCAAGCGTCTTTTTCTCCATCGTCTCTTCGAGCAGATGAAACTGATGCGGCTTTCCCTCCGCCACCGCGCGCGTATAGGCGTCGCGATTGCTGAAATGCGGTATCGCCAGAAGAATGATGACATGCAGCACAGCTGCGCCGACGAGACCTGTGAGGATGGCGAGCAGGACCCTAAGCATTGCCACACCCCAGCTTGCGGATTTGCGGCATGGAAATATCGATCAGGCCGGAACTGCCCGCGACGGGCGTGTCAAGCAGGGTCATGACCAGCCTGAAAGTCTGGCCCTGCGGCACCGACAGCCAGTTATAGGTCTGGGCGTCAGCGGCGATGGTGATGTCGATGCCGCCATCGGCGCTGCGCAAAAGCGTGCGGGAATTCAGCGCGAAGGGCCGCCCCGCATCCTCCGCCAGCACATTGCCCTGCTGGTCGGCGGTGTAAATCGTCCAGAAACGTGCAGGCGGCACGGCGCCGGCCAGCCGGTATCGGCATTCGCCGCTCAGACGTTGCCCATCGCTGTCGACGGAGGCGGTAAAAGCCAGCCCTTCCGCGGTTCCGTAAAGCAGCTTGCCGGCGTCGGCGCGGTGCGATTTGGCGTAAGGATCGGCCTCGATCGTCTGCGCTTCGGGAAAGGCATCCCAGGAGCCGATGCGGATCGATCCAAAGCCCGATGTCGCCTCAAGGGCTGCAAGCGTCGCGGCAATACCGCCGCCAAAGGCGATCAGAAGGGCGATGCCGACAAGGAATGGAACTCGGAACACGCTGTTTTCCCGTTTATGAACAGGTCGAGGACTATCACTGATTCCCTGTTTGGAAAATGGCGCGGCTTGTTTAGTCTCCGTGAAAATGATCACAACCGGGGATATTCCATCATGTCGCGACAATCCGCAATCGACCGTGCCGCCGCCTGTTTCGACGATGGCAGCTTCGAGCGGGATTTGTCGCGACGCGTTTTGCGACGGACCGAAAGCCAGAATGAGGAGCAGGGCGAGCAACTGACGCTTTATCTGGAACAGGAAATGCTGCCCGCTTTCGCCGCCATGGGTTTTTCCTGCACCATCCTGCGTGATCCGACGGCGGATTTGCCGTTTCTGATCGCCGAGCGTTTCGAGGAGGACACTCTGCCGACCGTGCTGGGATACGGCCACGGGGATGTGGTGCGCGGGCAGGACGAGGGCTGGGCCGAGGGCCTTTCGCCCTTTGTGATGTCCGAGCGCAATGGCAGGTGGTATGGGCGCGGCACCGCCGATAACAAGGGGCAGCATTCGGTCAATATGGCGGCGCTGAAAGCCGTACTCGAGACACGCGGCAGGCTTGGTTTCAACGCCAAATATCTGATCGAGATGGGCGAGGAGAGGGGCTCCCCCGGCCTGAGGGAGATTTGCCGGAACCATGGCGAGCGGCTGAAAGCCGATCTTCTGATCGCTTCCGACGGCCCGCGCCTGAATGCGCAGCGGCCGACGGTTTTTCTCGGCGCGCGCGGCGGCATCACCTTCGATCTGGTGATCGAGGCGCGTGAGGGCGGCCATCATTCCGGCAATTGGGGCGGGGCGCTCTCCAATCCCGGCGTGCAGCTGGCCCATGCCGTCGCAAGTCTCGTCGGTCCGACCGGCCAGATCCGCGTGCCGGAACTGGTGCCGGAGGAATTGCCGAAAGCGGTGCGTGAGGCCCTTGCCGATTGTGAAATCGATGGCGGGCCGGACGGCCCGAAGATCGATCCGGACTGGGGCGAGCCCGGCCTTTCCACCGCCGAGCGGGTTTTCGGCTGGTGTGCGCTGGAAGTGCTGGCTTTCGAGACCGGCAATCCGCGTGCGCCGGTCAACGCCATTCCGCCAAGGGCATGGGCGCGGCTGCAACTGCGCTTCGTCGTTGGTATCGATCCGCAAGCGGTTCTGCCCGCCGTGCGGCGTCACCTCGACCGGCAGGGTTTCGCCATGGTGGAAATCGCGCCTGCCGGCGACGAGATTTTCCGCGCCACCCGGCTCGATCCGCAGGATCCATGGGTGGATTTCACGCTGCGCTCCATTGCGCGCACAACGGGCAGAAAACCGGCGCTTCTGCCCAATCTCGGCGGTTCGCTGCCCAATGATATCTTTGCCGATATCCTCAAGCTGCGCACCATCTGGGTGCCGCATTCCTATCCCGGCTGCTCGCAGCATGCGCCGAACGAACATTTGCCGAAGGAGATCGCCCGCGAGGCGCTTACCCTTATGGCCGGGCTTTATTGGGATATCGGAGAGGGGAATACGCCGCCGCTTTAGGCGCCCATGACGAGCTTGAAGGCGATGGCCCACATGGTGACGGCGATGACGCCTTCAAGAATGCGCCAGGCGGAGGGTTTTTCGAAGATCGGCCGCAGCCAGCGCGCGCCGTAACCCAGTGAAAAGAAGAACACCAGCGAACCGGTGGCCGCGCCCGCCGCGAAGGTTTTTTCGAAGCCGGGAAACTGCGTGGAAATGGTGCCGAGCAGCACGACGGTATCGAGATAGACGTGCGGGTTGAGAAAGGTCAGCGCAAGGCAGATGGCCAGCGTCTGCCACAGGCTCGCCTCCTGCCGCTCCGCCACCGAAAGCGCCTCGGAGGAGCGCAGCGCCGAATGCAGACTTTTGGCGCCATACCAGATGAGGAAGGCGGCCCCCGCATAACGCATGATGGGATCGAGCGCCGGCATGATGGCGCTGATCCGCTGAAAACCGAAAACCCCGACGGTAATCAACAGCGCATCGGCAATGGCGCAGGTGGCGCAAACGGCAAACACGTGCGAGCGCGCCAGCCCCTGCTTCAGAACGAAAGCATTCTGCGCGCCGATGGCAACGATGAGGCTGAGGCCCACTGTCAGGCCGGTGAAGAAGATCTGGATGTCCATGCGCGTCGCGGCCTCTGCCTCTGTCCATTGTGGAATGGCCGAAGCGTTGCTTCCGGACCGAGTGCTTGGATATTTCCGCCAGATAGTTTAATCCAGTTAAATAAACTCAATCTGGATAAGCTGAGCTAATGGCGCGCTCCTTTCTTAAACCTCTCGATTTTCCGCAACGTTGCCATCTCTCCACCCTCATTCCTGTGCTTGTCACAGGAATCCAGCCAGCCCAAGTCCTTGGGCTGAAAAGACTCTTCCGCCGCACAGACGTGCGTCGACTGGATTCCTGTGACAAGCACAGGAATGAGGGAGGGAGAGGCCGTCACCTATGGCTTCCAGGGCTCTCCCGCCACCTCCAAACCCTGCATGAGGTGCCGTAGTGCTAGACTATCCCTCCATGCGGGCCGTGGCGCTCGTTGCCCAGACCGGCAGTTTCGAAAAGGCGGCGCAGGTGCTGTGCGTCACGCCGTCGGCCGTCTCCCAGCGCATCAAGCAACTGGAGGAGCGGCTGGGCGTGGTGCTGATCGTGCGCGGCAACCCGTGCGTGGCGACGGAAAAGGGCGAATGGCTGTGCCGTCACATGGATCATGTCGGCATGCTGGAAAGCGAATTGTTCCGACAGCTTCCGGCGTTGGCGGAAGCGGGCGCAGGGCAGGAGCGCGTGACGCTCAACATCGCCACAAACGCCGACAGTCTCGGCACATGGTTTCTGGATGCGGTTTCGAAATTCACCGGCGGCAGCGATTATCTCGTCAATATCGCGGTGGACGATCAGGACCACACGGTGGAATGGCTGCGCGGCGGCAGGGTGCTCGCCGCCGTCACTGCCCATGCCAAGCCGGTGCAGGGCTGTCGGGTCCTGGCCCTCGGCGTGCTGCGCTATCACGCCACCGCCAGCCCGGATTTCATGGCCCGCCATTTCGCCGGGGGCGTTACGCCCGCCGCCCTTGCCCGCGCGCCGGGGCTCACCTTCAATCAGAAGGACAGGCTGCAGGCGAGCTGGGTCAGGAAGGTGCTGGGCGAGGATATCGCCTATCCCACCCACTGGCTGCCCTCGACCGACGGTTTCGTGAAGGCGAGCCTTTCCGGCATGGGCTGGGGGCTCAACCCGGTGCAGCTTGTGGGGGAACATTTGAGGGAAGGGCGGCTGGTGGAGGTCGTTCCCGGCACGCCGCTCGATATTCCGCTTTACTGGCAGGTGAACCGGCTTGCGGCGGAGCGGCTTGGTGGGCTTACGGCGGATGTGGTGGAGACGGCGAGGGCGGTGTTGTTGCGCTAGGTTGTGGTTTGGAGAAGCGGTGGCGATGGAGTGCGTGGCTTACCCCCCTCTGCCCTGCCGGGCATCTCCCCCTCAAGGGGGGAGATCAGCAGGAGGCCCTACCGCCACTTCATTCTCTGACCCTGAGATGGGCGAAACTTCGCCGCAGATCGATCTCCCCCCTTGAGGGGGAGATGCCCGGCAGGGCAGAGGGGGGTAAGCCCCGAACTCCGAAAGCACCCTTTACGCGCCACACCTCACCGCCGCGCCGCATCCTCCGCGCCTTCCCGCAACGATGCATCCGCCACCTTCTGCGTCGTCACGCTGAGCGCCGAAGCGTCCTTCATCTTCTTGGCGATGGAGCGGATCACACGCGTTGTCTCGGCCGAGAGCGAGCGCGGGCGGGTGAGCGCCGGCAGGGCGGGTGTGCTGGTGGCTGCGGCCGCCACTTCCGCCGAAGGCTGCGGGCGTGCGCCTGTCGGCAGCGGGTTCTGGATGCCGGGGATCGGTCGCAGCTCCATGCCCTGATGGGCATAGTCCATCAGCCGCTTGAAGGCCATGGCCGGAAGCGCGCCGCCGGTCATGTTGTTCATGGGCGTGAAATCATCGTTCCCGAACCAGACGGCCGTGGTGTAATTGCCGGTGAAACCCACATACCAGGCATCGCGATAGGCCTGCGAGGTGCCGGTCTTGCCGCCGGAAACGATGCCGTTATCCAAGGCGCCGCGCCGGGCCGTGCCCATGACCGGGATGGTCACCAGCATCTGGTTCATCTTCGAATTGGCGTCTTCGGAAAGCACCCGTTTGGCGGGCGCTTCGTTGTGGCTGAAATCGTAGAGAACATTGCCCTCGTAATCCAGCACCTGCTCGATGCCGTGGCGGCGCGACTGCATGCCGTCGGCCGGGAAAACGGCATAGGCGGTGGCCTGATCGAGAACCGTCACTTCCGATGTGCCGAGCGGAATGGTCTTGTCGCTGCGCAGCGGCGTGGCGACACCCATGGCCTTGGCGGTATCGACGATGACCTGTGTGCCGAGCACGTCCTTGGCAAGACGCACGGGCACGGTGTTGTAGGATTTGGCGAGCGCCATCTGCAGCGTCACCTTGCCGGCATAGGAGCGGCCGTAATTCTGCGGCGACCAGCCGCGCCAGGTCACAGGCGCGTCGGAGATCAGCGTCTCCGGCTTCATGCCCTTTTCCATGGCGGCCGAGTAGGTATAGACCTTGAAGGAGGAGCCCGGCTGGCGCAACGCCGCCGTGGCGCGGTTGAACTGACTTTCGCCATAGTCGCGTCCGCCGACCATGGCGCGCACGCCGCCGCCGTTCTCGATCATCACCATCGCGCCCTGCTTGACGCGGTAACCTTCGCCGAATTCGCGCAGGCCCATTTCCATCGCCTGCTCGGCCGCCTGCTGCAGACCGGTATCGATGGTGGTGCGCACGACCACGGTGTGGTCCTTGAACTTGCCCTCGGCGGCCAGCCGCCGCACTTCGTCGAAAGCCCAGTCGAGGAAATAATCCGGCGCCTTCACATCGGCGCGGTCGATGACGGTGGCCGGGTTGCGCCGCGCGCCGATGACCTGACCCTCGGTCATCAACCCGCTCTGCACCAGGTTGGAAAGCACGGTGTTGGCGCGCGCACGCGCGGCCGGCAGGTTGACATGCGGCGCATATTTGGCCGGCGCCTTGAACAGGCCGGCCAGAATGGCGGATTCGGCCAATGTCACATCGGTCAGGTTCTTGCCGAAATAAAATTGCGCCGCCGCCGCCGCCCCGAAGGTGCCGCCGCCCATATAGGCGCGGTCGAGATAAAGGCTGAGGATTTCCTTCTTCGACATGTTGGTCTCGAGCCACAGCGCGAGGAAGGCTTCCTTGATCTTGCGCTCCAGCGAGCGCTCATTGGTAAGGAACAGGTTCTTGGCGAGCTGCTGCGTCAGCGTCGAGCCGCCCTGCACCACGCCGCCGGCGCGGGCGTTTTCGCTCATGGCGCGGGCAAGGCCGATGAAATCGATGCCGAAATGGTCGAAGAAACGCCGGTCCTCGGTCGCCAGCACCGCCTTGATGAAATGGTCCGGCATCTGGTCGATCGGGACGGAATCCTCATGAATGATGCCGCGATGGCCGATGGTATTGCCGTAACGATCGAGGAAGGTGACGGCGAAATCACCGCGATAGCGCCAGTCCTTCTTGGTTTCCTCGAAGGCGGGCATGGCGAGCGCCAGAAGCACGACGGACCCCGCCGTTCCGAAGGTCAGCGCGTCGCAGGTGAGGTTGACGAGAAGTTTTTTCCAGCCGCGCACATGCAGCTTGCGCGAGGCGATGGTGACGTCTTCCCAGAAATCCACCAGCCTTGCCGCAGCCGTCCACAGGCCGGAGTCGATGAAGCTATCGATCCGGAGCAGGATGTGCCGTTTTTTACGGCCTTTTTTATCGTCTTTTTCTTCCTGCACCTGGCGATGTTTTCCTGTTCAACGCAACGCTGCCATCGATATGTCTGCCCGATATTCTAGGCTTCAACCCATTCCCGACGCAAAACCGTGGCATGGTTATGTCGGAAGTGCTTGACGCGGCGGCCTTTCGCGGGCCAATGACCCCTCTGCCGCCTGCCAATATGCTAAAATATCGTACAAACCAGCCCTTGGCGATACGATATAAAGGATTAGGGACCGGTTAAACACTCCCGTCCAAGAGATCAAAATGAAACGGAAATGTTAACGATGAATGACGCGCCGTTCTGGAAAACCAAATCACTCACGGAGATGACCGGTGAGGAATGGGAAAGCCTGTGCGACGGCTGCGGCCTGTGCTGTCTGAACAAGCTCGAGGACTGGGACACCGGCGAAGTGGTGTTCACCTCGGTTCGCTGCGTGCTGCTCGACGGCGAGAGCTGTCGATGCTCCGACTATGAAAACCGCCGCGCCACCGTGCCGGACTGTATCCAGCTCGACCTGAAGAAGGTGCATGAGATCGGTTGGTTGCCGCCCACCTGCGCCTATGCGCTGGTGCGCGACGGCAAGGATCTCTACTGGTGGCACTATCTCGTTTCCGGCGATACGGAAACGGTGCATCAGGCCGGCATTTCCGCCCGCGGCCGCACCGTCAGCGAGGCCGATGTGGATGTTGACGACTTCGAGGATTATGTGGTCGACTGGCCCCTGACAGTGGGTGAGAGGGCAGGCGAAAAGGAACGGATGTGACGGAAAACGTCAATTTTCGTTTTGGTCCTATTCCTGCCCCATCGTTCCCTTAAGGCAGTGTCGCCCGAAAGCGTGTCACGGTTTCGGGGTACGACTTGTCTGAAATCAAAGACAGCTTCCGGCCATTCCGGCAAATGATCCGCAAAAGCGGACGAGGGACATCAAAACGCATGCGCTATCGGCTGCCCGCCATCGTTCTTTCATGCCTCGCCCTTCCGGGGCTCCTGCCGTTTTCCGCTGACGCCCAGCAACAGCCCCAGGCCTTCGAATGCACGCTGGTCACCTCCATCGAGACCGGCGCCATCATCAACCAGCAGGGCGCCTGCGACCAGCGCGTGGCGCCGGCCTCCACCTTCAAGGTGCCGCTGGCGCTGATCGGTTACGACGCCGGCATTCTTCAGGATGAAAAGACGCCCGCCTGGGACTGGAAACCCGGCACGGAGGCGCGCGCCTCCGACCGCAAGACGGTCGATCCCTCGATATGGGAACAGGATTCGGTGCTGTGGTATTCGCGTGAAATCACCCGCCGCCTCGGCCCGGAAAAATTCGCCGCCTATGTGAAGCGCCTCGGTTACGGCAATGCCGATGTTTCCGGTGAGCCAGGCAAGAACAACGGCCTGACCCATTCCTGGCTCGGATCGTCGCTGACGGTCTCGCCGGTGGAACAGGTGGGCTTCCTCCGCCGCCTTCTGGCCGGCAATCTGCCCGTTTCGCGCGATGCGCAGGCCAAGACCAGGGCAATCGTGCCGGTCTTCGATGCGCCGGAAAGCTGGGCCGTGCACGGCAAGACCGGCACCGGCTACATGCGCGACGAAAAGGGCAATCCCGACCGAAACCGCCCCTTCGGCTGGTTCGTCGGCTGGGCAGAGCGCGAAGGCCAGCACATCGTTTTTGCGAGACTGCGCGTTTCCGACAAACCGTCCGACGAGCCGCTCGGCCCCGCCGTGCGCGACGCCTTCCTGCGCGATATTCCCCGGCTGGCCGTGCATCGGTAACGAGATCGACCTCAATATCTTTCGGATTGCGCGTTTACCTGAAAAGCTCGGCGTGCGTTCCTGCGCGGGTGAAGATGAGAAGGTTCTGTTTCTCATCAAGTTTATAGATCAACAGAAAGTCCCCGCCGACATGGCATTCGCGATGATCGTGCCATTCTCCGGTCAGTTCATGGTCACGAAACTGCGCCGGTAATGGCGCTTCGCCGGCGATGAGAAGGAGCATGATCTCCTTCAGTTTCACCATGTGATAACGCCCGGAATTGCTCAGCCGTTGCCAGTCCTTGATAAATTGCCTCGTGAAATCCGAACTGCGCGGCAGCACCGTTCGTTTCGATGCTGCGTCTTTTCCACGACCTTTTTTATCCGTCACCGTTTGTTACCATTAAGGGCGTCAAACATGGCTTCCGCCGTCCCGAAACGATTGCGCCTGGCTGCCGCGATGGCGCGCGCTTCTTCAATTGCGGCGAGCGTTTCAGTATTCGGCTGCGTCAGTTCTATCGGGAGTGCTTTTTCTCGGGCAATGCGCGTCAGCATCATTCGCATGACATCGGAAACAGTCAGTCCCAGACTGTCGAGCACGGCAGTCGCGTCATCCTTGAGCGCCTGATCGATGCGCGCTCTCACATAAGCATTTGCGGTCATGATCGACCTCCTTTGGGTAATGCTGTATGTAGCTCAAATGAGCATCAGTTTCAATGTTCGATGAACAGGCAACGGTGCTATTCTGAACTTGGGAAAGGACGACCGGAAATGTCGAATGCCTCCTGCGATGTCATCGGGCTCTATACCGAACACGGGGCCGATTTCGACAAGCAGCGTGGACGCTCCCTTGTCGAAAAACCCTGGCTCGACAGGTTCATCTCGCTCTTGCCGAAGGGCGCGTCCATTCTCGATATTGGCTGCGGTTCCGGTGAGCCGATCGCCGGCTACTTCATCGCCAGCGGTTACGATGTCACGGGCATCGATGCGTCCCTGCCGCTGGTCGAGCTTTGCCGGAAGAGATTTCCCGGGAACCTCTGGACGGTTGCGGATATGCGAAAGCTGGCCCTCGGCCGCCGCTTCGACGGGTTGATCGCGTGGCACAGTTTTTTCCATCTGACGGTGGAGGATCAGCGCCGCATGTTCGGCATTTTCCACCAGCATGCCAATGACGGCGCGGCGTTGATGTTCACGGCCGGAACGGATCACGGGGAGGCGATCGGCACCTTTCAGGACCGCCCGCTTTATCATGCGAGCCTCGCACGCGATGAATATGAAAGCCTGCTTGCCGCGCACGGTTTCCGGCTTCTCGATCATGTCGTCAACGATCCCGAATGCGGCGGCGCCACGGTTTATCTGGCGAGACGTGTCGCCCTCCGAACGCGCTTGGCAGGCCTCGCCCGGTAGCGGGTCTACAGGTCGTATGATCGCGGCGAACATCATATTTTGCAGCGGGGGTCGCACTCACGATTGTGTGTTCAACAAAAAGTTTCCGCTTCCCTTGACCTTCCCATCATGGGAATCTCTACATAGGGTCTCGAAAGGGGATTTCCCATGAACGAGACAGTCAAACACGCCCATCGACATGAACCGGTTTCCATTCCCGTGGAAGGCATGACCTGCGCTTCCTGCGTGCGCCGGGTGGAAACGGCCGCGGCCAAAGTGCCGGGTGTCATGTCGAGTTCCGTGAACTTCGCCACGAAGAAGCTCACCGTCGAGCCGGCCGAGGGTTTTTCGGCCAGAACGCTTGGCGCCGCCATCAAGAAGGTCGGTTACGATATCGCGCCGGAGCGTCACGAATTTGCGGTGGAAGGCTTGCGGGGCGAGGCGGAGGTGGAGCGGCTGAAGGCCGTTCTGGAAGCGGTCGCCACCACAGTCGCCGTCAAGGTCGATGCGGCCTCCGGCAGGGCCTCCGTGGAAACGATTGGCGGCCGGCGTGAACGGGATGCGCTTGTGGAAACGGCAAAGCTTGCCGGTTTTGCGCTGAAGACGCCGGCGCCGCACGACCATTCCGCCCACAACGGTCACGGCCATCACCACGGACATCATCAGGGCCACGGCCAGATGGCGGCGGGCGAGGCCGGCGGCCATGACCATATGCAGCATGCGGGCGAAGAAGGCGCGCTGAAGCGCGACCTGACGATTGCCGCGATCCTGACCGCACCGCTTTTCGTGCTGGAAATGGGCGGCCATCTCTATGAGCCGATGCATCACTGGCTGATGGGCATCATCGACACGCAGAACCTCTATTACATCTATTTCGCGCTGGCGACGGCGGTGATTTTCGGGCCGGGCCTGCGTTTCCTGAAGACCGGTTTTCCGGCCCTGCTGCGCGGCGCGCCGGAAATGAACTCGCTGGTGGCACTGGGCGTCACGGCGGCCTATCTCTATTCGGTCGTCGTCACCTTCGCGCCCGACCTACTGCCGGATGAGGCGCAGTTCGTCTATTATGAAGCCGCAACCGTCATCGTCACGCTGATCCTGACCGGGCGGCTTCTCGAAGCCCGCGCCAGCGGACGCACGGGAGACGCAATACGCAAGCTGATGAGCCTGCAGGCGAAGACCGCGCGGGTGGAGCGCGACGGCGCTACCATCGATATTTCCCCCGAAGACCTGGTGGCTGGAGATATCGTCGTCATCCGTCCCGGCGAAAGGCTGGCGGTGGATGGCGAAGTCGTCGAAGGCTCCTCCTATGTCGATGAATCCATGATCTCCGGCGAACCGGTGCCGGTGGAAAAGACGGTCGGCGCAGCGGTTGTCGGTGGCACCATCAACAAGACAGGCGCCTTCAAGTTCAAGGCAACCAAGGTCGGCGCGGATACCATGCTGTCGCAGATCATCCGCATGGTGGAGGAGGCGCAAGGGTCCAAGCTGCCGATCCAGCTGCTGGTGGACCGCGTCACTGCGCTTTTCGTGCCCGTTGTTATAGCAATCGCTGTGCTGACCTTCATCGTCTGGGCGATCTTCGGTCCCGAACCTGCCTATACTTTCGCGCTGGTCAATGCGGTCGCGGTGCTCATCATTGCGTGCCCCTGCGCCATGGGTCTCGCCACGCCGACATCCATCATGGTCGGCACCGGCCGGGCGGCGGAGCTTGGCGTGCTGTTCCGCAAGGGACAGGCCCTGCAGGAGCTGCGCTCGGCTGAGATCGTCGTGGTCGACAAGACCGGCACTGTCACCAAGGGCCGCCCTGAACTGACCGATCTGGTGGTTGCGGAAGGTTTTGCCGATGACGAGGTTCTGGCGCTCGTCGCCGCCGTCGAGGGCCGCTCGGAACATCCGATTGCCGAAGCCATCGTCCGGGCTGCGGAAGAAAAGAAGCTTGCGACCCCTGCAGGACTCGAACCTGCGACCGTCGAAAACTTCGAAAGCGTGACGGGTTACGGCATCGCCGCCACCGTCAATGGCCGCAGGGTGGAGGTCGGTGCGGATCGTTACATGGCGAAGCTCGGCCATTCCGTGGATATCTTCGCTGAGGCCGCCGCAAGGCTGGGTGACGAGGGCAAGACGCCGCTTTACGCCGCCATCGACGGCAGGCTGGCGGCCGCGATTGCGGTTGCCGATCCGCTGAAACCCTCGAGTGTGACTGCCATCAGGGCGTTGCAGGCCATGGGCATCGAAGTGGCGATGGTGACGGGCGACAATGAACGCACGGCGAATGCAATAGCCCGGCAGGTCGGCATTTCCCGCGTGGTGGCCGAAGTGCTGCCCGAGGGCAAGGTGAAGGCGATCCACGAGATGCGCGCAGGCGGCAAGGTGCTGGCCTTCGTGGGCGACGGGATCAACGATGCGCCGGCGCTGGCCGAGGCCGATATCGGCATCGCCGTCGGCACGGGAACGGATGTCGCCATCGAAAGCGCCGATGTGGTGCTGGTCGGCGGCGATCTTCTCGGCGCAGTCAACGCCATCGAAATGAGCCGGGCGACCATTCGCAACATCAAGGAAAACCTGTTCTGGGCTTTCGGTTATAATGTGGCGCTGATACCGGTTGCGGCGGGCGTGCTCTATCCGGCCTTCGGCATCACGCTGTCGCCGATGATCGGCGCGGGCGCCATGGCGCTCTCCAGCGTCTTCGTTCTCGCCAATGCGCTGCGGTTGAAACGGGCGAAGGTGGCCCATCGGGAGGTGACGTCATGAATATCGGCCAGGCATCGGAAGCATCGGGCGTTTCCGCCAAGATGATCCGTTATTACGAGCAGATCGGCCTCATCACGCCGGCCGCCCGCACCGGCAATAATTACCGGGTCTATGGCGAGCAGGACGTGCACAATCTACGCTTCATCAAGCGGGCGCGCACGCTCGGTTTCTCGCTGGAAGAAACCGAGACGCTGCTGAAACTCTGGCAGGACAAGACCCGCGAAAGTTCGGCGGTCAAGGAAATCGCGCTCGTCCATATCGCCGATCTCGAACAGAAAATCGCGGAGATGAAGAGCATGGTGAAGACGCTCTCCCATCTCGCCCATTGCTGCGGCGGCGACCACCGGCCCGACTGCCCCATCCTCGACGATCTCGCGGGCGCGGACAAGACCGACGCCAGACCCGCGCGAACCCACTGACCTTTAATGACAGCCGGTGCGAGAACATCACGACCGGCGATAAGGAGAAAACCATGAGTGCAACCACCTTCCTCATTCCGGACATGACCTGCGGCCATTGCGAAAAGACGCTGCGCGGCGCTCTCACGGAGGCTCTTCCCGGCGCATCCGTCAGCATCGACCTCGATGCCCACAGGCTGACGGTTACGGGCGATGCCGCAACTGCGGAAGCGGCGATTCGCGAAGCCGGTTATTCGCCGGAACGGGCGGTCTGAGAGACGGCTTCCGTTTGCACAGGTCCAAAAATGTGCTACATATGTTGCACAAAATGGAGCGTAGACGGATGACCGTAACGACGAGAATAAGACGTCAGGGCGGTGCGGCGGTGATGACCATCCCGCCCGCTCTTTTGAAGATGCTGGGGCTGGAAATCGGTGAGCAACTGACACTCGAGGTCGATAACGGCGCGCTGGTCGCCAGCCCGGTTCGGCAGGAAAAAAAGCGCTTCACGCTTGCCGAACTGCTGGAGGGTGCGGATGAAGTCGCCGCCCTCAATGCCAGCGCGCGGGAATGGGACGAAGCGCCGCCAGTTGGTAAAGAAGCCCTTTGATGGTCCGCAGCCAGGTTCCAAAACGTGGCGACGTTTATCTGGTCGACCTCAACCCTGTCATTGGCAGCGAAATCAGGGACGAGCATCGTTGTATCGTCATCACGCCCAGAGAAATCAATGCGGTTGGACTGTGCCTTGTCGTTCACGTGACGACGGGCGGAGCATTCACACGCAGG
Organism: Rhizobium sp. NFACC06-2; assembly: GCF_900101425.1. Lineage (NCBI taxonomy): Bacteria > Pseudomonadati > Pseudomonadota > Alphaproteobacteria > Hyphomicrobiales > Rhizobiaceae > Rhizobium > Rhizobium sp. NFACC06-2. Next base: position 78,834 of record NZ_FMVA01000005.1, on the reverse strand, counting down.
GCCGGGCTTGCCGTGAACATATCGGCCCACAGGACAACGGGTGTCGCACTATGCAACCAGGTGAGAAGCATGGACATTGTTGCCCGTGTCGCCCAGAAAAAAGCGAAATATATCGAAACCCTTGACGATGCGACGATGGACGAAATCGCCGCTCGTGTCATCAGCATGATCGATCCCGCCTGAGAACACCCATTGGAACAATGGGCGAAATATGCTACTGAGTAGTAGCTCTTTTGAACCGGGAGTGCCACAGTGTCCGTCAAGGCGTCAGTTTCCATCTCCGATCAACAGGATAGCTTCGCCCGCAGGCTGGTGGAGGAAGGGCGTTATGCCAGCCTCAGTGCCGTCGTCCAGCGAGGGCTGGAACTGCTTCGGCAGGAAACGGAAACGAAGGACGCCGAACTTGCCGCGCTTCGTGACTTGCTGGTCGAGCGACGGCAGGGCGACTTCGTCGCCGTGGAAGAGGGCAAACAAAGAACGGCAGCGATGATCGCAGCCAAGAAGACCGGTTATGGCCTTTAAGGTCCTGCGCTCGACACAGACGGATCAGGACCTCGGCCTCATTCTCGATCATCTCATCCAGTCCTATCTCGACCTTGGCGACGCCTTGCCGGGGGCTTTTGCGCGCGCTGCGCGACGCGTCGGGTCAATTGAAGCGGATATGGAAGCGCTTCACAAAGCGCCTTTTCAGGGGACATTATTGCCCGAAATATTGCCCGCCCTTCGCCGGGTAACGAAAAATCAGGCTGTCTTTTATTTGGATGTCGATGAGGGTGAAAAGACCGTGCGTATTCTCGCGGTTTTTTTCGGCGGGCAGGATCATCTGCGCCATATGCTCACGCGCCTGTCCCGTCGCGCGCCGAATCTTCCCTAAACCTCGTCGAAAGCCCCGCCTTCCCGCGAAGGGTTGCGGTCGATCACTCGTTCCTCGGCATCGTCGGGCAGGGCCTCGTCGCTTTCCTGATAGGGATCGTCCTCGCTCTCTGCCTCTTCTTCCTCGATTTCCTGTTCGATGGATTGCGGAATTTCTCCCTTGGCGGGAAGGGCGTCCATATCGAGATCGAGCAGGTCCTCGTCCATGGCGTCTTCGTTGCGGGGCAGGATTTTCTCGCGGTCCATGACGGTGTCCTTTCTGTCCGTTCACTCCACAAACGGCCCGGAGGCGCGAAGGGTTCCTGCCGCCGTTGAATTCCGTCACTGAATTCCGTCAGGCCGGATTGCGTGAAAAAGCCGTCTTGACCTCAATGGCGCTTGAGGTTCTAGTTTGCCCGCCGTACCCGAAAAAATGGAAAGGATACGGCTTTGTCGAGTATGGAAATGACGGAGAAAAACGGCTGGAGCGAATTGCTGAGCGGGGCGAATCTCTCGCTTCTGACCGTCATTTCCTCCGGTATCGGCCTGCACGCTTTCAACCAGTTCGCGGTGGTGACGGCCTTGCCCGTGGCCGTCAACGAAATTGGCGGCGCTACCTTTTATAGCTGGGCCTATAGTCTCTATTTCGTCGGTTCCGTGGCGGGCGGCGTCACCGCCGTCCTGTTTCGCGAGCGTTTTGGCGCACGCGCCGTTTTGCTTCTCTGCTGCCTGATCTTTTCGCTCGGTTCGGTCCTCTCGGCAATCGCCGGTGACTTTTTGTGGGTCGTCGTCGGCCGTGCCCTGCAGGGGCTGGCCGACGGGCTGATCGTCGCCGTGTGCTACAGCCTCATTCCCGCCGGCTTCCGCTCCGGCCTGCTGCCGAAGGTCTTCGCCATCGAGGCGGCGATCTGGGCGGTCGCCTCCTTCATCGGCCCGCTGACCGGCGGTTTCGCGACCGAACATATCTCCTGGCGCGCCACTTTCCTGCTGTCGGCGCCGCTGATTCTGCTGCTTCTTGCCTATACCACCATTGCCGTCTCCGCCGAGCGGCCGGTGGCGGCGACGCGCAAACCGCTGGTGCCGTTGGCTCTTTGCCTTGTCGGCGCCCTGGCGTTTTCCGCGCCTTCCGCCTTCGAGGATGCGAGCCTGCGCGCCCTTTCGCTGCTGGTGGGCGCGGCGATGCTGTGGGCTTCGCTGCGTGCGGGCATCCGGCCTTCAATCGGTCTTTTCCCGAAGGATTCCTTTCGGCTGAAGACGGTGCTCGGCAGCGGTTTCTGGGTGCTGTTCCTGATGTCCTACGCCCATGCGCTGGGCAGCGTCTATCTCGCTTATGTCGCCATCAATCTCTGGCGGCATGAACCGACCTTTGCCGGTTTCATCGTTGTGACGATGCCGCTTGCCTGGAGCTTCGTGGCGATGCTGATCGGCAGCCTGCGTTCTGCCCGCCTTCGGGAGATTTGCCTGCATTACGGCCCTTACCAGATGGTGCCGGGCTGCGCGCTGCTGGGGCTCGGGCTTGCGACCGGCAACTGGGGAGAAATGCTCGTCGGGCAAATTCTGATAGGCTCTGCCTTCGGCATGTCATGGGCCGGCATCAGCCAGGCCGCCATGGAGGCCGCGCCGGAAGAGGAGCGCAAGATGACGGGTGCGCTGCTGCCGACAGTCGCGACGCTGGGCGCCGCCGCCGGTGCGGGCGCCAGCGGCACCGTCGCCGCTGCGACCGATCTGGTAGGGCAGATCGAGCGGGCGGATGTGACGATGCCGATGGTTTACCTCTATGGGCTGGGTGTGGTCGTATCGCTGCTGGCGATCATGACCGCCAGCGGCTTGCGGGGCGAAAGACGGCTCTTCCGCCACCGTCAGGACTGAGTGGTGGCGATGGTGATCGCCGCCAGATAGACGACGAAGGCCATGATCGCGATCGCGCCGATAATGACGACGATGCCCTTGCCGGCGCGTTTTTTCTCGGCCTTGTTTTCATTGGCTTCGGTGGGAAACAGGATCGGATCGCTGGTGTCGCGGATTTTGGTCATGCCGTTTCTCCTTATCCGTGGAATGGGCGGTTTCGGTCTATCAACCGCCCAATCCGTCAAAAGGTTCCTCACGGTTTCAGCGCCCAGCTGGTGGCATGCACCACCGCGCCGGGTGCGGCCTTCAGCAGCGCCGAGCGTACCGGTTCGAAACCTTCGAGGCGCTTGGTGCCCACATATCGGCCGCGATTGGCGAAGACTTCGATGGAGCCGTAATCAAGAAAGATGCGGATGCGGGATGCCCTCGCTCCTTTGGCGATATAATGCGGCGAGGGGCCGTCTCGCCCGTCCTCGTGGCGGATCCACAGGCCCGTTTCATCGGAAACGACGCCCAGCCGGACCGCCGGATGATCGAGCACCAGTTCGAAGGGCGCGCCGGGTGAGGCGAGCTCGAACAATATTTCCACCGCCCCGCTGATGAAGGTAACGCGTTCGCCGGCGGCCAGCCGCGTGCGGTCGAGAATATGGCTGCGCAGGCTTTCCGCCGCACCGATGGGCGGGGTCAGAAGCTCGCCGTTTGCATAATGAATCCGGCGCGGCAGCGTCATGGAGGTGGGGAAATCGATCTCCGGATTGGCATCCGCCCAATTGGCCAGCCAGCCCATGCCGATGATGCTGTCGCCATCCAGAAAGGCCTGGAAGGCGTAATTATCGGTACCGAAATCCAGCTCCTGCCCGGATTCCTTGGTGAAGACCTTGCCGTCGAACCAGCCGACATCGGCCATCGTCAGGTTCTTGCGGCCGGTTTCCGGGTCTTCCGAATGCATCAGCCCATAGACCAGCACCCAGCGGGTGGAACGGGCATTGGCAGGTCCATCGAGCGGCAGCAGGCAGGGGCATTCGATGGCCGTGGTTTTATAACGCGTTTCCACCCACAGCTTGCCCACATAGGTCCAGCCCGATGCGGCGGTGGGGTCCAGCGTCTCGTAAAGCAGGATGACGCCGCCGCCATCGCTCTGGCTGCCGAGCACCATTTTCCAAAGACCATCAGGGCCGCGGAAAACATAGGGGTCGCGGAAATCCGGCGTCAGCCCCTGTCCGTCCGGGCGAGTACCCAGAATGACTTCGGCCTGCCCGGCCATGATGAGATCGGAGGAGGTGGCGGTGAGCTGTATCTGCTGTTCGGGAATGCGGTCCTGCACCTGTTCGGTGAAGAAGACGCGGATGCCCGTGCCTTCCACCAGCGGAATGGTGGAGCCGGAATAGGCGCCGCCGCGCTTGTCTGGCCGGGTTGTTAGGTCCTCGGAAGGGAAAAGGAAGATCGGCAGATGCCGCCAGCGCAGATAATCCGACGAGACGGCATGGCCCCAATGCATGGTGTTCCAGCGCAGCCCGTGCGAATAATGCTGATAAAACAGATGCGGCCGCCCCTCGAAACGACCGAAACCGTTCGGGTCGTTCATCCAGCCGAAGGGCGGGCGGAAGTGATAGCTGCCGGGAAGCTCCGGTGCGGCATTGTCCGGCTTGGTATGGACGACGGTGATGCCGGTTTCGAGCACATCCGACGCCGTGAACCAGTAGATGACGGAAACTGCGGTCGTGACCGTGTCGTAACTCAGCTCCACATGGCCGCCGCCGAAAACCTGATAGATTCGAAAACCGAACTCTTCCGTGTTGACGCTTGAAACCTCAGCGAATTTTCCATTCTGATTGGAAAAGGAGACGGCACCCGGCTCAGCATCTTTCTTCGCCTTCAGCCAGACATGGAAGGTGGCGTTGACGGGCAGATCGGTGTGAATGGTGCGGATGGCGCTTTCCGGCTCGGCTACGGCTTCAACGACGCTCATTGCTTTTCCTTTCCTTCGGCATTCTGCGGGTCAAGCATAGGAACGATGATGGCGCGGGAAAGTTCATTGCGCAAAATTGAATGAGGCGATCGCGCAGGTTGGGCATTTATCGCTCGCATCCGCCGCCTTCCGGCCCCATATAGGGGCAAAGCAGGGAGTTTACCCGTGATGAAATTCGACAATTCCTATGCCCGCCTGCCGGAACGGTTCAGCGCCGCCGTGCTGCCGACGCCGGTCAAGGCGCCGCGGCTCATCGCCTTCAATCGTGGGCTGGCCGATGAACTCCTTCTCGATGTGGCCGGCCTTGACGATGAAAGGCTGGCGGCGATCTTTTCCGGCAATGTCGTGCCGCAGGGGGCCGAGCCGCTGGCCATGGCCTATGCCGGCCACCAGTTTGGCGGTTTCGTGCCGCAGCTCGGCGATGGCCGCGCCATTCTGCTCGGCGAGGTGATCGACAGGAACGGCAAGCGCCGCGATATCCAGCTCAAGGGCTCCGGCCCGACGCCGTTTTCCCGCCGGGGCGACGGGCGCGCGGCCCTTGGCCCGGTGCTGCGCGAATATATCATATCGGAGGCGATGTTTGCGCTCGGCATTCCTGCCACGCGGGCGCTGGCGGCTGTCCTCTCCGGCGAAAGGGTGCAGCGCGAAGTCGGCCTGCCGGGCGGCGTCTTCACCCGCGTGGCGGCAAGCCATATCCGGGTCGGCACCTTCCAGTTCTTCGCGGCGCGCGAGGATGAGGAAGGGATCAGAAACCTCGCGGACTATGTGATCGACCGTCATTATCCCGAGGCGAAAGAGGCAGACAATCCTTATCTCGCCCTGCTGCAAGGCATAGCGCAACGGCAATGCGAACTCATTGCCCGCTGGATGATGGTGGGCTTCATCCATGGCGTGATGAATACCGACAATATGGCGGTGTCAGGCGAAACCATCGATTTCGGCCCCTGCGCCTTTCTTGACGAATATCATCCGAACAAGGTCTTTTCCTCCATCGATGCACAGGGCCGTTATGCCTTCAACAACCAGCCGGGCATCGCGCAATGGAACATTGCAAGGCTGGCGGAATGCCTGTTGCCGCTGCTCGATCCGCAGGTGGAAAAAGCCGCCGAACTCGCCAATGCCGTTCTCGCCGATTTCGCCGCCGCCTTTCCCAAACGCTGGCTTGCCGGCATGCGCGAAAAGCTTGGCCTGACGACGGAGGAAGAGGGCGACATCGATCTGGTGCAGGCGCTGCTGGCGCTGATGCAGGCATCGGAGGCGGATTATACGCTCACCTTCCGGCGTCTTTCCCATGCGGCCAATGGCGATGCCGAGCCGTTTCGCGGCATGTTCATCGATATTGCGGGGGCAGACGAATTTCTGGCGCGCTGGCGGGAAAGAGCCGGTCGCGAGGGGATTTCCGATTCCGAACGATCAGCGGCGATGCTCTCCGTCAATCCCGCCATCATCCCGCGCAACCACCGCATCGAGGAACTGATAGAGGCGGCGGTGGAAGAGGGGGATTTTGAGCCCTTCCACGCCATGCTGAGGGCAATCGCCACGCCTTTCGAGGAGCGGCCTGACAACTTCGTCTATATGCAGCCGCCGATGAGCCATGAGCGGGTGTTCAGGACCTTTTGCGGGACGTAACGGGTTCGTCAATCCTCGCCGTCATGCCGGACTTGATCCGGCATCCAGCCGCCGCGCGTCTGCGCGGCGAGAAAAGCTTTGTCAGCCCAAGGACTTGGGCTGGCTGGATACCGGCTCGAGGCCGGTATGACGGAGGAATGGGAGGAGATGTTCTCTCGCCCGGTTGTTCTTTCTCACCCAACCCGCGCCAGCGGCTCATGCGCGCCATAATAGTGGCCGAACCGATTTTCGAGGAATTTCGATAGCGCCACTTCCTCCTGTCGCACGAAGCCCTTCTGCGGCAGGGTGCCTTCGGCGAGCAGATCGAGAACCGTGCAGATGCCGGCGGCGGTGGTGATCTGGATGGCGCTCATCATGCGGCCGGAAACCGGGCCGGCATAGACCTTGTTGGCATAGGTTTCCTGCAGGAAACGGCCGTTGCGGGTGCCGCAGACGGTGACGAAGACGATGACCACATCCTGCATGGTGCCGGGCAGGGCGTTTTCGAACAGATCCTTCAGCACATCGCGGCGATTGCGCAGGTTGAGGTCGTTCAGCAGCGCCTTCATGATCGCGACATGGCCGGGGTAACGGATGGTGCGGTAATTCATCGTCCGCACCTTGCCTTCCAGCGTGGCGCAGAGCGTGCCGAGGCCGCCCGAGGTATTGAACGCCTCATAGGTGACGCCGTCGAGCGAAAATTCCTCGCGCTCTTCCAGAGCCGGAACGGCTGTAAGGCGGCCTTCGACGATCGCTTCGCAGGGCTCGATATATTCGTTGATCAGCCCGTCCGTGCTCCAGGTGAGGTTGTAGTTGAGCGCATTGGACGGATATTGCGGCAGAGCGCCGACGCGCATCCTCACGCTGTCCAGCTTGTCGAACTTGGCGGCAAGATCGGCAGCGACGATGGAGATGAAGCCGGGGGCGAGGCCGCATTGCGGAATGAGCGCCGTCCCGGCCGTTTCCGCGAGAGCCTTGACCTTGCGGGTGGATTCGACGTCTTCGGTGAGATCGAGATAATGCGTGCCGACCGCAACGGCCGCTTCGGCAATGCCCGCCGTCAGGTGGAAGGGGGCGGCGGATAGAACGGCGAATTTGCCTTTCAGCAGTGCTTCCAGAGCGGGACGGTCGGTAATGTCGACGATTTCGGTATCGACCCGTTCATGCGCCGGCACATTGGCCAGCTGATCGGCCGAACGGTCTGCGACGGTGATGCGATAATCGCCGGTGGCGGCCAGCATCCAAGCGATGGCCGAACCGATATTGCCCGCGCCGATGACGACAATGTTTTTCATGTTTTTGTTCCCCGCAGTGAATGCAAATGTGTCAGCGCGGATGCGCTTCAAGAACAGAATGCCAGTTTTCATTGACGATTCGCAGCTTCACTATGTGCGGATAGCGGGTTAATATTAGGCAATAAGACGACAGGATTGGTCACTATGACGATTGCCGACAAGGACCGGGCGCTGCTTGCCCTGCTTTCCGAAAATGCCCGCATGCCGGTGGCGGAGCTGGCGCGCAAACTCGGCCTTTCGCGCACCACGGTGCAGGCCCGCATCGAGCGGCTGGAGGCGGACGGGGTGATTTCGGGTTATGGCCTCAGGCTTTCGGAAAGCTATCTTTCCGGGCTGGTGCGCGCCCATGTGCTGATTACCATCGGGCCGAAGGCGCTGCCCGGTGTCACGGCGGCCCTTGCCGCCATCAAGGAGGTGACGACGCTGCATTCGGTGAGCGGCACCTTCGACCTCATCGCCATTCTGGCCGCGCCTTCGATCCTCGATCTCGACCGGTTGATCGATCGCATCGGCGCGCTTGACGGCGTGGAGCGCACGCTGTCGTCAATCATTCTGTCGACGCGGATTTCGCGGTAGGAGCGTTTGAGGGAGTGGAAGATACGCGAAACCCACTTCCGTCATGCCGGACTTGATCCGGCATCCAGCCGACGCGCGTCTGCGCGGCGAATAGAGTCTTTTCAGCCCAAGGACTTGGGCTGGCTGGATACCGGATCAAGTCCGGTATGACGGAAGCGATGGTCTGCAAAACGAAGCAGTAAAGGAGTTTGCCGCTCCCATGCTTCCGTCGCTACGCGGGCGCGAAGACCCTCTAAACCACCGCCCTCTCGTCATAAGCTCTCTGCGCCGCCATCACCGCGTCGATATTTCCCTCCGCCCAATGGGCAAGCGCCGCCACCGTGTCGGTCAGCGTCCGCCCCAGCGGCGTCAGCGAATATTCGACCGTCACCGGCACGGTCGGGAACACCTGCCTCGAAATCAGCCCGTCGCGCTCGAGCTTCTTGAGCGTCTGCGACAGGACCTTCTGCGAAATGCCCTTGATCTCCCGCCGCAGCAAATTGAAGCGCACCGCTTCCACTCGCAGCCGGTCGAGGATCAGCAGCGCCCATTTGTCGGCGATCCTGTCCAGCACCATGCGGGTGGGGCAGCGGTCTTCATAGACGTCATAGATGCGTTCCATGGTCTGGCTCCGTTGTTTCAGGGCATCTTTCGGGGGAAAGCCGGTTTCCGAAAGGAAACCAGATAACCGAAAAGTGCTCTCTTTTCATGATTTCGCAAACGCAGTACCTGTGTTTTCGAAACATGGTTTCCATTAGATACTACGGAGATTTGAGATGACAGGCAAGATACTCGTAATCGGTTCCACCGGCACGATCGGCACGCCGCTGGTGAAAGCGCTCCTTTCGAAGGGCGAAAGCGTGAAGGCCGCCTCCCGTAGCGGCAACGCCACGGACGGCGCGGAAGGCGTGCGTTTCGATTATACGGACGCATCGACTTATGCGCATGCCTTCGACGGCGTTGACCGTCTGTTTCTCATTCTGGCGGGCGGGCGTCTCGATGCCATCGATGCATTGACGCCCGTTGTCGAAGAGGCCGCGCGCCGCAAGGTGAAGATCGTCTTCCTCAGCGTCCTCGGCGTCGATGCCGACGATTCCATTCCCTATCGCCAGATCGAGCTGAAGATCATCGCTTCGGGTACGCCTTACGTCATCCTGCGCCCCAACTGGTTTGCCGATAATTTCCACAGCTACTGGAAGGCCGGCATCGATCACGGCCAGATCGCCGTGCCGGCCGGCGAGGGCAAGTCGAGCTTCATCGACGTCCGCGATATTGCCGACAGCGCCGCCGCCGCCCTGACCTCTGACGCCTTTAACGGCAAGGCTTTCAACCTGACGGGTCCGAAGGCCTTCGGTTACGGCGAAGCGGCCGCGCTGATATCGCAGGCGATCGGCAAGCCGGTTTCTTACGCCGCCGTTTCGGACGAGGTCTTCATCGGCATCCTCACCGGTGCGGGCGTGCCGCAGGACTATGCCTCCTTCCTCGCTTCGATCTTTTATCCCGTGCGTGAAGGCTGGACAGCGGTGGTGACCGGCGATGTCGAAACGCTGACCGGCCATGCGCCGCGTTCACTGGAGACCTATATCGCCGACAATCTGGACAGGCTGAAGGGCTGAGGCTCAAAGCGAGCCCGCCGCGCTCACGCCGGATCGGTGGAGCCGCGGCGGGCCTTGAAGAACATCTTCAGCCGCTGGATCTCCTCGGGGTTCCAGCCGCTTGGCGCGGTTACTTCCGTCCATGCATCGATGTAATGTTCCGGCGCATAGACATGGCCATAACCGATGGGCGCGGTGGTGGCTGCGGCGACATCGAGACCGAGCTGCAGCAGGGTGACGACCGGGAACCAGCGGAAGGACGTGGAAACGTCAGGCCCGTGATGCGCCATCCATTGCGGCCGCCGGTAAAGCGAGGCGGCCTCGAAGAAGGTAATCGGGTCGCTGGCATATTGCAGATAGACGATCCGCATCGGCCCCCATTTCGCATCGGGCATATGGGCGGTGGTATATTGGTTGGCGAAGCGGATGACGGAGGAATCGCGGAAGCGCGGCAGCCATTCCGGCGTGCCCTTCACCCGGCCATTGGTGGCCATGCGCCATGTCGGGCTGGAAAAGGGCGGTCCGCTCCACAAGGCGCCCTGGAACGGGTCGGACAGCACATCATAGAGATCGGAGGATTTCTGCGAATTGAGCGAACCGAGGCTGAGGCCATGCAAGTAGAGCTTCGGCCGCGTCTCCTTCGGCAGCGTGGTCCAGTAGCCATAGACGGCCTCGAACAAAGCGCGCGCCGTCTCGACACCGTAATCCGGCTCCGTCAGCAGCGCGATCCAGCTCGAGAGATAGGAATATTGCACGGCGACGCTGGCGATATCGCCGTCATGCAGATATTCGACCGTATCGAGCGCTTCCGGGTCGATCCAGCCGGTGCCGGTGGGGATGACGACGAGCAGCACCTTGCGCTCGAAACCGCCGACCCGTTTCAGCTCCTCCAGCGCCAAGGCCGCTCTTTCTTCCGGCGTCGACGCCGAGTTGAGTCCCGCATAGACCCTGAGCGGCTCCTTTGCCGGGCGATTGGTGAAGGCGGATATCTCTGTGGCCGCCGGGCCTTCGGCGACGAATTCACGCCCGCGTCGCCCGAGCGATTCCCATGTCATCAGCGAGGCGCTGCTGCCGGTCTTGAGGGCGTCGGACGGGCGCGGCACGTCGGGCTCGATCAGCGCATCCACCTGTTTCAGCGAGGAATCGGCAAATCTGAGGCCGATATCGAAGATCAGGCCGTTGAGCAGCATCCATGAGAGGATGATTGCCACCGCGATACCGAGCACATTGGCAAGGCGGCGTGGCAGGAAATGGCGGCTGCGCGCAGCAAAGAACCGGCGGATAAGCTGGAACAGCCGGCCGGCGCCGATGAGGATGGCGGCGACCAGCACCGCAAGGCCGCCGGTCTTGGTGGGGTGGGCGCTTGGCAGCGGATCGAGCTCCATCAAAACGCGGATGGAATTCTGCCAGTCCTTCGCCTGCCATAAAAACGCGATGGCCGTGATGGCGGCGGCGAGCGCAATGAGAAAACGAATGCCGCGCACATTGTGGCGTGAAGGTTCAGGCAGCTCCAGATAGGCCCAGATGGCGTGCAAAGCGACACCGATCAGATAACCGATGGCGAAGGAAAAGCCGCACAGCACGCCCTGCATCAGCCATGTGCGCGGCAGGAGCGAGGGCGTGAGCGAAGCGCAGAACAGGATAGTGCCGAAGACGATGCCGGTTGCCGAAAGACCTGCAAACAACCGCTCAACCCATTGTTTCACCAACTTGACTTGCCCCTTGTACTCACCGCGTGGTGCGGAGTGTAATATGTGATGGACGAGGGTGCAAAATCCTGCGGGAAGGAAAAAAATCATGAAAATAGGAAAATAATCCTTTACAGCGTGACGGTGGTTTGATAGTGTTTGGCTACGGTCGGAGATTTGCGGCTGACAAGGTGTTTTACACCTTGCTCGCGCTCCTCATTGACTGATCGTTCTCTCGCAGGCCAATCCCATGACAATGTCTCACAATTGCGATCCGGCGCTCTACGACGTCTGGCCGGAAACGCCCGCCTATGCGACTGAGGACATGCCGGAAGCCGCGCCGGAGACGAAGTCGCGGGCCGACAGGCAGGCTGCCGAAGATGCGGCGCGCAACGGCAGCCTGCGGCAATTGCTGAACGAGCTGACGGAGGAGATGCGCGAGCAGTTCTGCCTGTACCGCAATCTCCGCCAGGCGAGCGAAGCGGCCTTTCTGGCGACGGCGGAGGACGCTTCGGGCAAGCTGGCGCGCGCCGATGTGAAGGCTGCGACGGACCAGCTCTCGCTGATCGTCCGCACGCTGGAGCGGATCGACGCTTTGCAACGGGTGCTGGCGGAAGAAAGGGAAGCTCTTTTCGGCGAAGACGAAACCGAGGCCGGGGATTACGAAGCGGCGGTGGCGCATTTCCTCAACCGCATCGACGAACTGGCTGAACAGAAATGCCGCGCGAAGATGGAGGCCGATCCCGCCCGCAGCCCCTCCGCAGAAGCCGACACATGACGGATATGTCGACCGGACCCCATCTGGAGGCGCAGGTCTTCAACCTCCTGCGCGACTGGCGTTTCATCGGCAACCTGCCGCAGCAGCCGCCGGAGGGCGACTGGCGGACATGGCTTCTGATCGGCGGGCGCGGTTCCGGCAAGACGCGTGCCGGGGCGGAATGGGTGCATCGTGTCGCATCCGCCGGCAAGCAGTCGGATTTGCGCATCGCGCTCGTGGCCGAAACGCTGGGCGACGCCCGCGAGGTTATGATCGACGGCATTTCCGGCATCTGCCGCATCGCCCGCCGCCATCGCCCCGCCTTCGAGGTATCACGCCGGCGGCTCCTCTGGCCGAATGGCGCGATGGCGCAGGTGTTTTCTTCGGAAGACCCGGAAAGCCTGCGCGGCCCGCAATTCCACATGGCCTGGGCGGATGAGCTGGGCAAATGGAAATATCCGCAGGAAACCTGGGATATGCTGCAATTCGGCCTGCGTCTGGGTGAAACGCCCCGGCAACTGGTGACCACCACGCCGCGGCCCATTCCGCTTTTAAAGGCGCTTCTCGCCGATCCCTCGACACGGGTGGCGCGGATGCCGACGGCCATGAATGCGCGCAACCTCTCGCCCGGTTTTCTCAAAGCCATGCAGGACCGCTATGGCGGCACCCGGCTGGGGCGTCAGGAAATCGGCGGTGAATTGATCGACGAGCGGGAGGGCGCGCTGTGGAAACGCGCCGATCTGGAAGCGATTATCGAAGCGGCGCATGAGCCGCTGGCGCGCATCGTGGTGGCGGTAGATCCGCCCGCCGGCGTCGGTGAACATTCCTGCTGCGGCATCGTCGTGGCGGGGCTCGGCATGTCCGGGCGTCTTAACGTGCTGGCGGATTGTTCGGTGGAAGGCGAAACGCCGGCCGGCTGGGCCCGCGCCGTGGTTGCCGCCTTTCGTCGCCACGAGGCCGACCGGGTGGTGGCGGAGGTCAATCAGGGCGGCGAGATGGTGCGCGCCATGCTGCAGAGCATCGACGCCAACCTGCCGCTGACGCTGGTGCGGGCGAGCCGCGGCAAATTCACCCGCGCCGAGCCGGTCGCCGCACTCTATGAACAGGGCAGGGTGCGCCACGCCGCGCGGTTTGAAAAGCTGGAAGACCAGATGACGGATTTCGGGCCGGGTGGTCTTTCGTCGGGACGCTCGCCGGACAGGCTGGATGCGCTCGTCTGGGCGATCACGGCGCTGACGACGATGGTGGTGAGTGAACCGAAAGTCCGGGGGATGTGAGTTGGCTGATTATTGGCTCCCGCGAAGGAGAGCCAATTACCCGTCGAGCGGATGCCCCCGGTTTCTTCTCCCCGCCGGGGAGAAGAAAAGTGAGGCATCGTCAACGCCCATTTCGGGCGTCTGGCGGATATTATTTCTTCGGGGATTGCGCCGGTTTCGGCTGGGAGCCGGTTTCACGCATCTGGCGCCACTCGTTTTCGAGACGGTCATAAACGGTCTGGGGGATTGTCGCTGTCATGGTGGCATTCCTCCTTGAATGGTTAACGCTGCAGGATTGCGCGGTGAATGGAGTTAGCGCGCTAAGGTTCCGAAATTCAAGGAATTTTTTACCCCAAAACCCCGGGGCGCGGATTAAAATCGATTAAGGTTTTTTCAAATCGATTTAGTTCCGGCGGCCTGCATGTGGAAAAACCGGGCGTCGTATTGCCCATCATTTTCAGGAGCCATCATGGCCTATGACGAGGCGCGATTCTTCGCGTCGGCGCGGATTTCCATTTTCGGCGGTCGCCTGCGCGCGGCCCAGCTTGCCGGCACAAAAACGATGCTGGCGGGATTTGAAAAGGTGATGCCGGGCGGCGATCCGCGCTGGCTCGCCTATATGCTGGCTACGGCCTTTCACGAGACGGCGGCGACCATGCAGCCGGTGCGCGAGACATTGGCGGCGAGCGATGCCGAGGCGATGGCAAGGCTCGACCGCGCCTTTGCGGCGGGCAGGCTGCCCATGGTGCGCAAGCCCTATTGGCGGCCGGACACGGAGGGTAAGAGCTGGCTGGGGCGCGGCTTCGTGCAGCTGACGCATCGGCGCAATTACGAGGCCATGTCGGCGCTGACCGGCGTCGATCTCCTCGAACGGCCCGAGCGCGCCATGGACGCGGAGGTGGCCACCGCGATCCTGATCTACGGCATGGCGGGCGGCGGTTTTACCGGCCGCAGGCTCGCCGATTTCTTCAGCGACAGGCGCGAGGATTGGGATGGCGCCCGCGCCATCATCAATGGCAGCGACCGGGCGCGGGTGGTGGGCGGTTACGGGCGCGCATTTCATCACGCGCTTGTCGCGGCGCGGATTGAACCCGGGCGGGCCAGATGATAACCCGTTACCCGGTGCCGAAAAGGCTGCCTCCGAATTCTGCATGACAGGTGACACCGTGATCCGCCATATCGTCTTCTTCACCGTTCCCGAGGAAAACCGCGACGCAGTGCGCAGGGGGCTTTCCGGCCTCACCGCGATACCGCATTCGCTGAAGCTGGAAATCGGCGAAAACGTGAAGAAGGACCAATGGGGCAATTCGGTCGATTTCATCGTCTATGGCGAGTTCGAAAACGAGGCGGCGCTCGCCGCTTACAAGGCCGATCCCGCTTATGATCTTTCGACCCGCACGGTAAAGCCGCTGCGCGAGACCCGCGTTGCCGCCGATTTCGACAGCGATACGGCGGTGAAAGCGCCGATCCGGTAAACGTCCGGTTTCACCGAAGTCGGCGCGAGATATTGCCGTTGTGCGGACAGGGTGCCTCACGCGCGACGTCATCCTTGGGCTTGTCCCAAGGATCTGATCACGTCCAATAAAATCGAGACGTTGCAGATGCTCGGGACAGGCCCGAGCATGACGAAAGAGAGCTTTCAGGACTTCGTCAGAAATTTCAGGGCCTACCCTGTCGGTGAAAACCCCACGCGGGCGACGCCGCAGGACTCGACGCCGCGCGCCATCAAAACAAGGACAACTCCATGCGATTTCCCTTTTCCCTGCCGTGGCTGCGCCCGGCGGATGGCAGAGCCGTGCCTGAAAGCCGGAAAATGGCCGATGGCTTCATGGCGGTTGCCGTGCAGGGCGGGCAGGCCTTCTGGTCGGGCCGGTCCTATGCCGCACTTGCCCGCGAGGGCTTCATGAAGAACCCGGTCGCGCACCGGGCTGCCCGCATGGTGGCGGAGACCTCGGCTTCCGTCAGCTGGCTGCTTTATGATGGCGAAGAGGAACTCGCCGATCATCCGCTCCTGGCGCTGCTTTTAAAACCGGGCGCCCATATGGGCGGGCCGGATTTCTTCGAGGCGCTTTATGGTCACCTCATGCTCGCCGGAAATGCCTATATCGAGCCGCTGACGGTGGGTGGGCGGCTGCGCGAGCTGCATCTTCTGCGGCCCGACCGGGTCAGCATCGTCGAGGGGCCGGATGGGTGGCCGGTGGCCTATGATTACCGTGCCGAAGGCCGCGCCTCCCGGCGCATCGCCGCCGAGCGTGACGGGCTGGGGTTGCTGCATCTGAAACTCTTTCACCCGCTGGATGACCGGGCGGGTTTTGCGCCGCTCGCCTCCGCAGGGGCCGCGCTCGATCTGCACAATGCCGCAAGCCAGTGGAACAAGCGCCTGCTCGACAATTCCGCCCGGCCCTCCGGCGCGCTTGTCTATCAGCCGAAGGAGGGCGGCAATCTCTCCACCGAACAATATGAGCGGCTGAAGCGCGAGCTGGAGGAAGGCTATCAGGGCGCGATGAATGCCGGCCGGCCGCTGCTTCTGGAAGGCGGGCTGGACTGGAAGGCCATGGGTCTTTCGCCGCGCGACATGGATTTTCTGGAGGCCCGCAACGGCGCGGCGCGCGATATCGCGCTTTCGCTCGGCGTGCCGCCGATGCTGATCGGCATTCCCGGCGACAATACTTATGCCAATTACCAGGAGGCGAACCGCGCCTTTTATCGCCTGACCGTCCTGCCGCTCGTTTATCGCACGGCGGCAAGGCTCTGCGGCTCGCTTTCTCCGGTCTTCGGCTCTGGGCTGAGGCTCGAACCCGATCTCGACAAAATTGCCGGGCTTGCCGGCGAGCGCGATGCGCTCTGGGCACGCATCGGCGCGGCCTCGTTCCTGAGCGACGAGGAAAAGCGCGAAGCGGTCGGCTACTGAGAAGAAAGAACGGCGCTCTCGAAACGGGCGGCGTCAGCTGAATCATTTTCTGAAGAAGCGGACTCTCTTTGTGAGCTCTTCCGCCCAAGCTTTTCCGAAGATTCGCAAAATCACCCGGCGCAGGCGCGCAAAAAACGCCTGCGTGTGACGCGGTGCGTCCGCCCGATAACCACATCCTAGAACGGAATGATTACCCATGTCTGAATTCGCCAATGAGGCCGGCATCTGGGCCGCCCGCATCACCGGCGCCGTGGCGGGCGCGGGTGTGTCGCTCGTTTATCTCCTGCCGAAAAGCAGACGCGAGGCCGCGAGCCGTTTCATCACCGGCGTTTCCTGCGGCATGATCTTCGGCGGGCCTATCGGTCTGTGGATCGTGCAGCAGCTCGATATCGCCGGCGCGCTTTCGGGCCGGGAAATCATGGTGGCGGGTTCCGCCGCCGCCAGCATGGGCGCGTGGTGGGGGCTGGGCGTGCTGGTGCGCATCGCCGACCGTTATGGTGCGCGCCCGCGCGCCTGACACTTCCTTCACATCGCAGGAGTTTTCCATGCACGTTTATCGCGGGCCGCGTCCCGCCACGCGCAAATTCGCCAATCTGGAACTGCGCGGCATTGCCAGCGATGGCACCTTTTCCGGTTATGCCAGCGTCTTCGGCGAGGTCGATCTCGGTCAGGATGTCATCGAGCGCGGCGCTTTCCGCCGCTCCATCGAGGAGCGGGGTGCAGCCGGTATCCGCATGCTCTATCAGCACGATCCGGCCGAGCCCATCGGCGCCTGGCGCACTATCCGCGAGGACGAGCGCGGCCTTTATGTGGAGGGCGTTCTCGCCCCCGGCGTCGCCCGCTCCCGCGAGGTTCATTCGCTGATGAAGACCGGCGCGCTGGACGGGCTGTCCATCGGATTCCGAACAGTGCGTTCCGGCAAGCCGGCGAGCCACGGCGTCCGCCGCATCCTGGAAGCCGACCTCTGGGAAATCTCGGTCGTGACCTTCCCGATGCTGCCTTCGGCGCGCGTTTCCGACGTCAAGCATGCCCGCTTCTTCCGCGACCGCGAGACCGAGCTGGTGCGCACCATGCGCCGCGCCGCCCGCGCGCTGTTCGACACGACACCCAAACGCTGACTTCCGGACAATCACCAACAAGGAAACGACATGACAGACCAGATGACGAAACCGGCCCCGATGACCGTCGCGCCGCAGGTGAAGGCCGTGCCCGATACGGTGACGGCGGCCTTCGATGAGTTCATGGAGGCCTTCGAGGCCTTTCGTGAGACCAACGACCAGCGGCTTGCCGATATCGAGCGCAAAATGGGCTCTGATGTCGTGACCCGCGACAAGCTCGACCGCATCGACAGGGCGCTCGACGACAACCGCCGGATCATGGACGATCTGGCGCTCAAGAAAGCGCGCCCCGCGCTTGGCCGCAAGGATGCGCTTTCCCACGACGCCGAAGAGCACAAGGCCGCTTTCGAGGCCTACATCCGTCGCGGCGAGGAGGGCGCGTTGCGCGATCTGGAGGCCAAGGCCTTTGCCGGTTCGACCGGGGCCGATGGCGGTTTTCTGCTGCCGAACGAGACGGATGGCGAGATCGGCCGGCGCATGACGGCGATTTCGCCGATCCGCGCGCTGGCGACCGTCCGGCAGGTTTCCGCCGCCGTGCTGAAGAAACCCTTCTCGCCCGGCGGCATGACGACCGGCTGGGTTTCCGAAACGGCGGCGCGTCCGCAAACGGCAACGCCGCAGCTTGCCGAGCTTTCCTTCCCCACGATGGAGCTTTACGCCATGCCGGCGGCCACACAGGGCCTGCTGGATGACGCGGCAGTCGATATCGAAGCCTGGATCGCCTCCGAGGTCGACATTGCCTTTGCCGAACAGGAGGCCGCCGCCTTTATCGCCGGTGATGGCGTCAATAAGCCCAGGGGTTTCCTCTCCTATGCCGCCGTCGCCAATGATGGCTGGAGCTGGGGCAATATCGGGTATGTCGCGACCGGCGTTTCGGCCGGTTTCGCCTCCGCCGGGCCGATGGATGTGCTGCTCGATGCCGTTTATGCGCTGAAGGCCGGCCACCGCCAGAACGGAACCTTCCTGATGAACCGCAAGACGCAAGGGGCGTTGCGCCGCTTCAAGGATACCAGCGGCGCCTATCTGTGGCACCCGCCCGCCGCCGCCGGCCAGCCGGCCTCGCTGATGGGCTTTCCGGTGACGGAAGCGGAAGACATGCCGAATGTGGCGGCCAACAGCTTCGCCATCGCCTTTGGCGATTTCCGCGCCGGCTACCTCGTCGTCGACCGTACCGGGGTGCGCATCCTGCGCGATCCCTATTCGGCCAAACCCTACGTGCTGTTCTACACCACCAAACGCGTGGGCGGCGGCGTGCAGAATTTCGAGGCGATCAAGCTGGTGAAATTCGGGGTGAATTGACCGCCCTTTCTTCTCCCCGCCGGGGAGAAGATGCCCCGAAGGGGCAGATGAGGGGGCAACGTTGCCGAATATCTCTACCCTTGCCCCCTCATCCCGCTGCCGCGGACTTCTCCCCCTCGGGGAGAAGAAACAAGCGGTGCCCGCTGGCTAATGCGATTACCTTCCTTCCGGAGACCCCATGACCTATGCCCTCATTCATCCGCCGCAGGCGGAGCCGTTGACGCTTGCCGAGGTGAAGGCGCATCTGCGTCTCGACAGCGGCGATGAGGATGCGCTTCTTGCCGCGCTCATCCGCACCGCCCGCGAGCATCTGGAACGTACGACCGGGCTTTGCCTCATCCGCCAGACCTGGCGGTTTTATCTCGACCGGTGGCCGCAGAACGGCGTGATTCCGATTGGCAGGACACCGGTGCAAGCCATCGAAACTATACTGGTTTTTGACGGTGAGGGTCGCTCGGCGGACATCACCGCCGTGGAAAAATTGCTCGATGGCGCGGCGCGGCCGGCAAGGCTGTGGCTGCGCGATCCGCCGGCCCCCGGAAGAGCGATGAATGGCATAGAGATCGATTTCATTGCCGGCTATGGCGAAGCGGGAACGGATGTGCCCGACACGCTGAAACGCGCCATGCTGGTGCATGTGGCGCAGATGTTCGCCTTTCGCGGCGCGGTCGCCCCGGAAAACCATCCCGCCGCCATTCCCGCCTGCTACGAGCGGCTGGTGGCGCCTTTCTGCCGTCTTGGGCTTTGAGACATGAACCTTGTTTTTCTCGATCCCGGCAAGTTGACGGCGCGGCTGGAACTGGACGTGCGGACCGAAGCGCCGGACGGGCAGGGAGGTGCTGCGGAAAGCTGGAATTTCCTGCGCTCGCTCTGGGCTGCGATCGAACCCGTTTCGGAGGCATCGCATGAACGGGCCTCGGCCGAGGGCGTGACGATCACCCATCGCGTCTGGCTGGCTTACCGCGGCGACATCGCCGCCGGCATGCGCTTTCGCAAGGGCCGCCGCATTCTGGCGATCCGGGCGGTGATGGACCCGGATGAGACGCGTCGCTTCATCGTCTGCCGCTGCGAGGAGGAAAGCCGATGAGCGCCGCAAACCTGCTTCTGCAGACAATTTTTGCAAGGCTCGGTAGCGATGCAGCGCTGACAGCGCTTATCCCCGGCGGCATCGTCGACCGGCTTCTGCCGCGCGCGCTTCTGCCGTGCATCGTTATCGATGATCTCGAAAGCCGGGACTATTCGACGGCCACGGAAAAGGCCGAGGAGCATTTCCTGTCGCTGCAGATATGGAGCGATGCCAATGGCCGCAGGGGTGCCGGCGAAATCGTCGACCGGGTGAAGATCCTGCTCGATGATGCGGCGCTGCCGATTGCCGGCGTTTCTCTCGTCAATCTGCATCTTCTTTCCAGCCGCTCGCGGCGCGAGGCGAAGACACGGAATTTCATCGCGGAGATGCGATTCAGGGCGGTGACGGAGTAGCGCCGTTTCAGGAGCCCTGCCTGCGCACGGTTTTCCACAGAACGATCAGCAGCAGAAACGAAATGCCGATCAGCACGGAGGCGATGGTGAGCATGGCGGATACGCCGCCGCGATCGAGCGCCACGGTGAAGATGACCGGCGCCACGGCAATGGCGAGATTCTGCGGCAGGGAGATGCGCGCGGCCTGAAGCCCATATTCTTCCGGCGAAAATACCGCGAGCGGCAACACGGCCCGGCTGACGGTAAGCACGCCGGCGCCAAAGCCGAAGAAAACGATGAAGCCGATGAAGGCGGGCATGGCCGGGGCAAAGGCGAGCAACAGCAGCAGGGAAAAGAGCAGCAGACAGAAGCCGATCATGGCGGTGAGGAAGGGGTTTCCGTGCTTCCCGAGCAGAAAATCCAGCCCGCGCGCCGTAATCGCAAGGACGCTGCGTGCCGATGCCAGTTGCACCGCAAGCGATTGCGTTGCGCCGGCCTGAACCAGAAGCAGCGGCAGAAGCGGTGACAGGCCGAAGGTCGTGAACGCGCTGATCGTCGTCATGGCGGCCAGCAGCACGAAGGCGCGCCGCGTATCGACCGGTGAGGGCGAAATCGCCGTCTCTTCTTTCGGCATTGCCTCTTTTCGGGCCGGCCGGCCGGGAAGCACGAAAAGATAGAGCGGCAGCAGGATGAAGATTTGCAGACAGGCATAGGCGGCAAGCGTGCCGCGCCAGCCGAGATGCTGATCGGCAATGGTGGTGACCGGCAGGAAAACCGCCGCCGAAAGCCCGGTGAACAGCATCAGCAGCGTCAAAAGCCGGCCGCTTTCCGCGCCAACGCGTTCCACCACGGCCGCATGGGCCGCCGTCGTCAGACCGCAGGTGGCGGCAAAACCCATCACGGCCCAGCCGAAGAGATAGCTCACCGCCCCGCCCGCGAGGGCGAGCACGGCAAAGCCGGCCGCGAAGAATACCGAACCGGCCGCCAGCACGGGCGCCGCGCCGTGGCGCATCAGCATTCTTCCAAGCAACGGGCCGCACAGGGCGCTGATGGTCATCATGATCGTGAGGCCGGCGAAAACCACACCGTTGGTGATGGCGAGTTCCTTGCCGATCCGTGGCCCGAGGACGGCCAGCATATCGAAACCGCTACCCCAGCTCACAATCTGCCCGACCGCAAGCACGCCGATAAGGCGCGCGCGAGACGTCAGGGGGGCAGCGTCGGACATGGTGAGATCGCGGGGTGCGAGGTGCAGGAACGCTTTTGGTAGCAGGCCCGTCGCAACCCCGCAACATCAATCGAGACGAAAGGAAACAACATGGTGGCGCAGAAGGGCAAGGACCTGCTGCTGAAGATCGACAATGCCGGTTCCTATGCAACCGTTGCGGGGCTGAGGACAAAGCGGCTGGCCTTCAATGCCCAGGCGGTCGATGTGACGGATGCCGAAAGTGCGGGGCGCTGGCGGGAGCTTCTTGCCGGCGCCGGCGTGCAGCGGGCATCGCTCACGGCCTCCGGCATCTTCAAGGATCAGGCAAGCGATGCGCTGGTGCGCGGCGCATTTTTTGCGGGCAGCATTCCCGGCTGGCAGATCGTCATTCCCGGTTTTGGCATCGTTACCGGGCCGTTCCAGATCGTGGCGCTCGAATATTCCGGCCGTCACGATGGCGAGGTGCAATTCGAGATCGCGCTGGAATCGGCCGGTCTTCTCACATTCGGAGCGCTGTGATGGCTGAGCGTTTGCGTTACGGGCGGGCGAACCGCCATCGCGGCGAGATCGAGGCGCTGATCGACGGCGAAAGGCGCGTTCTCTGCCTGACGCTCGGTGCGTTGGCCGAACTCGAAACCGCCTTTGCAGCCGACGACCTCACCGCGCTCGCCGAACGTTTCGCGAGCGGCCGCATGAAGGCGGTCGACATGATAAGGGTGATCGGCGCGGGCCTGCGCGGCGCGGGCAACGTCTTTTCCGATGAGGATGTGGCCGCCGCCACGGTGGAAGGCGGCATTGCCGGCCATGCCGCCATCGTCGCCGATCTTCTGACCGCGACCTTCGGCGGCCTGAAAGGCGAGACGCCGCCGGACCCTTGAGCGCCGCAGCAGGCGAAGCGACGCCGCGCCCGTTCCCCTGGGAGGCGACGATCCATGCCGGCTTCTGCCTGCTGCGGCTCTCCTCAGAAACCTTCTGGCGGCTGACCCCGCGGGAATTCTTCGCGATGACGGGCGGCAACGCCGTTCTCCGCGGCCCGGATCGTCAGGCGATGGAGGCGATGATGCGGCGGTTTCCGGATGGGTGACGGCGTCAGGGCATTTTTCGCGGACGGCCGCCCTTCGCGCCGTTCGCCCGACTGGCTGCCGTCTTGGCCGGAGAGCGGGATTGCCCGCCCTTGCGCTGCGTTTCCATGAATGTGCGGCTGCCGAAAATACCGTTCATCAGGCCGCTGATCGTATAGTCGACATCGAGGGTTTCCCAATGCAGACCCGTCTCGCCGAGTAGTTCGACATCCGCAAGCTGTTCGGCGGTCGCGTCCTGCAAGCCTTCGAGCGCCCGCGCGGGAAACATGAAGCAGGCGCCGTTGGCGAAATCGACGATGACACGGGCCGAGGCCGTTTCGAAACGCACGGAAACCGGAATGGGGCGCTCGGCGCGCTCTTTTTGCCAGCGTTCCTTGGCGGCGGCGAGTTCGGCATCGCTGACCTCAACCATGATGTCGTCTCCAGGTTTCCATAAACAGCTTCCGGTTTTCCTCGATGACGGCGACGGCGCGCCGCACATCCCGGTCCGACATGCCGCCCTGTGTGAGAACGACGAGGCTGACGATGTCGATACGGGCTTCACCCTCTCCATAAACATGGGCATGCGGCGGCTCGTGATCGGCCGTGTAGATGACAAAACGCATGCCATGCTGGCGGAGAACCGTGACTATGAGAACCATAACCCAAGAAGTTGGGTTTTAAAAGAGTGTGGGTTGAAGCAGCGGTTTTGAGAGCTGTTTCAGCACCCTGCATTCCCCAGTTGAATCAGAAAGGCAGCGCGATGGCGGGCGAAGGATTGATGGCGGAGAACCGGGAAGAGGCGGAGGCGCTGTCCGAGGTGATGGGCGATCTTGAGCGCCGGTCCGAGCGGTTCGGTGCGGCCCTGACCTCGGCCCTGCAGGCGGCGACGGCGGGCGGCAGGGGGCTGGACGATGTGTTGCGCGGGTTGGGACAGCGGCTGTCCGGCATCGCACTCTCGGCCGGTCTGAAACCGCTTGAGGGCATGATCGGCAATACTGTCAGCGGGCTGTTGAACGGCGGCGGTTCGCTGTTCGCCTTTGCCGACGGCGGTGTGCCGGGACGCAGCATCACGCCCTTTGCCGGTGGCGGCGTCGTTTCCAGTCCCGCCTTTTTTCCGATGGGCGGCGGACTTGGCCTGATGGGCGAGGCGGGTGCGGAAGCGATCCTGCCGCTGAAGCGCGGTTCGGATGGCGCTCTCGGCGTTGCTGCACCGTCCGGCGGCGGCGGGGCGCAGATCGTTTTTAACGTGACGGCGACGGATGCTGCGAGCTTTCGGAAAAGCGAAGGCCAGATCGCCGCCATGCTGGCACGCAGCGTCGGGCGCGGCCAGCGCGGATTGTGACCCACGCGTCTTCTCCCACGTTTCAAGACCATCGAAAAGAATCCAGGAACAACGACATGGCGGCATTTCATGAAGTGCGGTTTCCGCTGCGGCTCGCGCTCGGGGTGAGCGGCGGGCCGGTGCGGCGGACGGACATCGTCAACCTGTCCAATGGCCGCGAAAGCCGCAACCAGCGCTGGAGGAACGCCAGACGTAGCTATGACGCCGGATCAGGTATCCGCTCCGTCGCCGATCTTTATGAGGTGCTCGCCTTTTTCGAGGCGCGGCGCGGCGAGCTTTACGGCTTTCGTTTTTGCGACCCGGTGGATTTCAAATCATGCCCGCCGGGAGAGACGCCCGCCGCGACCGATCAGAAGATAGGCACCGGCGACGGCGTGACAGCGGGTTTTCAGTTGCGGAAGACCTATGCCGATGCCGGCGGCTCCTTCGTGCGGCGGATCGAGAAACCGGTCGAAGGCTCGGTCATGGTTTCGGTCGAGGGGGTAAAGGTCGAAGCGGCTGATGTGGCGGTCGATCATGTAACCGGAATGATTGTGTTCCGTGTGGGGCGGGTGCCGCCCGCCGGCGCCGCGATCCGCGCCGGTTTCGAATTCGACGTGCCGGTCCGCTTCGGGATCGACCGTATCGACGTGAACCTGACCGCTTTCGAGGCGGGCCGCATTCCCTCCATTCCGCTGATGGAAATACTGCCATGAAAACCATTCCTGCCGCCCTTGCCGGGCATCTCCGGCAAGATGCGACGACCACATGCCATTGCTGGAAGGTGACGCTGAAGGACGGTGCGGTGATCGGTTTTACCGATCATGACGAGGCGATATCACTCGGTGGTCTGTCCTACCTCGCCGCCAGCGGTTTCGCTGCGAGCGATAACGACGGCGAAACGGGGCTGGGTGCCGGCGCCGGGGAGGTGGCGGGCGGTTTTTCGAGCGAGGCGATTGCGGAGGACGATCTGGCTGCCGGGCGTTTCGATGGGGCGAGGGTGGAGCTTTTCCTCGTCAACTGGCAGGCGCCTGACCAGCATGTGCTGCTGAACAGGCGAGAGATTGGCGAGGTGACGCGGGCCGGCGGGGCGTTTCGCGCCGAGCTGCGCAGTCTTGCCCATTGCCTCGGCCAGCCGCAGGGCAGGGTCTATGGGCGGCGCTGCGACGCCGCCCTTGGCGACAGGCGTTGCGGTGTCGATCTGGCCCGCTTTACCGGGCATGGCAGCGTGGCGGCGGTGGATGCCTCGGGCGGCGTGCTCGTCTCCGGGCTCGATGCCTTTGCCGATGGTTTTTTCAGCCGGGGGAAGCTGCGTCTTCTGACCGGCCCGCTCGCCGGCAAGGGGTTTGATCTCGACGGGCAGGAGCGGCGTGACGGCGGGGTGCTTCTGTCCTTCTGGCTGCCGCCGGAACAGCCGCCTTTGCCGGGAGATGCGTTTTCCGTCACCGCCGGCTGCGACAAGAGTTTTTCCACCTGCCGCACGAAATTCGCCAATCATCTGAATTTTCGGGGCTTTCCGCATCTGCCGGGGGCGGATTTCGCCTATTCCTATGCGGCGGGCGGCGAGAGCCATGACGGCGGGGCGCTGTTTTCATGAGCGATCCCGGCGAAAGAGTGCTGGCGCTCGCCGAAGGCTGGATCGGCACGCCCTATCGGCATCAGGCCTCGTTGAAGGGTGTCGGCTGCGATTGCCTCGGCCTCATTCGCGGCATCTGGCGCGACCTTTACGGCCACGAACCGGAATTGCCGCCGCCCTATGCGCCCGATTGGGCCGAACGCGGCGGCGAGGACCGGCTGATGGCGGCGGCAAAACGCCATTTTCCGGCGGTGGCGGGCCTGGAAGAGGCAAGGCCGGGAGACCTGCTGCTGTTCCGCTGGCGGGCCGATGCGGCGGCCAAGCATCTCGGCATTCTGGCCGGTCCGCAGCATTTCATCCACGCCTATGAACAGGCGGCGGTGGTGCGTTCGGCGCTGGTGCCGGGCTGGCGGCGGCGCATTGCCGGCGTCTTCCGTTTTCCCGATCCCTGATTTTTCGAGGCAAGCATGGCGACAATCGTTTTTCAGGCGGCGGGCGCGGCACTCGGCGGCATTTTCGGTCCTTTGGGCGCGGTAATCGGCCGGGCGGCCGGGGCGCTGGCGGGCAATGCCATCGACCGCACGCTGCTTTCGAACGGGCGGACGGTAACGGGCGCGCGGCTCTCGACCGCGCGCATTCCCGGCGCGGATGAGGGAGCGGCGATCAACCGTCTTTACGGCGCAGCACGGATCGGCGGCACGCTGATCTGGGCGACGCGTTTCGAAGAGAGCGTGGAGGTGCAGCGGCGCGGCGGCAAGGGCAATCGCGGCCCGAAAGTGGAGACCTTTCGGTATTTCGCCAGCTTTGCCATCGGCCTGTGCGAGGGCGAGGCGGCAAGGGTGCGGCGCGTCTGGGCCGATGGGCGGGAACTGGACCTGAATGCCGTGGAGATGCGCTTTTATCCCGGCAGCGAGACGCAATTGCCCGACCCGCTGATCGAGGCGAAGCAGGGGGCGGGCAATGCGCCGGCCTTTCGCGGACTGGCCTATGTGGTGTTCGAACGCCTGCCGCTCGACGGCTTCGGCAACCGCATTCCGCTCATGCAGTTCGAAGTGGTGCGGCCGGTCGGCCGGCTGGAAAAATCCATCCGCGCCATCACCGTCATTCCGGGCGCCACCGAGCACGGTTACGCCACCGCGCAGGTTTCCGAAAGGACGGGGATCGGCCAAAGCCGCATCATGAACCGCAACGGCCTGACCGCTTCGACCGACTGGGGTGCTGCGATCGACGAGTTGCTGGATCTGTGCCCCAATCTTGAAAGCGTGGCGCTGGTGGCGAGCTGGTTCGGCACGGATATGCGGGCGGGGGAATGCCGCATTCTGCCGGGCGTGGAAGTGGCCGGCCGGGATGGGGAAACCATGCCATGGTCCGTCGCCGGCCTGTCGCGCGATGAGGCGCATCCTGTCAGCCATCATGGCGGCGGCCCGGCCTATGGCGGCACGCCGAACGACGAAAGCGTGTTGCAGGCGATAGCCGATCTCAGGGCGCGCGGCCTTCGGGTGTGCCTTTACCCCTTCGTAATGATGGATGTTCCCATCGGCAATGGTCTGCCGGACCCCTATGGCAAAAGCGAGCAGGACGCCTATGCCTGGCGCGGGCGCATCACCTGCTTTCCCGCCCCCGGCAGGGCCGGCTCTGCGGATCGCAGCGCGGGCGCAAGGGCGCAGGTTTCCGCCTTCTGCAACCGTGACGAAGGCTATCGCCGTATGGTGCTGCATTATGCGGCGCTGGCGGCCCGGGCTGGCGGGGTGGATGCTTTCCTGATCGGCTCGGAGCTGCGCGGGCTGACGGCGCTGAGAGACGAGAATGATGCCTTTCCCTTTGTCGAGGAACTGGTGCGGCTGGTTGGCGATGTGCGGGCGATATTGGGGCCGGCGGTGAAGCTGACCTATGCGGCGGACTGGAGCGAATATTTCGGTCACCAGCCGGCGGACGGTTCGGGCGACGTGTTCTTCCATCTCGATCCGCTCTGGGCGAGCCCGAATATCGACGCCGTCGGTATCGACAATTACATGCCGCTGTCCGACTGGCGCGATGAGGATGCCGCAAAGGGCAATCCGGATGGCATGACCGGCCCGGACGATGTGAGCGCCTTCCGCCGCGCCATTACCGCAGGGGAAGGCTTTGACTGGTTTTATGCCAGCGATGCGGACCGCGCCGCGCGGCGGCGCACGACGATTACCGACGGGCTGAAGGGCAAGCCGTGGGTGTTCCGTTACAAGGACCTGCGCAACTGGTGGGGAAATCTCCACTACGACCGGGTGCGGGGTCTGGAGAAAACAACGCCGACGGCATGGGCGCCGCGCTCGAAGCCCATCTGGTTCACCGAACTCGGCTGCCCGGCGGTGGACAAGAGCGCGACGCGCCCCAATGTCTTTCCCGATCCGAAATCGGCGGAAAACGCTTTTCCCTATTTTTCCCGCCGCAACCGCGCCGACAGCCAGCAGCGACGGTTTCTGGAGGCGCATCTCGAACATTGGGGAAAGGGCGATGCGGCGATGGTCGATTCAAGCCGGGTCTATCTGTGGACCTGGGATGCACGGCCCTTTCCGGCCTTTCCGCAGAATAGCGCGGCCTGGAGCGATGGGGCGAACTGGCGCACCGGCCACTGGCTGAACGGGAGGCTGGGCACGGCAACGCTCGCCGATGCCATCGCCGCCATCCTCACCGATCACGGCTTTTCAGACTTCGATGTTTCCGCCGTCAGCGGCGATCTGGGAGGTTATGTGCAGGGCGACGTAACCTCGGCCCGCAACCTCTTGGAGCCGCTGATGGCGGCGTTTCAGGTGGACGTGACGGAAGATGGCGGAACCCTGCGCTTCCGCTCCCGCAATACGGCGGTCTTACCGGTGCGGGATATTGCCGTGCTGGCCGATCTGGAGGACGAGCCGCTCTGGTCGGAAAATCGCGGCCATGACAGCGATTTCGCCGCTGAAGCCGTGCTGACGTCTTTCAACCCGGCGCTGGACTACGAGCAGGCAAGTGTACGGTCCCGCCGCATCGACAATGCCGGCAGCCGGGTGATGCGGCTTGATCTTAACGCTGCCCTGCCTGCGGAAACGGCGGAAGCCGCCGTCGAGGCGTTGTTGCGCGACAACCGGCAGGCGCGGCGCAGCCTGCGCTTTGCTCTGCCGCCTTGCGATATCTCGCTTGAACCGGGTGATTGTATCCGCCTGCCGGAAGGGGCTTTTCCGCAGGTGCCGGCAGGGCGGTTTCTGGTCAGCCGGATCGAGGACGGCGCGGTGCGGCAGGTGGAGGCGCGGGCCTTTTCCGCTGCCTTTCCGGGCTTTGCCGGCGGCGCGGAGGAACGGCGCAGCAGCGGGACAAGCGGGGCCGAAGGTTTCGCTCCGGAAGTGCTGTTTCTCGATCTGCCCTACCATGATGGCACCGCGCCGGAGGATTCGGCGCGGATTGCGGCGCTTGCAAAGCCCTGGCGGCCAATCATCATTTCCGCGTCGCCGGGCAGGGAAGGTTACCGGCAGCGCGTGCTGCTGGACCGGCCGGCGATGATCGGCGCGCTGGCAATGCCGCTGACATCAGGCCCTTTCGGCCGCTTCGACCGAAAAAACACCCTTGTCGTCGATCTGCCCTTCGGCGAGGTATCGTCGGCCGGGGAGCTTTCGGTGCTGAACGGCGAGAACCGTCTCGCCGTCAGGGCGGCGAACGGCGTGTGGGAGATCGTCGCTTTCGCAAAAACCGAGGAAATCGCACCCGCGCGCTGGCGGCTCTCCTCTCTCCTGCGGGGACTGGCCGGCACGGAAGACGCGCTCGCCGCAGGCGCGCCGAAAGGTGCGCCGGTGGTGGTGCTGGATGCGGCGGTGCAGCCGCTCGGTCTTGCCGCGAGCGAGCGCGGGCGACGCCTGAACTGGATTGCGGAAGCCGCCGGAATGGCGGGCGCGCCGAGCGGTCCTTTTGCCTTCGAGGGCGGCCTGCGGGCGCTGACACCGCTCGCGCCGGTGCATCTTGCCGCCGAGCGCCGCGGCGACGGCGTTTTCATCAGGTGGAAACGACGGGGCCGGGTGGAGGCCGATGGCTGGGATGCGAGCGACATTCCGCTGGACGAGCCCTTCGAGCTTTATCGCATCGAGGTGCTGGACGGCGAGACCGTGCGGCGCATGGCGGAGGTTTCGCAACCCTTCTGGTTTTACCCCGCAGCGGACGAACTCACAGATTTCCCGGCATTGCGGGATCACATTTCCGTGCGTGTCCGAATGCTCGGCCGCGCGGTGCCCTCGGGCGTGATGGCTGAGGCCACCCTCCCGATCTGACATGTGCCTGAAAAACAACGCAAAGGATGAGACTATGGACAGTACCAAAGCATGGTATCAATCGCGCACGATCTGGGGCGCCCTGGTTGCGGTTTTCGCACCGCTTTTCAGCATCGCCGGCCTTGATCTGCCCGCCGGTCTGCAAGGAGAACTTGCGGACGGGCTGGTGACGGTTGCGGGCGGAATCGGTGGCCTGGTCGCACTTTACGGCCGTCTTTCGGCGACCAGCGCCATTCGCTGACAGCGCCCGCCACGACGCCGTTCCCGCCTGGCGCCCACGCGGCGGGGGCGGCATTCATTTGCCATTCAGACGCTTTGCGCTACATATTCGGTCACAATACGGTTCGAGACGCACCCGGTTTTTTGGAAGTTTGTAGAATGGCATCACCTCTCATCATCGCGACGCTTGCAGCCGGGCTTTCCGGTTTCACGGCGCCCGAGGCTGATCTGCAGGGCCATTACATTCTGGCGGCGAGCGATTGCGGCGCAGCCGTCGCTCGCGTCGTGCGCGAAACCGGCGGTCAGCTGCTTTCGGTCTATCCTTCCGGTGATGGTCAGTCCTGTGTCGTCACCGTTCTCGTCCAGGGCAATGGCGAACGCCCGCGCAAGGTGACGATGCGCGTGCCGATGTAGCTTGCCCGCATCGCCGAAATATCGGAAAACAATCCGACACATTTAGCATGACCGGCGGCGCGCCTGCGGGCCGGGATACAGGAAAGGGCGGACAATGCGTATTCTCGTTGTTGAGGACGATGCCAATCTCAATCGTCAGCTGACCGATGCGCTGAAAGAAGCCGGTTATGTTGTCGATCAGGCATTCGACGGCGAGGAAGGCCATTATCTCGGCGATACCGAGCCCTATGACGCCATCGTCCTCGATATCGGCCTGCCGCAGCTCGATGGCATCACCGTCGTTGAGAAATGGCGTGCGGCCGGCAAGGCCATGCCGGTGCTCATCCTCACCGCCCGCGACCGCTGGAGCGACAAGGTCGCCGGCATCGACGCCGGCGCCGATGACTATGTGACGAAGCCTTTCCATGTGGAAGAAGTGCTTGCCCGCGTGCGCGCGCTCATCCGCCGCGCCGCCGGCCATGCTTCTTCCGAACTGGTGTGCGGCCCGGTCCGGCTCGACACCAAATCTTCCAAGGCCACCGTCAACGGCACGACGCTGAAGCTCACCTCGCACGAGTTCCGGCTGCTATCGTATCTGATGCACCACATGGGTGAGGTCGTCTCGCGCACGGAGCTGGTCGAACACATGTACGATCAGGATTTCGACCGCGATTCCAATACCATCGAGGTGTTTGTCGGCCGTCTGCGCAAGAAGCTCGGGGTTGATCTGATCGAGACGATCCGCGGTCTCGGTTACCGGATGCAAGCGCCGGCAGATGCGAAGTAATTCCCTCACCGCCCGCGTTCTGCTGCTCGCCTCGCTCTGGTCGGTGCTGGCGCTGGTGGTGATCGCCGTCGTGATCTCGACGCTTTACCGGCAGGGGGTGGAGCGCAGCTTCACCGATCTTCTGAGGGCGCAGCTTTATAACGTCATCAATTCCGTGACGATTTCCAATGAGAACACGCTGGCCGGCAGCCCGCAGCTCGGCGATCTGCGCTTTTCGCAGCCCGATACCGGCTGGTACTGGGTTGTCGAGCCGCTCGGCAATTTCCAGACCGCGCCGCTGGTGTCGTCGTCGCTCGGCGTCTCCACCCTGCCGGTGCCGAGCATTCTCGATGCGCCCTTCGACAACCGCTATGAGCGCTTTTATGCCGTCACCGACGAGGCCGGCAATCAGGTGCGCGTGGCGGAAACGGAAGTGGTGCTGGATGGCGAGGGGCGCGCCGCGCGTTTCCGTGTCTCCGGCAATCTGAACGTCGTGGAAGACGATGTGCGCGATTTCTCCAACAGCCTTTATCTGGCGCTCGCCGTTTTCGGTGTCGGCAGTCTCGTCGTCAACGGCCTTGCCATTCTCTACAGTCTGCGACCGCTTGATCAGGCTCGCGTGGCGCTCGGCAAGATCAGGGGCGGGGAGGCGGAAAGCCTCGAAGGTGAATTCCCGCGTGAAATCCAGCCGCTTGCCAATGAGGTCAATGCGCTGATCGACAGCAATCGCCGCCTCGTGGAGCGCGCCCGTATGCAGGTCGGCAATCTCGCGCATTCGCTGAAGACGCCGATCGCCGTTCTTCTGAACGAGGCCCGCACGCTGGAGCCGCAGCATGGCGATCTGGTGCGGGCGCAGGCGGACGCCATGCAGGCGCAGGTGCAATCCTATCTCTCCCGCGCCCGCATCGCCGCCCAGCGCGGCTCGATCCTCGCCCGCGTGGAAGCGGAGCCGGCGCTGGAACGGCTGGTGCGCGTGATGCGCCGCCTGAACCCCGACAAGCAGTTCGTGCTGAATTTCGAGCAACCCGGTGCGGTGCTCGGCATGGAGCAGCAGGATCTGGAAGAGGTCGTCGGCAATCTTCTGGAAAATGCCGCGCGTTTTGCGCAGACGCGCGTGGTCATCACGCTTGCGACCGGCACGCACCCATCCTCCGATGCGGAAATCGCCCGTCGCTCCTGGGTGGAGCTGACGGTGGAGGACGACGGGCCGGGGCTTGAGCCGGAACAGATCAGCGAAGCGATGAAGCGCGGGCGGCGGCTGGACGAAAGCCGGCCGGGCACGGGCCTCGGATTGTCGATCGTTTCCGAGGTGGTGTCAGAGTACCATGGCCGCTTTTCACTGTCGCGCAGCGCCATAGGTGGGCTGAAAGCCGATCTGATTTTGCCGGGCCTTTCGAAAGAGCTTGCGTGAGGCAAGAAAAAAGGCAAGAAATTCAATGGCACTATATTAGGTGCGATGCGGTAAAAAAGAGGACAGGGTTTGGTTGACGTGTATGATGGCTGCCGCTCCGTGACAATGCGTTCGCTGGTATCACGCCCGGCACTTCTCTCGATCCTGTGCGTATCGATGCTGAGCGCCTGCACCACCACGGGCACCCGCCCGGCAGGTGGCGGTCTGTTCGGCCGCTCTGCGCAGCCTTCGACGCCGTTCCTTGCCAATCTGGAAGGCGGCATTGTCGGGAGAAGCGGCGTGCAGCTCGACAGGGGTGACCAGACCAAGGCGCTGGAGGCCGAATATAAGGCGCTGGAAACAGCCCCCGTCGGCACGCCTGTGTCGTGGACCGGCGATGACGCCAAGGGGCAGGTGGTCGCCAATGCGCCCTATCAGGTCGGTAATCAGAATTGCCGGCAATATTCCCACACCCTGACCGTCGACGGACGCGAAACCAGGGCGCGCGGCGCAGCCTGCCGCAATGCCGATGGAAGCTGGTCGCCGCTGACTTGAAATAGTTTGACGTAAATCAAGGTCATGGGCCTTTTGCGATGACAAGAAGAGGCATGGCGGTGCAGCCGGGAGATGGCCTGCGGTGCGGCGTGATGTCTCAAATTCACGTCATCCCCGCGCTTCATGTTTCCATGTGCCGCGCATTCGAGTAATTGAGCCTTATGTTCTGGATTGTCGTTGCGATATTGACGGCGGCTGTCGCCATCGTCCTGATGTACCCGCTGATGCGGAAGACCGAGGCGCCGCAGACGCGCCGCGACGGTGAGGTCGCCGTTTATCGCGATCAGCTGGCCGAACTGGATCGCGAACGTGCCGCCGGTCTGATCGGCGACACCGAGGCGGATTATGCCCGCGCCGAAATCGGCCGCCGGCTTCTCACCGCCGCCGAAGCGGAAGAGCAATCCGGCAAAGAAACCCGGCCGCGCCGGCACAATCTCGCCGCCAGCCTCATCACCGTTCTGCTGCCCGCGCTCGGTCTCTGTCTTTACATCTGGAACGGCAGTCCGGAGGTGCCGGACATGCCGCTCGAGGCGCGTCTTGAAAAGCCCGGCAACGACATGAACCTGCTGGTCGCTAGGGCGGAACGGCATCTGGCGCAGAACCCGGAGGACGGCGCCGGCTGGGATATCCTCGCGCCGATCTATTTCAAGACATTGCGGCTTGGCGATGCCGAGCTTGCCTATCGCAATGCGCTTCGTATTCTGGGACCGAGCCCGGAACGGCTGACGGGCCTTGGCGAAACGCTGGTGGCCGGCAATGACGGCATCGTCATCGAAGCTGCACGTGCTGCTTTTGCTGAGGCCGAAGAGCTGAAGCCCGGCAATCCGCGCGCCCGCTTTTATCTGGCGCTGTCGCTGGAACAGGCCGGCAAGGCCGAGGAAGCACGCGCCGCCTTCACCGCACTGGCGGCGGATGCGCCCGCCGGTGCGCCGTGGCTGCCGCTGGTTCAAGAGCATATCGCCCGCACCGGCGGCGCGGCGACCCCCGCCGCACCCGGCCCGACGGCGCAGGACATGGCGGCGGCAAAAGACATGACGGCGACGGACCGGCAGGCGATGATCGAGGGCATGGTGTCGAGCCTCGACGCCAAGCTCAAGGAAAACCCGGCCGATTTTGAAGGCTGGATGCGGCTTGTCCGTGCCTATTCCGTGCTGAAGAACGAAGCCAAGGCCGGAGAGGCTCTGCGGGCGGGGCTGAAGGCTTTCCCGCCGGAGGGCGAGCAGGGCCGCCAACTGCTGGCGCTGGCTAAGGAGCTGGGCGTTTCCGCCGGACCGATCCGCATGAACGGGCAGCAGGATGCCGCGCCGCAGGGAGTGACGCAATGACCCGCAAACAGAAACGCCTGGCGATCATCGGCGGCGGCGTGAGCTTCATCGTTGCAGCCGTGCTGCTGGTCATGTTCGCCTTCGGCCAGTCCATTGCCTATTTCTACATGCCCGCCGATCTGGAAAAGACGCCGGTCAACCCCGGCACCCGCATCCGTCTCGGCGGTCTGGTGGCGGAAGGCTCGATCAAGCGCGGCGAAGGCCGCACGGTCAGCTTCACGGTGACCGATGGCGAGGCGACCGTGCCGGTCAGCTATACCGGCATCCTGCCCGATCTTTTCCGCGAAGGGCAGGGCGTGGTGACCGAAGGCATGTTCGATGCCGCCACCCATGGTTTCGTGGCCGACAGCGTGCTGGCCAAACATGACGAGAACTATATGCCGAAGGAAGTGGCCGACCGGCTGAAGGATAAGGGCCTGTGGCAGCACACGGGGGAAGGCGAAGAACCAGCCGCCGCAACGCCAGCGACCAGCGCAGCTTCTTCCAACAAGACCGGAGCGACCAGATGATCAACGAGATCGGCCATTATGTTCTGGTTCTGGCGCTCGGTGTGGGGCTGATCGTCTCGACGCTGCCTGTCATCGGCGCGCGCCGCAACGACCGGGCGCTGATGGATGTCGCCTCGCTCGGCTCGGTCCTGATGTTCCTGCTGGTCGCCTTCTCCTTCGCTGCGCTGACGCGGGCTTATGCCGTCTCGGATTTTTCCGTGCGCAATGTCTGGGAAAACTCCCATTCGCTAATGCCGATGATCTACAAGCTGACCGGCGTTTGGGGCAACCACGAAGGCTCCATGCTGTTGTGGCTGCTCATTCTGGTGTTTTTCAGCGCGCTCGTCGCCGCCTTCGGCCGCAACCTGCCGGAAACCCTCAAAGCCAATGTTCTTGCGGTGCAGGCATGGATTTCGGTCGCCTTCCTGCTGTTCATCCTGCTCACCTCCAATCCGTTCCTGCGGCTGGAGCCGGTGCCGGCCGAGGGGCAGGACCTCAATCCCATTCTTCAAGATTTCGGCCTCGCCATCCATCCGCCGCTGCTTTACCTCGGTTATGTCGGCTTTTCCGTCTGCTTCTCCTTTGCCGTCGCAGCACTTCTGGAGGGCCGTATCGATGCCGCCTGGGCGCGCTGGGTGCGGCCATGGACACTCGCCGCTTGGACCTTCCTGACCGCCGGCATCTCCATGGGCTCCTACTGGGCCTATTATGAGCTCGGCTGGGGCGGCTGGTGGTTCTGGGATCCGGTGGAAAACGCTTCCTTCATGCCGTGGCTTGCCGGCACCGCGCTGCTGCATTCGGCGCTCGTCATGGAAAAGCGCGAGGCGCTGAAGATCTGGACCGTGCTTCTGGCGATCATGACCTTTTCGCTCTCGCTGCTCGGCACCTTCCTCGTCCGCTCCGGCGTGCTCACCTCGGTCCACGCTTTCGCTACCGATCCGAGCCGCGGCATCTTCATTCTCGGCATCCTGACCGTCTTCATCGGCGGCGCCTTCGCGCTCTTTGCATGGCGTGCACCTTCCCTGAAGGCCGGCGGCCTGTTTGCGCCCATCTCGCGCGAAGGGTCGCTCGTCCTCAACAACCTCATCCTGACGGTCTCGACCGCGACCGTGCTGATCGGCACGCTTTACCCGCTCATTCTGGAAACGCTGACGGGCGAAAAAATCTCGGTCGGCGCGCCTTTCTTCAACCTCACCTTCGGTCTGCTGATGATCCCGATCCTGATCGTCACGCCTTTTGGACCGATGCTCGCCTGGAAACGCGGCGATCTTCTCGGAGCCTTCCAGCGGCTTTATGTGGCGGCAGCGCTTGCGGCGCTTGGCGGGCTGACGCTCTGGTATATCGAAAATGGCGGTCCGGTGCTGGCCGCACTCGGCATCGCCGCCGGTTTCTGGCTGATCTTCGGCGCTTTCGCCGATCTCTGGTATCGCGCCAATTTCGGCAAGCTCGCCTTCGGTATTGCGTTTCGCCGCCTGAAGGGCCTGCCGCGTTCGGCCTTCGGCACGGCGCTGGCGCATATGGGGCTCGGCATCACCGTGCTCGGCATCGTCATCGTCACCACTTTCGAGACCGAGACGGTCCTGGAAATGAAAGAGGGCATGGCGGCGGAAGCGGGCGGTTACAGCCTGACCTTCGATGGCGTCCGCCACGCCGTCGGCCCGAATTTCACCGAGGATCGCGGCCATTTCACCGTGCGCAAGGCGGGGGTGGAGGTGGCCGATGTCTGGTCGTCCAAGCGGCTCTATACCGCGCGGCGCATGCCGACGACGGAAGCCGGCATCCTGACCTTCGGCCTCAGCCAGCTTTATGTCTCGCTGGGTGACCCCATGGCCGATGGCGGCATGGTGGTGCGCATCTGGTGGAAACCCTTCATCCTGTCCATCTGGGGCGGCACGCTGTTCATGATGGCGGGCGGTTTCATCTCGCTCTCGGACAGGCGTTTGCGGGTCGGAGCGCCGAATCGCAAGGCGAAGCCGGTGCGGGCTGCAATGCCGGAGGCGGCGGAATGAGTGTGGTCTTGCTCCCCTCATTCCTGTGCTTGTTACAGGAATCCAGCCGACGCGCGTCTGCGCGGCGAAGGGCTCCTCTCAGCCCAAAGACTTGGGCTGGCTGGATTCCTGTGACAAGCACAGGAATGAGGGAGAGAGTGGCAAGGCTCGCTCTTCTTCTCACCCTCATCTTCGCAGCAGC
Organism: Rhizobium sp. NFACC06-2; assembly: GCF_900101425.1. NCBI lineage: Bacteria > Pseudomonadati > Pseudomonadota > Alphaproteobacteria > Hyphomicrobiales > Rhizobiaceae > Rhizobium > Rhizobium sp. NFACC06-2. Next base: position 41,863 of record NZ_FMVA01000005.1, on the reverse strand, counting down.
CTCTCCGGCCTTCGCCTTCAACCCGGACGAAGTCCTCAAAGACCCCGTGCTGGAGCAGCGCGCCCGTAACCTCACGTCTCAGCTCCGCTGCATGGTCTGCCAGAACCAGTCCATCGATGACAGCAATGCGGAGCTCGCGCGTGACCTGCGGGTTCTGGTGCGCGAACGGCTGGTCGAGGGCGACAGCGACAAGGCCGTCATCGATTATGTCGTGTCGCGTTACGGCGAGTTCGTGCTCCTGAAACCGCGCCTCAGCCTGCGCACCGTGCTTTTGTGGGGCGCGCCCATCGGTCTCACCCTTGCGGGAATTTTCGCCGTCTTCGTGTTTTCGCGCCGTCGAACAAGCCAGGAACAGCCGCAGAAACTGAGCGCGGACGAAGAGATGAGAATTCGCAATCTCATTGAAAAATAACCGTTTTTCATTTTTCCCCACGGTTCTTTTTCAACATTACGGATTTTTCATTCGTCAGACACTTCGCCGTAAGGTGTCGCCTCCTATATCTTCATCATCCACCGCTTCTCCCCGGTCAAACGGGCTCCAGTCTGAATGAAGAAAGAAGGTACACCATGTCTCATTCGCAAAACGGCCATTTCTCGCTGAAGACGGCTTTGAAGGCCACGACCGTTGGCGGCCTTGCGGCGCTGATGCTTTCCACCGGCATCGCCGCACCGATCCTCCATTCGTTTGCCGCCCCCGTCGAGGTGACTGCGCCGCAGGTTCCGAGTTTCGCCAATGTGGTCGATGCGGTGTCGCCCGCCGTCGTCTCTGTTCGAGTGCAGTCGAACGTACAGCCCGCTTCCGATGATAGCAGCAATTTCTCCTTCAATTTCGGCGGCCGTGGCCTCGACCAGCTGCCGGACGACCATCCGCTGAAGCGTTTCTTCAAGGAATTCGGCGGCCCCAACCAGGATCGCTCCGACCGTGGCCCGAACCGCCACCGTGACGGCAAGGGTCCGCTGCGCCCCGTCGCTCAGGGCTCCGGCTTCTTCATTTCCGAAGACGGTTACATCGTCACCAACAACCACGTCGTCGATGACGGCTCCGCCTATACGATCGTGATGAATGACGGCACCGAACTCGATGCCAAGCTCGTCGGCCGCGATCCGCGCACCGATCTGGCACTGCTGAAGGTCGATGTGAACCGCAAGTTCACCTATGTCCAGTTTGCCGATGACAGCAAGATCCGCGTTGGTGACTGGGTCGTCGCCGTCGGCAACCCCTTCGGCCTCGGCGGTACGGTGACATCCGGCATTATCTCGGCCCGTGGCCGCGATATCGGCTCCGGCCCCTATGACGACTACCTGCAGATCGACGCCGCCGTGAACCGCGGTAACTCTGGCGGTCCCGCCTTCAACCTCAACGGCGAAGTCGTCGGCATCAACACCGCCATCTTCTCGCCCTCCGGCGGCAATGTCGGCATCGCCTTCGCCATTCCGGCATCGGTCGCCAAGGACGTGATCGCCGACCTGCAGAAGGACGGCAAGGTTGAGCGCGGCTGGCTCGGCGTGCAGATTCAGCCCGTCAGCAAGGATATCGCCGAATCGCTCGGCCTTTCCGAAGCCAGCGGCGCGCTCGTCGTTTCGCCGCAGGCCGGCTCGCCGGGCGACAAGGCCGGTATCAAGCAGGGCGACATCATCACCGCCGTCAATGGCGAGCCCGTCAAGGATGCCCGCGACCTGTCGCGCCGCATCGGCGGCATGGCGCCCAACACCAAGGTTGAAATCTCGCTGTGGCGCGGCGGCAAGTCGCAGCCTGTCACGGTGACGCTCGGCGATCTTGCCAGCGACGATGCTTCCAAGGCGACACCGAGCCAGAACGACGACAAGGGTAGCCAGTCCTCCAGCGAGAAGGTGCTCTCCAGCCTCGGCCTGACGGTTTCGCCCGCCGATGACGGCAACGGCCTTGCCATCACCGATGTCGATCCCGACAGCGATGCTGCCGCCCGTGGCCTGAAGACGGGTGAGAAGATCACCTCGGTCAACAACCAGCAGGTCGCTTCCGCCGCCGATATTGAGAAGATCCTCGAACAGGCCAAGAAGGACGGACGCTCCAAGGCGCTGTTCCAGATCCAGACGGACGATGGCAGCCGCTTCATCGCGCTGGATATCGACCAGGGTTGACAGGCTGAAAGGCGATGCCGGTTCTTTCGGGAGCCGGCGTCGCTACGGAACATGTCTCGCTATAGGAACGAGACAAGGAATGTGGAGCGAGTGCGCACCGCTTGTTTCTTCTCCCCGCCGGGGAGAAGTCCGCGGCAGCGGGATGAGGGGGCGAGGGTAGAGATATTCGGCAACGTTACCCCCTCATCCGACCCTTCGGGCCACCTTCTCCCCGGCGGGGAGAAGAAACCCAGCCGCACCCGCCCAATCCATAGACGATTGCCCATCTTGACGTGTGATGGTGCCAAAGGCCAGGTCTTCGGAGGAAACCTCATGGAAAACAAGGTTCAGGAAATGTCTGTCGCATCTGTTTCCGGTTGTGTGGAAAAGGGCGAGGGCGCTATTGTCCCGCACATGAAGATTCTTGTCATTGAAGACGACCTCGAGGCTGCGGCCTATATGACCAAGGCGTTCCGCGAAGCCGGGATCGTCGCCGACCATGCGAGCGATGGTGAGAGCGGCCTGTTCATGGGCTGCGAGAACGCTTACGACGTGATGGTGATCGACCGCATGTTGCCGCGCCGCGACGGGCTTTCCGTCATCAGCGAGCTGCGCCGCCGCGGCATCGAGACGCCGGTTCTGATCCTTTCCGCGCTGGGGCAGGTGGATGACCGCGTCACCGGCCTGCGCGCCGGCGGTGATGATTATCTGCCGAAACCCTATGCCTTTTCCGAATTGCTCGCCCGCATCGAGGTGCTGGGCCGCCGCAAGGGCAAGCCCGAGCAGGACATGATCTACCGGGTCGGCGATCTCGAACTCGACCGGCTCTCCCACGATGTCCGCCGCAACGGCAAGGAAATCCTGCTGCAGCCGCGCGAATTCCGCCTGCTCGAATATCTGATGAAGAATGCCGGTCAGGTGGTCACCCGCACCATGCTTCTCGAAAACGTCTGGGACTATCATTTCGACCCGCAAACCAATGTCATCGACGTGCATGTGTCCCGCCTGCGCTCGAAGATCGAGAAGGACTTCGAGAAGCCGCTGCTGAAGACCATTCGCGGCGCGGGCTACATGATGAAGGACGAGGGCTGATTGGCGAAAATGGCCCGCCTCAGAATAGTGTTCCGGTCGACAGCGGTGCGCCTTTCGGCGCTCTATATTTTGCTGTTTGCGCTCTGCGCCGCCTTCCTGGTCTTCTATGTCACCGCCCTTTCCGAACGGCTGCTGAACCAGCAGACGCGTGACGCCGTGCTTCAGGAAGTCTCGGATGTGCAGCGCATCTATAATCGCGGCGGCATCAACCCGCTGCTGCGGATGATGGAACGCCGCGCCCGCCAGCCGGGGGCGAGCCTTTACGTCATCGCCGGGCCGAATGGCGAAATCCTTGCCGGCAACGTCGCTTCGGTGCAGCCGGGCGTTTTCGACAAGGAAGGCTGGACCGGTTTTCCTTTCCGTTACGAGCGTTACTCCGAAAGCGGCGACAGCGTGCAGCATCTGGCCACCGCCAATGTCTTCATGCTGGACAATGGCCTGCGCATCCTGATCGGCCGCGACCTTGGCGAACCCACCAAGTTCCGGGCGCTGGTGCGCAACGCGCTGATGGTGGCGCTCGCCATCATGGGCGGCGGCGCGCTGCTCATCTGGTTCGGCATCGGCCGCAACGCCCTGAAACGCATCGACCGCATGTCAGCGGCGACCAAGAAGATCATGGCCGGCGACCTTTCGCAGCGCCTGCCGCAGGGTCGCTCCGGCGATGAATTCGACCGCCTGTCCGGCTCGCTCAACGCCATGCTCGGCCGCATCGAAAAGCTGAATGAAGGCCTGCGGCAGGTCTCCGACAATATCGCCCATGATCTGAAGACGCCGCTGACGCGGCTGCGCAACAAGGCGGCCGCAGCGCTTGACGACAATGACGAGACAAAACGGCGCGCAGCGCTTGAAGGCATCATCGCCGAATCCGACCAGCTTATCCGCACCTTCAACGCGCTGTTAATGATATCCCGCGTCGAGGCCGGCTCAATTGCAGCAGAAATGACCGATGTGGACGTCTCAGCGATTGCCGCCGACAGCGCCGAACTCTACGAGCCGGTGGCCGAGGATGCCGGGCTTGTGCTGGAGGCCGAAATAGAGGCTGACCTTTCGGTAAAGGGCAACCGCGAGCTGATCGGCCAGGCACTCTCCAACCTCATCGACAACGCCATGAAATATGCCTGCGAGGGCGAAGGCGATAAAAAACTCGTTGTGCGTCTGGCAAGGGAACCGGAGGCCATCGTGCTCTCCGTCGCCGATAACGGCCCCGGCATTCCCGCCGACAAACGCGGCGAGGTGCTGAAACGCTTCGTCAGGCTGGATGAAAGCCGCTCGAAACCCGGAACCGGGCTCGGCCTGTCGCTGGTGGAGGCCGTGATGGAGCTGCATGGCGGATCGCTGATGCTGTCGGACACGGATGCCACGAATACCGCCTGTCCGGGGCTGACCGTTTCGATGGTTTTCCCGGTCTCTAAGGCTTAGGCATCCTGGCTTGTGATGCCGTTCACCGGGATTTGTGCGCAAAGTCTTCGCCATCCGGAAAATGACTGTTTTTCAAGATTGTATTGCAAGATGATCTGAAGAATAGTCCGATTGATTGACTGCAATGGCTCTGTTCGGAAATCGCGCGCGATGGACGAAAGGATGTGTGACGGGTGGCAGCTACGGTTCCCTTAACCGACGATGGGCACGGCCCGATCATTTTGTTCGATGCGGAATGTGTGCTGTGCTCCGTGAATGCGCAATTCGTACTGCGGCATGACAGGGCCGGACATTTCCGTCTGGCATCCATGCAGGGCGATATCGGCGCGGAAATCTACCGACGTTGCGGCATGGACCCGAAAGATCCGGTCAGCATGCTGGTCGTGGAGGGCGGCAGGGTGCGGCAGGACAGCGATGCCGTGTTGAGCATATATGAAGCGCTGGGCCTACCCTGGCGGCTGGTCACCGTACTACGCATCGTTCCCGCATTCCTGCGCGATCCCGTTTATCGCTTTGTCGCCCGCAATCGCTACCGCTGGTTCGGAAAACGCGAAGAATGCTGGGTAGCGCCGCCAGAGTACCGGAAGAGGATACTCTAAACATCGCGGCCCCGGTGAAACGCCCTGCGGCGCTTCACCGGGTGAGGAGGCGTGAGGGCAGGGACGCCTTTCCTCATTGGGGACGTGCCGGAGCGCGCATCCGTGGCCGCGCGGTTCTCCTTCTCGCGGTTCAGAACGTGTAAGCGACGCCCACCATCGCAAACGGCTGAATATCCTTCTTCGACAGGGGGCTGTCCTTGGCATCGCCCAGCAGGAAGCCGACGCCGCCCGTGCCGGTGATAGACCAGTTCCCGGTCATAAGGTAAATGACGGAGGCGCTGGCGTCGACGCGTTTGAAGCCCGATTTCGCGTCGAAGCGGCGCAGGCCCGAGCGGGCGGACTGGGCCGAGGTGACGCCGAGACGGCCTGCGCCATGGGCAGTGCCGTCAGGCAAAGGGCCATCGCGCGCAGGTTCTTTTGCAATTTCACCGTTAAAGTCTGTTTCATGATCATATCCGTTGCAACACCGAGCGTTGGAAAACCGGGGAGTCGGGTTTCGTTGAGGCTGACGCTACGCGGGCACAATTGCGGAGACATTACGGGGTGCGGCGCTTTGGAAAACATCGCCATCGGCGGTTTTATGATCGCAAAGCGGCCTGCATTTGTTACAACGCCACATGCATGCGCCGGGAGGAACCCGAGAGGTGCGGCGGCAGGGACGTTTCGGGTGCGGCGCATCCGGTCCTGAAAGCCGCATGTCGGGGAGCGGCGAGAGGATAGTCGGAAGAGGGAGAGACACAGTGACGAAACGGGAAACCGCTGAAAGGCGGCTGAGCGAGGTTCTGCCGGGCGTGATCCGCCCCTATACGCAGACGGAACTGAAATCCGTTCTTTCGACGCTGAAGGATATCGGCAAAAGCGAGCCGGCGATGGCCGCGCTGCTTGCCGGGGAAAGTCCGCTGAAGGATTTTATCGCTGCGGCCTTCACGCTGTCCCCCTATCTGCGTGACATGGCGTCGGCGGATGAGGGGCTTTTGTCGCTGGCGATGTCGAAACCACTCGAGCCGCTGCTGGCGGGTCTCGTCCATGAGGCGCGCGATTGCTGGAAGCCGGGCGAAGAAGGCGGGGTGCCGAGCGAAAATGAGGTGATGTCGCGGCTGAGGGTAGCCAAGCGGCGGCTCTCTTTCATCGCAGCACTTGCCGATCTGGCGCGCATCTTTACCGCGCGCGATACGACACGCTGGCTGAGCGACATGGCGGATGCATCGCTTTCCGCCGCCATCGATCACCTGCTGCTCGCCGCCCATGAGAGCGGCAAGCTGAAGCTGAAGAATGTCGCAGCCCCCAGCGACGGGTCGGGCCTCATCGTTCTCGGCATGGGCAAGCTCGGCGCCCGCGAACTGAACTATTCTTCCGATATCGACGCCGTGGTGTTCTTCGAACCCTCAGCCGGCATCATGGACGATCCCTATGATGCGACGGAGAATTTCGGCCGGATGATGCGCCGTCTGGTCCGCATCATGCAGGAGCGCACGGCCGATGGTTACGTCTTCCGCACCGATCTTAGGCTGCGGCCCGATCCCGGCTCGACACCGCTCGCCATCCCCGTGGAAGCGGCGCTGCTTTATTATGAGGGCAGGGGCCAGAACTGGGAACGCGCCGCCTATATCAAGGCGCGGCCGGTGGCCGGCGATATCAGGGCGGGTGAGAACTTCCTGCGCGAGCTGACGCCTTTCATCTTCCGCAAATATCTCGATTATGCGGCGATTGCCGATATCCACTCCATCAAGCGGCAGATCCACGCCCATAAGGGCCATGGCGCCATTGCGGTGAAGGGCCACAATGTCAAACTCGGGCGCGGCGGCATCCGCGAGATCGAATTCTTTGCGCAGACCCAGCAGCTTATCGCCGGCGGCCGCATGCCGGCGCTCAGGGTGCGCGCAACGCAGGACGCGCTTGCTGCGCTAACCGAGGCGAAATGGATCGACGCCGAAACGCGTGACAGCCTGACAGACGCCTATTGGTTCCTGCGTGAGGTGGAGCACCGCATCCAGATGGTGCGCGACGAGCAGACCCATGTGCTGCCCGATAGCGAAGCGGAACTGAAGCGCATCGCCTTCATGCTCGGTTTCGAGGACACCAAGGCCTTTTCGGAAAAGCTGGAACAGGTGCTGCGGCTGGTGGAGCGGCGTTATTCGGCGCTGTTCGAGCAGGAGGTGAAGCTGTCAGGCGAGGCCGGCAATCTGGTCTTCACGGGCCAGAAGGACGATCCCGATACGTTAAAGACGCTCTCCGCCCTCGGCTTCGAGCGGCCGGAGGATATTTCCCGCGTCATCCGCACCTGGCACAATGGCCGTTACCGGGCGACGCAATCGGTGGAGGCGCGCGAACGGCTGACGGAGCTGACGCCTGATTTGCTGCGCGCCTTCGGTGAAAGCAAACGCGCCGATGAGGCGCTGCTGCGTTTCGACAATTTCCTCTCCGGTCTGCCGGCCGGCATCCAGCTCTTTTCGCTGCTCGGAAACAACCCGGCGCTGCTTGACCTGCTGGTGACGATCATGTCGTCCGCACCGCGGCTTGCCGAAATCATCGCCGCCCGTCCGCATGTCTTCGACGGCATGCTGGACCCGGCATTGATGAGCGACGTGCCGACGCGCGATTATCTCGCCCACCGCATGGGAAGCTTTCTCTCCAACGCCCGGCATTATGAGGATATTCTCGACCGGCTGCGCATTTTCGCCGCCGAACAGCGGTTCCTCATCGGCGTTCGGCTGCTGACCGGCGCAATCCGCGGCGAGGTTGCCGCCCGCGCCTTCACCCACCTTGCCGATCTTGTCATCGAGGCGGCGCTGAATGCGGTTCTTTCGGAAATGGAGGCGGCGCATGGGCCTTATCCCGGCGGGCGCGTGGCTGTCATGGGCATGGGCAAGCTCGGCTCCTTCGAGCTGACGGCCGGTTCGGATGTCGATCTCATTCTGCTTTACGATTATGACGATGCCGCCCATGAATCGACCGGCGCAAAGCCGCTGGACGTTGTGCGTTATTTCACCCGCGTCACCCAGCGGCTGATCGCAGCCCTCTCGGCCCCGACGGCGGAGGGCGTGCTTTACGAGGTGGACATGCGGCTTCGTCCCTCCGGCAACAAGGGCCCGGTGGCGACGCGAATTTCCGCCTTTGAGAAATACCAGCGCGAGGAAGCCTGGACCTGGGAGCACATGGCGCTCTCCCGCGCCCGCCTGATCTGCGGCGATGCCTCGCTGATGGAGGATGCGCGCCGCATCATCGCCTCCATCCTGTCGCAAAAGCGCGATGTGGCCAAGGTCTCGGCCGATGTGCTGGAGATGCGTAGCCTGATCGAGCAGGAAAAGCCGCCGGAAAACAACTGGGACTTCAAGCTCATCAATGGCGGGCTGATCGACCTCGAATTCATCGCCCAATATCTGGCGCTGGTGGGGCCGGTGAAGGGGCTTGTCGCGCATGAACCGGGGCGCAATACGGCCGAGGCGCTGCAGGCGCTCGCCGGCCCTGTCATGGAGCCGGAGGCTTTCGATGACTGCATGGCGGCGATGGCGCTCTACACTGAAATCTCGCAGATCGTGCGGCTGTGCATCGATGGCGCCTTCAATCCGAAGGAGGCGCCGGCCGGATTGATCGATCTTGTGTGCCGGGCCGGGGATTGCCCTGATATTCCGACGCTGGAGGGAGAGGTTAAGCGGTTGTCGAAGGCGGTGCGGAAGGCGTTTGTCGCGGTGGTGAAGAATGGCGGGTAGCTCGGCGGGTGCGGCTTCACCCCCCTCTGCCCTGCCGGGCATCTCCCCCTCAAGGGGGGAGATTAGCTAGAGGCTAGCGCTCACCCATTCGCAACGTAAGAGATGGCCGAGAGGCCGCCCCATGTCGATCTCCCCCCTTGAGGGGGAGATGCCCGGCAGGGCAGAGGGGGGTAAACCGCACTCGCCAACGCAAAGGTGCGCAAACCACACCCACCAAGCTTCAATGCACCGTCCCACACACACCCGCCGCATGCGGAATAATGATCGTCACCACTGTCCCACGCCCCTCACACGAGCGGATTTTCATCGTGCCGCCATGCAGCTTGACGAGTGAGCGGGAAATCGCAAGCCCGAGGCCGGAGCCGCCCTGGCTCTTGGCATACTGGCTCTGCACCTGTTCAAAGGGCTGACCGATCTTTTCCAGTGCCTGGGTGGGAATGCCGATGCCGGTATCGGCGATGGTGAGGATCATCGCTGCCTCATGCACATGGGTGCGCAGCGCGATGCGGCCGCCATCGCCGGTGAATTTCACGGCGTTTGAAAGAATGTTGAGCATGATCTGCTTCATGGCGCGGCGGTCGCCCTGCATGGTCAGCCCAGCGCAGACCTTCTGCTGCACGGTGATGTTCTTCTGCTCGGCCTGAATGGCCGTCAGCCGCAGGGTTTCCTCGATCAGCGGTGCGAGATCGATGGTCTCGCGGTTGATGCGCATATGGCCCGCCTCGATCTTCGACATGTCGAGAATGTCGTTGATGACGTTCAAGAGGTGTTTGCCGCTATCATGGATATCACGGGCATATTCGGAATATTTCGGCGAGCCGACCGGCCCGAACATCTCGTTTTGCAGGATTTCGGAAAAGCCGAGAATGGCGTTGAGCGGCGTGCGCAGCTCATGGCTCATATTGGCGAGGAATTCCGACTTCGCCCGGTTGGCGGCCTGGGCACGCTCTTTTTCGGCGAGGTAATTGGCGTTGGCGTCGGAAAGCTCGGTCTTCTGGCGCTCCAGCTTGTGCTGCGAGGCGGAAAGATCGCCGATGGTGGCCATCAGCCGGCGCTCGGAATCGCGCAGCCGCTCCTGATGGCGCTTCAGTAGCGTGATATCGGTGCCGACGGAAACGAGGCCGCCATCACGCGTGCGGCGTTCGTTGATCTGCAGCCAGCGCTCGTCGGCAAGCTGGACTTCCGTGGTGCGTGACAGGCCCGACTGGTCGGCATCTGCAACGCGGCGTTCGACGACGGGGCGGGCGGCTGCGGCATAAACCGTGCTTTTTTCCGTGCCAGCCACCAGCACGCTGTCCGGTAGGCCATAGGCCTTCTGGTAATGGGTGTTGCACATCACCAGACGGTCGTTCTTGTCCCACAGCACGAAGGCTTCCGAGGTGGATTCGATGGCGTCGGCAAGGCGCTGGTCGGCCTCGGCGTAGCGTTGCGCGAGGCGATGCTGTTCGGTGACATCCATGGCGATGCCGATGACGCGTGGACCGTTATTGGTGCGGATGACCTGGGCGCGGGCGCGCAGCCAGACATAGTGACCTTTGGAGTGGCGCATGCGGAAAATCTGGTCGATCTGGCGCAGGTTGCCGCAGCCGACGGCGCGGGCAAGCTCATAGAGATTGCCGTCTTCGGAATGCATCATGCGGGCGGCGTCGGAGAAGGAGAGCGGCGCGGCCTTCGGCGGCAGCCCGAGAATTTCGTAGAGCGAACCCGACCAGAACATGCGCCGGCTGGAAAGATCAAAATCCCACAGGCCGCAACGACCGCGTGACAGGGCCGTTTCTACCCGCAGGTTGGATTCGGCGAAGATGTCGTCGGCGTCGCGGGCGCGCTTCACCTGCATGTAATAGGCATAGAGCACGACCAGCAGGATCGAGGAGATGCCGGCGAACAGCGTCACGTTCATGGCGATTTCACTGCGCCAGAAGGAACGGATCGGCTGCAGCGAGCGGGCCGCGATCACCATCGCGCCATCGTCGCCGAAGGGGATCATCGTCGCATAGTGCTGCTGGCCGTCAATATTGGTCTCGATGGTGCCGGGCGCGCCGGGGAAACGCTGCACGATGGCGATTTCAGGAAGCAAAGCCGGAAGCGACGTGCCGATATAAAGCATCGCTTCCTTGCCGGCGCCCGCGAAGATGCGGCCATTGCTGCCGGAGAGCAGCACCATGGTGCCATCGGCAAGGCTGCCCGACGGTAAAGCGGCAACAAGGTTCGCCTCGGCGCGGGTGCGATCCTGCGCGGTGAAGATCGTATCATTGTTGAGGAGTGCCGCTTTGGCGGTGAGCGCCGTCAGCGCGGTCGAGTGGCGGGCGGCCTCTTCCATGCGGCCATATTCTGCGGCGATGCCCAGCATGCGCGAGGCCGCGACAACGACGAGAAAGGCGAGGATGAGAATGGGGATCAGGCGTTTCAGCAGGGTCTCGACCTGCGGCATCGGGCGGTCGGAGCCATTCATCAAACCCATCAGGTCGCTGGAAAGCCTTTCGCCCCAGGCCGCAAGATCAGAAAATTTGGCATACGGCCGCTCATCGCCCGCAGTCGCCCGCCGCACGTTCGTCATTGTCCCGCCTTCAAGATGTCCCCAGTGATTCGAAGCGCTGCCGCTCGAATATCCCTAATGAATCAAATGCGATTCGCCCTGTCCAGAGGCAAAAGTTAAAAGAATTTTAACCCCTTGAACCGACTCCGTATTTTTTCGGGACGGTTTGATGCCGCTCAGGAAAAAGCGGGTTTTGTCAAAAAAATCAGTGAGCCGGAACCTCAATTCCGGCGGTGCAGGGATGTGCTCAAACGCCGTCGAAAGCATCCAGTGCAGGCCCGAGCGCACCGATCACGCCATTGCCGGCGGCGGGGAGGCCGGTCAGCACCGCGCTGATGATATCGTCGCGGCTTGCACCGCGCGCCTTGGCTTCCATGACATGAAAACCGATGCCGCTTTCCAGGCGCAGTGCGGCCAGAATGCCGATATAGATCAGGCTCTGCGTCTTCACATCCAGCGTCGAGGCCGCACCCAGACCCTGCACGGCCTGAAACCATGCCGCCTTGTGGGCCGGGGCATCGGTCATGAAGCGCTGAAACGAGGCGCTCGTCTTCGACATGTCCGTCATCTGCCATTCCTTTCTGATCCCGGGCCTGCTTCGGCCCCTTGTGCAGCATGATGCCGCCCAATGCATGACGCCGCCTTGATGGAAATCAAGACGGCGTCATGACATGGATCAGGGTGGCGGTGCAGCCTCGGCGGAAGTTCAGCCCTTCAGGATGCGCCCGACAATATCGCTCACATCCGTCGAGAGGCCCTTTGCCTCGGCGATCGTCGAAAGCGCCGCCTTGGCGTGTTCGGCACGGCTTGCCTCCAGCGACCGCCAGGAGCGCATGGATGTGAGAATGCGGGCGGCAAGCTGCGGATTGCGCTTGTCGATGGCGATGATCTGCTCGGCCAGGAACCGGTAAGCGGCGCCATCGGCACGGTGGAAGCCGGTAGGGTTGGCGAAGGCCAGCGTGCCGACGAGCGAGCGTACCCGGTTCGGATTGGTGGCGATGAAATGTTTCGATTTCATCAGCGCCTTGATCCGGTCGAGCGCGCCATCGCCCGGAATGGCTGCCTGCAGCGAGAACCACTTGTCGAGCACCAGCGCATTGTCGGCAAAGCGCTTTTCGAAGGCGGCAAGCGCTTCCTTTGTCTCGGTGCTTTCCGGGAAACGCTGGGTCAGCACGCTGAGCGCATGGGCGAGATCGGTCATGTTGGTGGCGTCGGCATAGGCCTTCGCCGCCCGCTCCGGTGTTCCCTCGGCATAGGCGAGGAAACTCAGGGCGCCGTTTCGCAACGAACGGCGTCCGGCGCTGTCGGCGTCGGGGCTGTAGGCCGCGCCATCGGCAGCGCTATCGGCAAGGCGTCTCAGCGTTTCGACGCCGGCCGTGGCAATCGCCGTGATTGTGGCATTGCGCGCCTTGTGAATGGCGTCGGGATCGGTGTTGCCGCCGAGTTCACGGGCGATATCCGTTTCGCTCGGCAGGGCCAGAGCCTGCGCCCGGAACGCCGGCTCCAGCGCGTCGTTACCGATGATCTCGATAAGCGTGGCCGACAGAGCCGCATCCGTGCGGATTTCTTCGCCATTCTGCACCGCTCTGGTGGCAGCAATCAGCGCCGGCAGGGCGAGATCGGTCAGCGCCTGGAAACGGGCGAACATGTCGGTTTCATGCCGGGCGATCTGCACCAGATCATCGGCATTCTGTTCGAAATCCAGATTGATCGGTGCCGAAAAACTGCGGTTGATCGACAGCACCGGGCGCGACGAAATGCCGGAGAAGGAGAAGGTCTGGTTGCGCTCAGTCAGATGCAGCACACCATCGCGATACTCGCCGCCTTCGACGGCCTGCGGTTCGGCGATCTGGCCGTTGTCGAGGATCAGCGCCAGCGAGAGCGGAATGTGGCGCGGCTGCTTCACCGACTGGCCGGGCGTTGGTGCCACGGTCTGTTCCAGCGTCAGGCTGAAAGTGGCCTTGCCGGCATCGTAAGCGGACGACACGGAGACCAGCGGCGTGCCGGCCTCGGTGTACCATAGCGAAAACTGCGAGAGATCGCGACCGCTGGCATCGGCAAAGCTCTTGACGAAATCCTCGACGGTTGCCGCTTCGCCATCATGGCGCTCGAAATAGAGGTCCATGCCCTTCTTGAAGTCTTCAGCGCCAAGAATGGTGGCGATCATGCGGGTGACTTCGGCACCCTTCTCATAAACGGTCGTCGTGTAGAAATTGTTGATTTCGCGATAGGTATCCGGGCGCGGCGGATGCGCCAGCGGACCGGAATCCTCCGGGAACTGCTCCGACTTCAGGTGGCGCACATCGGCGATGCGCTTGACCGGACGCGAGCGCATGTCGGCGGAAAACTCCTGATCGCGATAGACCGTCAGGCCCTCCTTCAGGCACAGCTGGAACCAGTCGCGGCAGGTGATGCGGTTGCCCGTCCAGTTGTGGAAATATTCATGCGCAATGATGCGCTCGATATTGGCGTAATCCGCGTCGGAGGCGGTTTCCGGATCGGCCAGCACGAATTTGTCGTTGAAGACGTTGAGACCCTTGTTCTCCATCGCGCCCATGTTGAAATCGGACACGGCGACGATCATGAAGATATCGAGGTCGTATTCGCGCCCGAAGCGCTCTTCGTCCCATTTCATCGAACGCTTCAGCGCGTCCATGGCATAGGCCGCGCGCGGCTCCTTGCCATGCTCGACGTAAATCTTCAGCGCCACATCGCGGCCGGACATGGTGGTGAAGGTGTCTTCGACCACGCCGAGATCGCCGGCGACGAGTGCGAAAAGATAGCTGGGCTTCGGATGCGGATCGAACCAGGCCGCGAAGTGACGGCCTTCATCGTAATTGCCGCCGCCGAGGAAATTGCCGTTCGAAAGCAGCAGCGGATTGCCTTCCTTTGCCGCGATGATCGTCACCGTATAGGGCGCCAGAACATCGGGACGGTCGGGGAAATAGGTGATGCGGCGGAAACCTTCCGCCTCGCATTGGGTGCAATAGACGCCATTGGTGCGATAAAGCCCCATCAGCTGCGTATTGACCTGCGGATTGATGTAGTTGGTGACGCAGATTTCGAAGGGCGCCTCCGCCGGCAGGTCGCGGATGGTCAGGCTCTCCGGCGTCGCCTCATATTGACCGGCGGGAAGTTCCACCTGGTCGAGCAGCAGGCTGGAAAGCTTCAGCTCGTCGCCATCGAGAACCAGTGGCGCCTCACGCTCAGCACCTTCGCGCCGATGAAAGATCAGACGGGCTTCGACCTTGGTATTCTTGGGGTCGAGTTCGAAGGTGAGATCCACCCGCTCCAGAACGAAATCGGTGGGGCGGTAATCTGCCAGGTGAACGATCTGGCCCGTATCTGTTCGCATGACTATCCCTGAATAACTTGGCGTGGTCTTCCCGGCATCATGTCGTCATAAGGCCCGGATGTAAAATAGGTGGAGTATTCGTCACGTTCATGTGCGCATCGGAGGACATTCTGTCCCGCCATGGAAGGCGTCTTCGGCCCTGCAGACGATCCTCCCGCCGCCGGACTTCAGGACCATCGCAGCAAATGTTGAACGATTGCTGAAATTATATTTTATTTTCTTCAAATTTTAGCGCGTGCGACTTTTGGTCTGCGGCCATCCCGCCAGCCGGACAAACGAAGCTTCCCCAGATCAACCGAATTCATGGGTAAATAGCATTTTTTGCTGTAAAGCCCCGGAAGAATGCTCTAGCCTTGGGGCATCCACTTCTCCTGCGTCGTCCTTTCCCGCATGAAAATCTCCAGATGGCGTGTTTGCGCAGCCGATATGAGTAACTGCCAATGAACGCCGAACCGATGAATCCCTTTCGTGGGATTAGCATGAAGCTGATTTCGGTCGGCTTCTTTCTTGTCATGCAGACCTGTATCAAGGCCGCAGGCGATGTGCCGGCCGGCCAGATCACCTTCTTCCGCTCCGCCTTCGCCATTCTGCCCATCGTCGTTTATCTCGCCTGGCTGCATGCGCTGGCAAGCGCGCTGCACACCAACAATCTTCTGGGCCATTTCAAACGCGGTTTTCTCGGCATTCTTTCGATGGTCTGCGGCTTTTACGGGCTGACCATGCTGCCGCTACCGGAATTCATCGCCATCGGTTATGCCTCACCGCTGCTCGCGGTCGTTTTTGCCGCCTTCATTCTGCATGAAAAGGTGCGCATCTATCGCTGGAGCGCGGTCTTTGTCGGCATGACGGGCGTGCTGGTGATTCTCTGGCCGAAGATGACGCTTCTGAGGGAAGGCGGTTTTGCCGCGGGTGAGGGGCTGGGGGCCATTGCCGTATTGTGCGGTGCGGCGCTCGGCGGTCTGGCGATGATCCAGGTGCGGCAACTGGTGGAGACTGAAAAGACGCCGACCATCGTGCTTTATTTTTCGCTCACCGCCACGCTGCTGTCGCTCGTCAGCGTGCCATTCGGCTGGAGTGCGCTGAGCATGACGCAGGCCATGCTACTGATCACCAGCGGCATCTGCGGTGGGGTTGCGCAAATCTTCCTGACGGAGAGTTACCGGCACGCCGAAGTCTCCGTCATCGCGCCCTTCGAATACAGCTCCATCATCTTCGGCATCGCGGTCTCCTACATTCTGTTCGGAGATATTCCCACGGTGACGATGCTGATCGGCACGGCGATCGTTATCCTCGCCGGCATCTTCATCATCTTTCGCGAGCATCAGCTGGGCCTGGCAAGACGGGCGGCCCGCAAGGCCTCGACGCCGCAGGGGTGAGGGATGTTGCCACTCCCGCGGTATGCTTGCGTCGTATTCCCCGAAGTTAATGACGAAGGGCAGATATTTCCCGGCGTCGTCCTTGGGCTTGTCCCAAGGATCTAAACACGCCACCAAAATCGATCCGTTGCAGATCCTCGGGACAAGCCCGAGGATGACGTCGGAGGGTTTGGCGCGGTCCATCGTTATGCGGCCCGCTCTCGCAAACACACGCAAAAGCAAAAGGCGCCTTCCCGAAGAAAGACGCCAGCGCGCAATCATATCTGTGGACCAGCGCTAGACTGGCCTGAGTGCTTCTCAGCGCTCGCGGAAATCCGCAAAGACGGCCGAGGGACGCGTCACGCGGACCTGCTGCATGGCAGCGCGTGCGGTCATCTGTTCGTTTGCGGCAGCGCCGAAACGGTGGTAGCCCTGACTGGAGCGGGCGCCGAGGCCTGCCAGGCGGAGCGTTTCAAAGCCGGAATGTACCGGACGGAAGCGAGTGGTCATTGCCTTGGTTCCTTTAACCGAATTCCTCCCAAGACATGGTCGCTATATCGCAGCGCAGCATGGATTCGGCAAGCTGGCCAAATGCGCCGCTGTTATGCGTAATCCGCATGGCTTTCTTCATAAATCATTTACATTGAACAGTAATGAGGCAGTCAGCCTTTGGCCACTTTCGCTTGAAAGGCCAATAAATCCTGCCATGCCAATGACTTGCTGGCTGGCGCGTTCAGCAGTTCCTGCGGATGCAGGCTGGCGAGCGCCGGCAGAATCAGGTGGCCGGCTGCGACATCACGCCACTGTCCGCGCATGGTATGGATGGTGCCGGTGCCGCCGAAGAAGAAACGTGCGGTGAAGTTGCCGAGAAGCAACAGGTGTTTCGGCTCCGCAAGCGCAATCTGACGCTCGATGAAGGGGCGGCAGATATCCATTTCGGCCTGAGTCGGCGGGCGGTTGCCAGGTGGCCGCCAGGGAACGACGTTGCCGAGCATGATGGTGCTGCGCTCGAGACCGATGGCCGCGAGCATGCGATCCAGCAGCAGGCCGGCCTTGCCGGCAAAAGGCAGGCCCTCGCGGTCGTCATCGGCGTCAGGCATCGGGCCGAGCACCATGATACCGGAGGCGGGATCGCCTTGACTGAAAATCGTATTGCGCGCGCTGTTCTTGAGATTGCAGCCGCTGAAACCCTCGAGCGCGGTTTTTAGCTCCCCAAGCGATCGAGCGCTTTCCGCCGCAAAACGTGCGGCCGCCACGGCCTGCTCGTCCGGCATGGCGACATTCTGCTGAATGGCGGGGGCTGCCGGTGCGCCGCGCGCAGGAGCGCTTCGGCCTGGCGGCTGGCGGTTAGGCGCATCAGCACGGCGATCGGCCGGGCTTTCCACTTGCCGCGCCGATGCGGCCGTATCCTGCCCCGGCATCGACCGGGCAGGGCGGGCGGCGGCAAATTCGGCGAAACGGTCGACCGGGGTCTCTTCCAGCAACCAGTCGACGCCTGCATCCGCATGGAAATGCAGAAGGGCGGCAAGTTCGGCCGGGGAGAGGTCTTGGGCGGCGATCATGGGCGGAAACTACCGCATGTTCCCCGCCCGGGGAACCCGCAAATCACGCTGTCCAGCGCTGAATATCGCCGCTTTCGCCGATCATGGCGAGACCATGGGCAATCGAAAGCAACTCGCCGCCGCTTTCGATCCGGTCGGCGTCGAAACGGCGGGTGAAAAGCTCCCGAACCGCCGGCACGAAGGAGGTGCCGCCGGTCAGGAACACCTTGTCGATGGCTTCGGGCGCGACTTTCGTTTTTTCCAGAACCTCGTCGAGCGCTTCTTCTATCTTGGCGAGATCTTCGGCGATCCAGTTGTTGAAATCGCTGCGCTTCACCATCTTGCGGCCGGCCTTGCCCAATGGTGCAAAGTTGAATTCCGCTTCTTCCGCCGAGGAGAGCGCCATCTTGGTGGCGGAAATCGCCTGATAGAGCGGATAACCCTCGTCATGTTCGACCAGATCGATGAAGAGTTCGAGCTTTTCCGGCTCCAGCGCCGAGCGCACCAGCGACTTCAGGTCGGTGAATTCCTTCGAGGTCTTGAAGATCGACAGCTGGTTCCAGCGGCCGAAATTCACGTAGTAGCCGAAGGGCACGTCCAGCACCTTGTCGAAGCTCTTGAACTTGCTGCCCTTGCCGATTTCCGGCGAGACCAGATTGTCGATCATGCGGAAGTCGAAATGATCGCCCGCCACGCCGACGCCGGAATGGCCGATGGGGGTGGCGGAGAGCTTGCCGGCATGGGTTTCGAAACGGATCAGCGAATAGTCCGTCGTGCCGCCGCCGAAATCCGCCACCAGCACATTGGCATCCTTCTTCAGGCTCTGGGCGAAATAATAGGCGGCTGCCACCGGCTCGTAGACATAGTGGATTTCCGGGAAACCGGCGCGGGTGAGCGCCTCGTTGTAACGGGCGAGCGCCAGCGTTTCATCCGGATTGCTGCCGGCGAAACGCACCGGCCGGCCGGCGATGACGGTGGAGACATCCCCCGGCCATTCCTCGCCCGCATAGGTCTTCAGCTTGCGCAGGAACACGTCCATCAGATCCTCGAAGCTCTGGCGCTTGGCGAAGATCAGCGTGCCCTGAAACAGCGGCGAGGCCGCAAATGTCTTGATCGATTGCAGGAAACGGCAGTCGCCGGCATTGTCGATGAATTGCCGGATGGCGGCATGGCCGGCTTCCACATGCAGGGCGGCCGCACCAAGGCCGGCATCCTTCATGAAGGAGAGCGCCGTGCGCATGCTGTCATCCGTGCCCGCGCTGCTGGTGAAGCGCATGGAACGGCTGGCGCCGCCCGTGTCGGAAAGAGCCATGACCGTGTTGGTCGTGCCGAAATCGAGGCCGAGAGCCCGCTTTTGCGTCATCGCCATATTCCTTGTGCCGATAGAAGAACCCGCCCGGCCCTTGGGCGGCCCGGCGTGAGGATAAGGGATGCCTTTGGCACCCCGATGTCAGAGGAGGGCGGTTGATTGCACAAGGCCGACGGAATGGCAAGCGCCGCCTATTGTTTTTGAGCCATGCGCCTCGTCGCATGAGCTCTCACATACGGACAGCTACGGCGCATGGTGAACAGGATGTTTATGCCGGAATGAAAGAACGGTGTAGTTTTCGGAAATACTTTTAG
Source organism: Rhizobium sp. NFACC06-2 (assembly GCF_900101425.1). Lineage (NCBI taxonomy): Bacteria > Pseudomonadati > Pseudomonadota > Alphaproteobacteria > Hyphomicrobiales > Rhizobiaceae > Rhizobium > Rhizobium sp. NFACC06-2. Next base: position 22,533 of record NZ_FMVA01000005.1, on the reverse strand, counting down.
GATTTTGCTGTTAGGTAGGGCTGGAGCGTAAAATGTACTTCAGTCGATACGACGTTATTTTGGAATATGAATATTTTATCAAAAAAGAAATGGTGTCGTACCATTGCCGTCCGTATGGTTCCATCTTGTCGTAGTCTTGGAAATTCGATGTCTCACCAGATCAGCCAACACGCCGTGAATGACGCGCTACCCGGGCATATCGGTCTCATTCAAGGTGATATGGACGTTTTCATCCAACAGCTCATGAGCCTCATGGAAGCATCGCAGCAGGGCTATGCGCTGTTTGACGGGCATGACGAGATGCGTTTTGCCAACAGTGCCTTCCGCACCGCGCTCGGCGTCGGCCCGAATGTGTTTCCGAGCTGGGTGGACCTGATGCGCAGCGGTTACCAAACCGCAACTGGCACGGCCATAGAGACGTCGGATTTCGAATTGTGGCTGCGCTCGGCAAAGACGCGGCGTGGCAAACTGCCTTTTCGGACCATCGAAACCAGCCTCAAGGACGGCCGGTGGATGCTGACGACCGAAACGACGTTGTCGGGCGGCTGGATGCTTTGCGTCATAACCGATGTATCCGAACTCGGCGTCGAATTGCGCGATCTGCGCCAGGAGCGGGACCGGGCGCTGAAATCCGCCTTGAGCGATGAGCTGACCGGCCTCGGCAACCGCCGTTACGCCATGGACACTCTCAACCACCTGCTCGGCCCGAACAAGGCGCAGGCGCTCGCCGTCATCATCATGGATATCGACCATTTCAAGAGCGTCAACGACCGCTTCGGCCATGCCTGTGGCGATCTCGTGCTGAAGGATTTCGCGGCGCGGCTGTCTTCAACTGCCGGCCGTGACGACCTTCTCGGGAGAATTGGTGGCGAAGAGTTTCTGCTGGTGCTCAGCGGCGCGCGCATGCACAGCGCCGAAACGCTGATGCGTCAGCTTCAGTTGTCTCTGGCCGATGCCGCGCCGCTGCCCGACAGGCCCGAATTTCGCTACAGCTGTTCGGCCGGCATTGCCTATGCCAATCCCGGTGAAAGCGCCAGCGATGTGCTGCGCCACGCCGATACAGCACTTTATGAGGCGAAGAATACCGGACGGAACCGTTACGTCGTTTATGGAACGGCTCCGTAACGCCGCTTAAGGCGGCCGGCCCCTCAGTTCGACTTCGCCGCGCCGCCATCCACCCGCAGCATTGTGCCGGTAATATAGCTTGCCGGCACCGAGCACAGGAAAGCACCGGCGGCGGCGAATTCTTCCACCGTGCCGAGACGGCCGGCGGGAATGCCCTTGACCGAAGCCTCGCGGATTTCCTCAATGCTCTTGCCAAGACGCTTGGCATTGGCGCCATCGAGTTCATCAATACGGTCGGTGTGGATGCGGCCGGGCAGCAGCAGGTTGGAGGTGATGCCGAAGGAGGCGACTTCCGAGGACAGAGTCTTGCTCCAGCCGACGAGCGCGCCGCGCAGCGTGTTGGAAAGGGCGAGATTGGGGATCGGTTCGAACACGCCTGACGAGGCGACGGTGAGGATGCGGCCGAACCCCTGTTCTTTCATCTGCGGCAACAGCGCATTGGTCAGCGTGATGACCCGCAGCACCATGGACTGGAAAAAAGTGTCGAGCTTGTCGACCGTCATGTCCTGTGCGAGGCCGGGCGTTGGACCACCGGTATTGTTGACGAGAATATCGATGCCGCCGAGCTTGTCGTTGACGGCCTGAACCATGGCTTCGACGAAATTATCCTCGGCAAGATCGCCCCACACCCAGTCGGCCTTGCCCTTGCCAAGCGCATTGATCGCCTTGCAATTTTCCGCCAGCTTTTCACCGCTTCGGCCAACCAGAAGGACGTTTGCGCCTTCTTTCGCCAGCGCGGTCGCAATGCCCAGCCCAAGGCCGCGAGAGGAGGCGAGAACGAGGGCGCGTTTGCCGGAAATGCCGAAATCCATGGAGTTTGTCCTGTCTTGTGAGTGCCGTATGTGGTGTTTATAGAGCATTTCCAGGAAAAGTGGACCCCGGTTTTCCGTCCGGAAATGCAACAAAACAAAGAGTTAGAGATTTTTCGCCACTCGCAGAAAAGCGAAAACCTCTATAAGGCGGCGTCCGCCTTTGAAGGTCGAATACACGTCATGACAGAACAATCCCTGCTGAAATTCTCCATTGCCGTCACGGTTCTGCTGGCGCTGTTCGGCATTGGCGCGGGCATGTTTTCCGGCTCTTTCGCGGTTGTTTTCGACGGCGTTTATGCGCTGACCGATGCTTTCATGACGGTGCTGGCGCTGCTTGTCGCGCGGCTGATCGCCGCTTCCGCCGCGCCCAAACCCGGCGGCCGGCTGGTGGAGCGTTTCACCATGGGCTTCTGGCATCTGGAGCCGATGGTGCTCGGGCTTAACGGCACGCTCCTGATGGGGGCGGCGATCTACGCCCTCATCAATGCCGTCGACAGCCTGATGGATGGCGGCAGATCGATCGAGTTCGATTACGCCATTGTCGTCACCTTCGTCAGCTTCGCCGTCTCGCTCGCCATGGCATGGTTGGTCAAACGGCAGAACCGCCGGCTGAAATCCGCCTTCGTGGCGCTGGACGCCAAAAGCTGGCTGATGAGCGCGCTTCTAAGCATGGCGCTCTTCGCCGCCTTCGCCGTGGGTTACGGGCTCACGGGAACGGCGCAGGCATGGCTGGCACCCTATATCGACCCGGCCGTGCTGGCGCTGGTCTGCCTCGTCATCATCCCCATGCCGCTCGGCAATGTGAAACAGGCGCTGGCGGATATTCTTCTGGTGACCCCGCTGGAATTCAAGCAGCATGTGGACCGGGTGGCCGCCGAGACGGTGGAGAAATTCGGCTTTTCCTCGCACTATTCCTATGTCGCCCGCGTCGGCCGCGGCCGTCAGATCGAACTCTTTTTCATCGTCCCGAAAAACTGGCCGCCCCGGCGTCTGGAGGAATGGGACGCGATCCGCGACGAGATCGGCGATGCGCTGGGCGGCGAGGGGAGCGATCGCTGGCTGACGATCGTGTTCACGACGAATGAGGAATGGGCGGTTTGATCCCATCCGAGGTGCCGCTGCAACGAAACACCTGAAAGCGTCGCCTCCCAAGGGGAAGCAACGCGATCTCACCGTTCTCAGCGGCCGGCATCGATGATCATGCCGCCGTCTGGCGTCAGGCTGTACCCCGTAATGAACTGCGCATCCTTGCTGGCAAGGAACAGCACCACGGGAGCGATGTCGTCTTCGGGGGAGCCATGCCGGGTAAGGGCATTCGCCGGGGCAGGAATATTGGCTGCCGCCGCACCCCAGGTATCGGCAACTGGCAGGACGTTGTTAACAGTTATATTGTCAGCGCCCCATTCGCGGGCTGCAACCCGCGTCAGGGCACGTATGGCCTCCTTTGCCATGTTGTACGGCGCATATGGCACCAGACCCGTGACACCGGCCATCGATCCGAAGTTGATGATACGTCCTTCGCCGCTGGCTTTCAGATGAGGATAGGCGGCCTGCATCGTCCGCAGGAAGGCGATGGGACCGGTATCGAAATTGCGCTGCAGTTGTTCCACCGCCAGATTGAGAACGGAGGATTGCACCACTGAACGGTCAAAAGCATTGTTCACGAGGATATCGATGCCGCCCCAGGCCGCGACAACGGTGTCGATCGCAGGCTTGATCGCATTGGCATCGCTGACGTCAATCGCAATGCCCAGAGCGGTCCCGCCTGCCGCTTTTATATCGGCCACGACGGCATCGACATTCGCGGGCGTGAGCGAGAGGACCGCGACTTTAGCCCCTTCGGTCGCGAGGAGTTTGGCGGTGGCGCGGCCAATCCCGCGGCCAGCCCCTGTGACGATCGCAACCTTGCCTTCTAATCTTTTCATGGGTTTTCCTTTTTAGGATTTACTGGTGAGCCGCTGCTTCAAAAGCATAAGGCGAGGGAACATCGCGAACATGGTTCTGCGTCGCGAAGGATGTGGCCAGCAGAATGAGGCCAAGGGCAGCGGGCATCGCACCCTTGACGCTGCGGACGCCAAGATGCGCCATTCCCGACAGGATCAAGTGATAGAAAATGCCCGCATAAGCGAGATCGCTGAGCGGCAGGGAGAGGCGTGTCAGGATCGCAAGGGGTCCGAATATCTTCACGACGATCATGAACGGCACCAGATGGGCCGCACGATAGCCGAGATCGGCCTGGGCTTTTTCGACGAAGTCCCTCTTGCTCAAGTATAGCGCCGCCGAAGACAGATACAGCGCCGACAGGAGCGCGGTGCTGATCCAGTAGGTGTAAGTTATAGTCATGGAATATCCCTCTCGCCGGGCGTCCCGGCGAAATTGAGCATTGATCTGGCGCTTTTCGGATGACGCGTTGCATCGGCTACGAAGAGCTCGTAGAGTATTTGTAGGCTATAATGAATTTTCGCAAGTAGGATGAATTTATGACACTAGGTATGGGAATACATACCAATGACTGAAGCCGGCTTTACGATGCAGGACGAGATGCGCCGTGCCTTCGCGATGCTCTCGGGAAAATGGAAGCTGGAAATCATGTGGCTGCTTCATCATCGGGTCCACCGCTTTGGTGAATTACGAAAAGCGATCCCGGGAATTACCCAGCACATGTTGTCGGCGCAGCTTCGCGAATTGGAGGCGGACGGTCTCATCTCCCGCACCGTTTTTGCTGAGGTGCCGCCGCGCGTCGAATATGAGATGACGGAAAAGGCCAGGGGTCTTGGTCCGACGATGCAGGCACTGGCCGCTTGGTGGGAAGAACATGGCAAGACCGTCCCAGCAAAACCGAACCCGCGCGGCCGCAAGCCCAACAGCAGGGCCGCAGGAGACTGAGACCCTCGCCCCTTTCAATGGGGAGTAATGAGGTCCGCTTCCGGCGCGGCGCGGAATATCGGCCGCCGTTAAACCGTTACGGCTCTTGACGCCCTAATAGGTCGTCTCTATTTTGCATCTTACGTTCACGTAAAAGTAATAAAGCAATCATCAGGTTGTCTGACAATTGACTGGCGTGCGACATGTTTTGCCGCTATAGAAGCTCGACAAAGGCGTCCTGCTTTGCGAAGACAGGCGCTGGTGGATGCGGTGTCGCGGATGGTTTTTTGACTGGCGCGGGCGATGCGCCGGGAATGCCGGAAAGCGGATATAACAACAGCCGGATGGGACCGGCGATGCGGAGAGGATGAGATGACGGAAGCGATGGAACTGCCCGAACGCGAAGCGATGGAATTCGACGTTGTGATCGTTGGCGCGGGTCCTGCGGGCCTTGCCGCCGCGATCCGGCTGAAGCAGGTGGAGCCGGAGCTTTCGGTCGTCGTTCTCGAAAAGGGTGCCGAAGTCGGCGCGCATATTCTCTCCGGCGCGGTTGTCGATCCGATCGGCGTCGACCGGCTTTTGCCCGGCTGGCGCGAAGAGGAGGGGCATCCCTTCAAGACCGAGGTGAAGGACGACCAGTTCCTGTTTCTCGGCCCGGCCGGCTCCATTCGCCTGCCGAATTTCATGATGCCGCCGCTGATGAACAATCACGGCAATTACATCGTCTCGCTCGGGCTGGTCTGTCGCTGGCTGGCGGAAAAGGCGGAAGGGCTCGGCGTCGAGATCTATCCGGGCTTTGCCGCAACCGAGGTGCTCTATAACGATGAGGGTGCGGTGATCGGTGTCGCCACGGGTGATATGGGCATCGAGAAGAACGGTGAGCCGGGCCCGAACTTCACCCGAGGCATGGAGCTGCATGGCAAATATGTGCTGATCGGCGAGGGCGTGCGCGGTTCGCTCGCCAAGCAGCTGATTTCCAAATTCGATTTGTCCCGGGATCGCGAGCCGCAGAAATTCGGCATCGGCATCAAGGAACTCTGGCAGGTCAAGCCGGAACACCACAGACAGGGCCTCGTGCAGCATTCCTTCGGCTGGCCGCTCGGTTTCAAGACCGGCGGCGGTTCCTTCCTCTATCATCTCGAGGATAACCTCGTCGCCGTCGGCTTCGTGGTGCACCTCAACTACAAGAACCCCTATCTTTACCCCTTCGAGGAATTCCAGCGCTTCAAGACGCATCCGGCCATCCGCGAGACCTTCGAGGGCGGCAAGCGCATTTCCTATGGTGCGCGCGCCATTACCGAAGGCGGCTACCAGTCGGTGCCGAAGCTGACCTTCCCCGGTGGCGCGCTGATCGGCTGTTCCGCCGGTTTCGTCAATGTGCCGCGCATCAAGGGCAGCCATAATGCGGTGCTTTCGGGCATGCTGGCGGCAGAAAAGATCGCTGCGGCCCTCTCAGCCGGCCGCGCCCATGACGAGGTGGCCGAGATCGAGGCCGAATGGCGCGACGGCGATATCGGCAAGGACCTGAAACGCGTGCGCAACGTCAAGCCGCTCTGGTCGAAATTCGGCACGCTTGTTGGCGTCGGCCTCGGCGGTTTGGACATGTGGACGAACCAGCTGTTCGGCTTCTCCTTCTTCGGCACGCTGAAGCATGGCAAGACGGATGCCGAGAGCCTCGAGCCGGCCGCAAAGCACAAGCCGATTGCCTATCCGAAACCGGATGGCGTGTTGACCTTCGACCGGCTGTCCTCGGTGTTCCTGTCCTCCACCAACCATGAGGAAGACCAGCCGGTGCATCTTCAGGTGAAGGACATGGCGCTGCAGAAATCGTCCGAGCACGACGTCTTTGCCGGCCCTTCGACGCGTTATTGTCCGGCCGGTGTTTACGAATGGGTGGAGAAGGACGGCGAAGAAGTCTACGTCATCAACGCGCAGAACTGCGTGCACTGCAAGACCTGCGACATCAAGGACCCGAACCAGAACATCAACTGGGTACCGCCACAGGGCGGCGAGGGGCCGGTTTACGCCAATATGTGATGGCGATTACGGGCTGAGCCTTCTCTTCCGTCATGCTCGGGCCTGTCCCGAGCATCTGCAACGGATTGATTTTACGATACGTGGATAGATCCTCGGGACAGGCCCGAGGATGACGTCGAGCGTGGCAAGACCGCTCGCAAGCACTCTGAGCCATTGTGTCATGCGGCCGAGAGTGACGGCATTTGCGGAACGGGGCAGACCTCTGATCGAAGGACTCATTTCCCACGATGCAGACGCCGTGACTGGATGCCGGATTTAGTCCGGCATGGCGGAAGAGCAGCGTCCACCGTCCGTCTCCCCGTCAGTATTTGTGGATTGCTCTTCGATTTCTTACATATAGGATGTTGGGGTGTTGCATGGTCGCGTGGCCCGTGGATTGTGGTTCAGCGATGCGGTAACGCCTTGAACGTGCATATGGTCCTAGGTGTCGTCGCCCGACGACAGGGAGTGAAAGAATGTCCGGCTTTCAAAGGCTGAATATCGTGCGGAAGACAGGGTTCGTTGCCGGTGTGGCGGCGCTTGCGATGATTGCCGTTTCTTTCAGCGGCGGTCCGCTGGTGGCCGCAAGCTGCCGTACCGACGCCATGGCCGGCATCGACTGGCGCGAATGCAACAAGCGTCTGCTGATGCTGGGCGGCAGCAATCTCGATTCGGCAATGCTTTACGGCACGGATTTCACCTATACCGACCTGCGCGGTTCTTCGCTGAAGGGCGCCAATCTCGAGAAGGCGAAGCTCATCCGCACGGCCCTTGGCGAGGCGAACCTGCAGGGCGCCAATTTGACCAAGGTGGAAGCCTATCGCAGCGATTTTTCCGCCGCTGACGCCACCAACGCCAAATTCGTCAATGCTGAAATGCAGCGGACCAAATTCGAAAACACCAAGCTGGACGGCACGGATTTCACCAAGGCCGAACTCGGCCGCGCCGATTTCGAGGGCGCGACGCTGAACGGCTCGAAATTCTCGCTCACCAATCTGTCACGCGCCCGTTTCGGCGGCGCCAAGCTCGGCGGTCCGGTGGATTTCACCAGCGCATTCCTGCTGCTGACGAGGATCGAAGGGGTCGATCTTTCCGCTGCCACCGGCCTTGATCAGAAGCAGATCGACATTGCCTGTGGCGACGCCAAGACCAAATTGCCGAACGGCCTCACCGCGCCGGCCTCCTGGCCGTGCCCGGAAGATCCGGACGACGACTGACAGGAATAGCCGCGCGGTCTTGCGCTCGGCCCAAACATCTCCATAAGCGGAAGAGAAGCGTCCGCGATGCGGACGCCTCACCTTCAATCAGAAGCCCGAAAGCACGATCTTGCCCTTGGCCTTGTTGCTCTCGATCAGCGCATGCGCCTTGATGAGATTTGCGGCATTGATGGTGCCGAAAACCTCGGTCAGCGTCGTCTTGATCTTGCCGGCATCGACAAGCCCGGCCACATGGTTCAGCAGCTTATGCTGTTCGATCATGTCAGGCGTCTGGAAGACGGCGCGGGCGAACATCATTTCCCAATGGATCGATACGCATTTGCGCTTGAAGGCCATGACGTCGAAACCGCCGGCCGGATCGTCGATCAGCGCGAAGCGGCCCTGCGGCGCAATGGTCGCCACGCTGTCGGCGGCATGAATGTCGCTATGGGTGGTGGAGAAGACAAAGCCCGGCGCACCGAGACCGAGCGCCTCCACCTGCGGGGCGATCGGCTTGCTGTGATCGATGACGTGATGCGCGCCGAGTTCCTTCACCCACGCAACAGTCTCGGGCCGTGAAGCGGTGGCAATGACGGTGAGGTCGGTCAGCGCCCGCAGAAGCTGGACGGCGATGGAGCCGACGCCGCCCGCGCCGCCGATGACCAGAATGGCGTTGGCCGCGCCCGGAACCGGCTCCTTCACCCGCAGCCGGTCGAACAGCGTCTCGTAAGCGGTGATGGCGGTGAGCGGCAGCGCGGCAGCCTCCTCGAAATTCAGGGACTTCGGCTTTGCGCCGACGATACGCTCGTCCACCAGATGGAACTCGCTGTTGGAGCCGGGGCGGTTGATGACACCGGCGTAAAACACCTCGTTGCCCGGCTTGAACAGCGAGACCTTGTCGCCGACGGCTTTCACCACGCCCGCCGCATCGAAGCCCAGCACGCGCGGTTCGCCGTTTTCCGGCGACTGATTGCGGCGCACCTTGGTATCGACGGGGTTCACCGAAACGGCCTTCACTTCCACCAGAATATCATGCCCCTTCGCTTCCGGCTGGGGCAGGTCGATATCGACGAGGGCGTCTTTCGCGGTGATGGGCTGGCTGGTCCTGTAACCGATGGCGCGCATGAACAGTCTCCTTTGCTTGTTTGCGTGCCTCTTACTTGATACATATGAACATCGATCGCAAGAATGCACATTTTGTGATGATACATACAAAAAGGATACTGTGATGTCGCGACCCCGCGCCAAGCTTACCGGCAACTTTCCCGGCTGCCCGGTGGAATCGGCCTTGAGTTTCCTCGATGGCAAATGGAAGGGCGGGATCCTCTATCACCTCATCAACGAGGGCACGTTGCGCTTCAACGAGTTGCGCCGCCATATTCCGAGCGTCACCCAGCGCATGCTGACGAAGCAGCTGCGCGAACTGGAAGAGGCCGGCCTGATTTCCCGCACCGTCTTTCCGGTGGTGCCGCCGCGCGTGGATTATGCGCTGACGCCGCTCGGCGAGACGATGATACCGGTGATTTCGGCGCTGAAAAGCTGGGGCGACGCCCATGTCGTGTGCAGGAACGGCGCGAAATATACCCGCCTTCCCGAGGCGAAGGAAAAGGCCGCCTGAAAAATCACGGGTAAAAGCGCACCCCTCCGCGCGCTTTTTTCATGGTGCGATGCAACATGCATTTGCCCCGATTGATGCATAATGCTGCGATCTCGATTCGCAGCAGGGACATCAGGACACATGAGCATCGGTTGGTTGGAGGCCGCATTTCTCGGCTTTTTGCAAGGGCTTACGGAATTTCTTCCGATTTCTTCAAGCGCGCATCTGAGGATCGCCGGGGAGTTCCTGCCCTCCGGCGCGGATCCGGGAGCCGCCTTCACCGCGATTACGCAGATCGGCACCGAAGCGGCCGTGCTGGTTTATTTCTGGTCGGATATCATGCGCATTGCCATCGCCTGGCTCCGGCAGAACTTTCGCCTTGGCGAGTATAACAAGGCCGATGCCCGGCTCGGCTGGCTCATCATCATCGGTTCCGTGCCGATCGTCTTTCTTGGCCTGTTCTTCAAGGATGCCATCGAGCACTCGCTGCGCAACCTTTACATCACCGCCGTGATGCTGATCGTCTTCGGCATCGTTCTCGGCGTCGCCGATAAAATCGGTGAGAAGCGTTACAAGCTGAACCAGCTTATCTGGCGCGATGGCATCCTGTTCGGTTTCGCGCAGGCCATGGCGCTCATCCCCGGCGTCTCGCGCTCGGGCGGCACCATCAGCGCCGGCCTGCTTTTAGGCTATACCCGCGAGGCGGCAGCGCGTTATTCCTTCCTGCTCGCCGTTCCCGCCGTCTTCGGTTCCGGTTTTTACCAGCTCTTCAAGAGCATCGGCGAGGACAATCCAGTAGGCTGGGGTCCGACGGGGCTCGCGACACTGATCGCCTTCGTGGTCGGTTATGCGGTGATCGTCGTCTTCCTCAAACTGGTCTCCACCAAGAGCTACATGCCCTTCGTCTGGTACCGTGTGGTCATTGGCGTCATTCTTTTGGGGCTGCTGGGAACGGGCGTCATCAGCGCCGGCGGGTGAGGGGCTTTCCAGGAACCATGCTTTTGGCAAAGTTGCATCATCCGCACGCCGTCACCCCGGACTAGATCCGGGGTCCAGCGCGATCAAGTCCTTGATCGCAAAGACTCTTCTCACGGCGCAGACGCGCCGTGGCTGGATGCCGGATCAAGTCCGGCATGACGGAGGAGAGATTATGACGTGCCGCGAAATGTAGAAGGCCCGCTCTTTCGAACGGGCCTTTCGTCTTTCAAAGCAACGTGCCGCTGAGGATCACCAGCGCCACAGAGAAATAGATGACGAGGCCACTGACATCCACCAGTGTCGCGACGAAGGGGGCAGAGGCGCTGGCGGGATCGAGCCGCAGGCGCTGCAGCACGAAGGGCAGCATGGAACCGGCGAGCGAACCGAATGTGACGATGCCGACGAGGGCCGCGAAAACGGTGGCGCCCACCAGCAGCCAGTGCTCGCCGTAGTCGTAGAAACCGGCTTGCTGCCAGAGGCTCAGGCGCAGGAAGCCGATGGCGCCCAGAATGCAGCCGAGCGTCAGGCCCGTCGGGATTTCCCGCAGCAGCACCCGCCACCAGTCGGAAAGCTTGAGTTCGCCGAGCGCCAGCGCCCGAATGATGAGCGAGGTGGCCTGCGAACCGGAGTTGCCGCCCGACGACATGATGAGCGGAATGAACAGCGTCAGCACCACGGCCTTTTCCAGCTCGCCCTCGAAATGCTGCATGGCGCTGGCCGTCAGCATTTCACCGAGGAAGAGTGCTGCGAGCCAGCCGGCGCGCTTGCGGATCATGTCCGGAAAGCCGATCGTCATATAGGGCTTGCCGAGCGCCTCCATACCACCAAACTTGTGGGCATCTTCCGTCGTGTCGGCGATCATGGTGTCGATCACGTCGTCAACGGTGACGATGCCGAGAATATGCGAGCGGTCATCGACGACGGGCAGGGCCAGCAGGTCGTGCTTGCGGATCAGCCGGGCGACATCCTCCTGCGACATCAGGGGGCTGGCGCAGACGATGCCTTCCTTCGATGCGACGGAGAGGATGGAGGCGCCGGCTTCGCCGGTCAAAAGGCGGCGCAGCGTCACGACGGTGGAAAGCGTTCCGTCCTCAGCCAGCACATAGATGGCATAGACCGTTTCACGCGACCGCTCGACGACGCGGATGTGCGAAAGGGTCTGTTCCACCGTCCAATTGTCCGGCACGCTGACGAATTCCGTGGTCATGATCGAGCCGGCGGTACGCGGCGGATAACCCATCAGGTGCTGGATGGAGAGCGCCGTCGTGCGGTCCAGCCGGGAAAACAGCTTTGCGCGCGGCTCTTCGGCCATTTCCGCCATGACGTCGGCCACGCGGTCGTCAGACATCAGGTTGACGAGGCGGGCGGCCTGTTCGACCGGAATATGGGCGATGATGGCGGCGGCGCCATGCAGTTCCGGCCGGTCGAGAATGGCGACGGCCTTTGCCTGCGGCATGGCGAGGAGGGCGGTTACGGCCTCGGCTACATCCAGCGTGTTGAGGTGCTCGACGCGTTCGGCGATGGTGGTGGAGGAACCGGCGTTTCCGCTACGAAGAAGACGTGCGGCCTTGCTGGCCCTCTGGGAGAGATTGTGGAAGTTCATGATTGCTCACCTTTCCGTCGATTCGCCGATCACGGCGAACGCGGTGGTGAGCCGACAGCGGTCGGATCAGTTCACGTTCGCCGGTCTCGGCAAAGGCAATCGACTGCTACTGTCGCTAGACATCCAATGATGCTCCGTTGAAATCCGCGCCGTGCCGGTCGGCATGCGCGTAAGGCCGTGTTGCGCCTGAAACCGAAAAGAGTCAAGCACCCGATCATGAAATTTCCGCAAGGTTGTGCGCCGCGGCGAGGGGCGGCGGTGCAGGCTGTAAAAAAGGCGGCTTCAAGCCGCCTTTTCGCGCCGTTCGACGGTGACGGAAACAAGGAAAACGCCAAGCCCGAGAAGGGAAAGAACCGCGCCGACATAACCGGTGGAGGCGTAACCGAAACCCACGGCGATGACGAGGCCGCCGAGCCAGGCGCCGAGCGCATTGGCGATGTTGAAGGCCGAATGGTTGGAGGCGGCGGCCAGCGTCTGCGCATCCTGCGCCACATCCATCAGCCGCGTCTGCACGGCCGGACAGGCGGCGAAACCGCAGCCGATCAGGAAGACGCAGAGGCAGAGCATGAAAGGATTGTCCGCCGTCATGCCGAACACGGTCATGACAAGCACGTTGAAGGCGAGCATGCCGCCAATCGTGCCGTTGAGCGAGATATCGGCCAGCCGCGAGCCGACCACATTGCCGACATTCATGCCGATGCCGAACAGCGCCAGCACCATGGAGACGGTGGAAACCGGCATCATCGCCACGTCGGTGGTGGTCTTGGCGATATAGCTGAAGACCGAGAACATGCCGCCGAAACCGACGGCGGCAATGGCGAGCGTCAGCCACACCTGCACGCGGCGGAAAGCGCCGAGTTCGCGCCACACGCTGGCACCTTCCTCCACCCGATCACGCGGCTGGAAGAACCAGAGCAGAGCCACCGTCAAAAGCGCGATGCCGCCGACCAGCATGAAGGCCGCGCGCCAGGAAAGCAGCTGGCCGAAGAAGGTGGCGAGCGGCGTGCCGAGCAGGGTGGCGATGGTGAGGCCGAGCATGACGCGGCCAACGGCGCGGGCGCGCTTGTGGATCGGCGCCATGGAGGCCGCCACCAGCGCCGCAACCCCGAAATAAGCCCCATGCGGCAGGCCGGTGATGAAGCGCAGAACGGTGAAGCTCAGGAAATCCGGCGCGACGGCGCTCAAGATATTACCGGCCGCAAAAAGCCCCATCAGGCCGAGAAGCAGGGTGCGGCGCGTCATGCGCGCGGCGAGAACCGCGATGATCGGCGCGCCGATGACGACGCCGAGCGCATAGGCCGTGATGACATAACCCGCCTGCGGAACGGTGACACCATAGGTGGTGGCAACATCGGGAAGCAGGCCCATGATGGCGAATTCGCCGGTGCCGATGCCGAAGCCGCCGGCGGCAAGCGCCAGTTCGATGAGTGCAATGGCAAGCGGGGAGACGGCCACGGCAGGAGCGGCCGTGTAAACGGTTTCATTCTCCGCGCCAGGGCGGGCTTCGGACATATTAGACTGGCTCATCGTGACCTGAAAAGCGGGAAGGGCCCACAGAAAAAAGGGCAAGACCGTATGGGAGCGGTCTGCCCTGACTGGAGATGCGCGGTCATGAAAATGACCTTAAGTGATCCCTAACATGAAATGATGCGTTGCGGTAGAGCGATTCTCGGCAAAAGAGCATCTTCACGCGATGGTGTTCGGAACCCTATATAGGGTCAGGCATTTACGCGCGGCTGCCTCAATGGATCGGGTTGGAAACATGAAGCTCATTGCAATTTTCAATCGTGACGGCGGCACTTTTCGCACCACCGATATGGAGGCCTATTGCGACCATGCCCGCGAGGTATTCACCCGCGCCGGCCACGCCATCGATTGCCGTCTGGTCTCGGGAAAGGATATCGTCGAGGAAATGGAGCGCGCCGCCGATGAGCCGGGCATTGAAGGCATCATTGCCGGCGGCGGTGACGGCACGATTTCCGCAGCAGCCGCCATCGCCTGGAAACACGGCATCGCGCTCGGCATCGTTCCGGCCGGCACCATGAACCTCTTCGCCCGCTCGCTGAAGCTGCCGCTCGATATTCGCCAGGTGCTGGAGACGCTGGCGAATGGCGAGATTGCCAGTGTCGACATCGCCAGCGCCAATGGCCGCCTCTTCGTCCACCAGTTTTCCGCGGGCCTGCATTCGCGCATGGTGCGCTATCGCAACAATCTTGCTTTTGCCTCCCGCCTCGGCAAGATCAAGGCAAGCGTCCGCGCCGCCATCAGCGTCATCCTCAATCCGCCGGTCTTCGAAGTGGAATATACCGTCAACAGCAAAACGCAGCATCGCAAGGTCTCGGCCATTTCCGTCTCCAACAATGAATTCGGCCAGAACTCGCTGCTGGTGGCGGATAATGTCTCGGGCGGCCATCTCGGCTTTTATCTCACCGATCCGTTGCGTCCTTCCGGTGTCGCGAAACTCGCTTTCGACATTCTGCGCGGCAGGCTGAAGGAAAACGCCGCCGTGACCGCCATGACGGTGACGGATGTGGAACTGCATTTTCCGAAGAAACGCCATGACCTGCGCTGCGTCATCGATGGCGAATTGCTGCCGATGGAGCGGGATGTGGCGCTCGAAGTCCATGCCGGCGAATTGAAGGTGCTGGTGGGTCGGTCGTTCTTCGCATAGCGTGACCGCCTTTGGGCGGTTGCCGCTTGTTTCTTCTCCCCGAGGGGGAGAAGTCCGCGGCAGCGGGATGAGGGGGCAAGCTCTCGGTTTATCTCTGCTGTCGCCCCCTCATCCGACCCTTCGGGCCACCTTCTCCCCGGCGGGGAGAAGAAACCCAGCCGCACCCGCTCGTCCAAGCCGCCCCCTAAAAAACGCCAGCCTTGCCAAATCGAAGCCGCCCGGCCATGTTCGGCGGGCGCGGTGGCGTGAGCGCCGTTGCCTTTATGGGAGTGCGATCTGTCATGAATGAAATCTCCAAGCCGATGTCCAATCTCGCCGCCATCGATGCCGCCCATCACCTCCACCCCTTTTCCGACATGGGCAAGCTCAACGCCGCCGGCACCCGCATCATCGAGCGTGCCGAAGGGGTGTTCATCTATGACAGCACCGGCAAGAAATACCTCGACGCCTTTGCCGGCCTCTGGTGCGTGAATATCGGTTACGGACGCCGCGAGATCGCCGATGTCGTGCAGCGCCAGATGAACGAACTGCCCTATTACAACGCGTTTTTCGGCACCACCACGCCGCCTGCGACGCTGCTGGCGCAGAAGATCGCCTCGCGCGCCGGGCCGAAGATGAACCATGTCTTCTTCACCAATTCCGGTTCGGAAGCGACCGATACCTGGTTCCGCATGGCGCGGGTCTACTGGAAGGCGCTCGGCCATCCGACGAAGACGAAGGTTATTGCCCGCCGCAACGGCTATCACGGCTCGACGGTGGCGGGCGCTTCGCTCGGCGGCATGAAATGGATGCACGAGCAGGGCAACCTGCCGATCGAGGGCGTCGCCCATATCGGCCAGCCCTATTGGTATGCCGAAGGTGGCGATCTTTCACTGGCCGAATTTGGCCTGAAGGTGGCGCGCGAACTGGAAGCGAAGATCGATGAACTCGGCGAGGAAAATGTCGCCGCTTTTGTGGCCGAACCTATTCAGGGCGCCGGCGGTGTTATCGTGCCGCCGGAAACCTACTGGCCGGAAATCGCCCGCATCTGCAAGGCGCGCAACATCCTGCTCGTATCGGATGAGGTGATCTGCGGTTTCGGCCGTCTCGGTTCCTGGTTCGGTTATCAGCATTTCGGCGTGGAGCCGGATTTTGCACCCGTCGCCAAGGGGCTGTCTTCCGGTTACCTGCCGATTGGCGGCGTCATCGTCTCGGATCGGGTGGCGGAGGTGATGTTGTCTGAGGTCGGTGACTTCAACCACGGTTTCACCTATTCCGGCCATCCCGTCTGCGCCGCCGCCGCCCTGGAAAACCTCCGCATCATCGAGGAGGAGGGACTGGTGGAACGGGTACGCGACGATATCGGCCCTTATTTTTCCGAGGGCTGGAAAAGCCTGACGGATCACGAGTTGGTCGGCGAGGCGGTGAATGTCGGCCTGATGGGCGGCCTGCAGATTACCGCCGACAAGGCGGCGCGCCGGCGTTTCGCCAAGCCGGACGACATCGGAACCGCCGTGCGCAACCATTGTCTGGCAAACGGCCTCGTCATGCGCGCCACCGGCGACCGCATGCTGGCCTCACCGGCGCTGACGATCAGCCGCTCGGAAGTGGACCAGATTATAGAAACGCTGCGCAAGGGGCTCGACCACCTGCGCGATACGCGGGAGCATTTCCAGTAAAAGGGCGTAGCGGTTTTACGTCCGGAAAATGCGACGAAAAACTCTTAGGGAGGACTAACATGGCAGGACAGGAACATCATTACGCCGTTCAGGTGAAATGGACGGGCAATCGCGGCAAGGGGACCTCGGGCTATCGCGACTATGAACGCGACTATACGATTTCCACTTCGGGAAAAGCTGATATCGCCGGCTCTTCCGACCCCGCCTTTCGCGGCGATCCCTCCCGCTGGAACCCGGAAGACCTGCTGGTTGCCTCTCTCTCGGCCTGCCACAAGCTGTGGTATCTGCATTTCTGCTCGGTCAATGGCATCATCGTCGAAGACTATGTCGACAATGCCGAAGGCACGCTGGTGATGGAAAAGGATGGCGCGGGGCAATTCAGCGAAGTGGTGCTGAAGCCGGTCATCACCATTTCAAAGGGGGATGCCGCCCGGGCGGATGAGCTGCACCATGATGCGCATGACAAATGCTTCATTGCGCGCTCGGTGAATTTTCCGGTGCGTGTGGAAGGGACGGTGAAGGTGGTTTGAGGCTCACGCCAGTCGCAGACCGAGATGATCGGCCATCGGCTGAAAGTCTCGGTCATTTTGCAATAGCTTGTGCCCGTGCTCGATACAGTAGGTACCGATAATGAGGTCGTTGCTTTTTCTGATCGTATAGCCGCGCTCCCGCAGGAAGCGGTAGTTGGCGGCGGCCTTGATGGCGAGCTGGGGCGACATCATCGCGACGCAGGGAAATTCGCCCAGCATCTGCTCAAGTCGGCGCGCATGATGACCGTCACGCGTGCCTCTAAGCATCTCAAGAAGAATGATATCGCCGATCAGAATTTCGCCCTGCGCCATTACGGCGCGAAACTTGGCGGAGAGGGTAGGCGCGTCTTTTCGAATAAGTGAAATCCAGGCAGAGCTATCTGCTACGATCATTTGGCGTTCTTCACATCCCAGTCCGTCTCAGCATCCCAATCCGTCCGCATCTCGTCCAGATCACCTTCCCAGCCCATGCCCTCCAACGCATCGAGGGCGCGCATCTGACGATGAATGCGTACCAGATCGCGCAACGCCTTTTCCACCGTTGCCTTTTTTGTCGAAAGGCCGGTGATTTCCATCGCCTCGGCGAGCAAGGCGTCATCGAGTTCAATGTTGGTGCGCATCGAAAACTCCTTGGTGTATCGATTTTCGAAACGATACACCAACGACGCTTTCCGCGATATCTGTTTTTACTGGAACGCCGTCTCGTAAAAGCTTCTGAGCTTGCGCGAATGCAGCGTTTCCGTCGGCATGGCGGCAAGCTTCTGCACGGCGCGGATGCCGATCTGCAGATGCTGGGCGACCTGGGTGCGGTAAAACTCCGTCGCCATGCCGGGCAGTTTCAATTCGCCATGCAGCGGCTTGTCGGAGACGCAGAGCAGGGTGCCGTAGGGCACGCGGAAGCGGAAGCCGTTGGCGGCGATGGTGGCCGATTCCATGTCGAGTGCTATGGCGCGCGACTGCGACAGGCGCTTGACGGGGCCTGCCTGGTCGCGAAGCTCCCAGTTGCGGTTGTCGATGGTGGCGACGGTGCCGGTGCGCATGATGCGCTTCAGCTCGAAGCCCTCGTAGCCGGTGACTTCCGCAACAGCACCTTCCAGCGCCAGCTGCACTTCGGCAAGCGCCGGGATCGGCACCCAGACCGGCAGGTCGTCATCCAGAACGTGGTCCTCACGCACATAGGCATGCGCCAGAACATAATCGCCAAGCCGCTGGCTGTTGCGCAGGCCAGCGCAGTGGCCAACCATCAGCCAGGCATGCGGGCGCAGCACGGCGATGTGGTCGGTGATTGTCTTGGCGTTGGAGGGGCCGACGCCGATATTGACCAGCGTGATGCCGGCATGGCCCTTTTTCTTCAGGTGATAGGCGGGCATCTGCGGCAGGCGCGCGAGCACGGCATCCGTTTCCGGCTTGTCGCAACCGGCAGGGGTGACGATATTGCCCGGCTCCACGAAAGCCGTGTAACCCTCGCCGCCATTCTTCATCAACTGACGCGCCCATGCGGCGAATTCATCGATATAGAACTGGTAGTTGGTAAACAGCACGAAGTTCTGGAAATGGCTGGCGCTGGTTGCCGTATAGTGGCTGAGGCGGGCCAGCGAATAATCGATGCGCTGCGCGGTAAAGGGGGCGAGCGGCGCGGGTTCGCCCGGCACCTGATCGTATTCGCCATTGGCGATGAGGTCGTCGGTATTGTTGAGGTCGGGCGTATCGAACAGATCGCGCAGCGGCACGTCGGACAGCGAGGAGGCCGCCGCCGCCTCGACATAGGCGCCTTCGCCGAAGGCGAAATGCAGCGGAATGGGCGTGGCCGATTCCGACACCGTGACCGGAACGCCGTGGTTCTTCATCAGAAGCCCCAGCTGTTCCTTGAGGTAATGGCGGAAAAGCTCCGGCCGGGTAATCGTCGTCGTGTAAACGCCGGGGGCGGTGACATGGCCGTAGGAGAGACGCGAATCGACATGGCCGAAGGTGGCGGTCTCGAGGCTCACCTGCGGATAGCAGGCGCGGTAGCGCCCGGCAATCGGCGCGCCCTTGGCAAGCTCGGTAAAGGAATTGATCAGGAACGCCGTATTGCGTTCGTAAAGCGCGGTCAAAGCCGCCACAGCTTCTTTCGGGTCCGTGAAGGACTGCGGCGCGAAAGGCTCGGGGCTGATGAAGGTGAGGGGCGGAATCGTTCGTTTTGCTATTGTCATGGCCCATTATAAGAGGCCAATTTCGACAGGCAAGCGACAGAAATACGAAGAAACTGAAAAGAAACGCAAAAAGGCAGTTCGAATAACAGCGGGTCGGCGGAAATTTCAGCCGAGCGCGCCGCGCTGCAGGCTCATCAAAAGCACGAAGCCGGCGCCCTTCGAGGCGGGGCGGGGATCGGCCTTGTAAACCGCAAGTCCGGCGACCGGACCGAGAAAGATCGAGGCCATCAGCACCAGCCGCAGCGCGGAAAACAGGCCGTTGGAAAAACTTGTCGTCATCGGCCGGTCCTCAAAGTACGACGGGGCAATTGGCGGCGGGCGACGGGCTGTGCTGGCAGGCGATTGCCGCGCCTGCATTCACCCGCTGGAAACTGCGGTTCGGATTAACGACGAGCGAGGCGAAGGACATGGCGAAGATCGCCATGAGAAACGCGAAGATTGCCAGTCGGCTGATCAGCTTTGCCATGTCCATTCCCCTTATTGGAGTTGATGGACAGAGTTTTGCCACACTCGGACTGAACGGACCCTGAGACCCCGGTTCATATGGCATTCAGGGATGTTAACAGGCGGTGACATGGCAGATTGATGCCGCAATGGCGCCGGGCATCTCGCGGGCCACCCGATTTTCGATCAGGACAGCGGGGCTTCCGCACGTGCAGCAAGATCGGTCACCAGGGTTTCGAATGCCTGAGGCTGCGTCACATCGACAACCGGCACGCGGTGCTCCTGCGCGGATGCCAGCATGTCCGTGTTTTCCCGCAACGAACGCTCGATGAAGGCGTCGACGATCCGCCGCTTCTCAGCCGTTGCATCTTCATAGCGGGCGTGTGAGCGCATTCTCTCGAGAAGAAAATCATTGCCGGCATGAAGAAAGACACCGTCGACCTCGCCGCCAAGCAGGGGCGAGATGAATTCCGGCCGCAACGCCGCGCCCTCGAAGATCGTGCGAGTGCCGGTGTCTGGCCTGCTATCGATCATCGTGCGGATCAGCGGCCAGATGTTCTGATGATGTATCTTCAGGAACCAGTGGATTGTTTCCGCCGAGAGCCGTGCATAATATTCTTCCACCGGTGCCGGAATGCCCGGCCATGGCCTGCCCGGATGGCGGGCGAGACTGTCGGTCGATATTGCCTCGCAGCGCAGCCTTTCGCTCAGCAGGCCGGCAAGGGTGCTTTTGCCGACATGCGAGGTGCCCCCAATCAGGATTGTCGAAAGGGTGGGGCGCATGCGTCGCTCTCGTTGGTGTTGGGCGCAACGATACATCAACGAATATATGGCTTCCATGCGGCGTGCGCCCGCCGTCTCAGGTGAAATCCTTGGCAGCGCACCGTACCGTCAGGCGTGGGACCGCAGGCGGCAGGACAGAAGCCCGCCCGCCGCCCTGTCGATTACAGCCGCGTCCAGGTCTGCGATTTGCACAGAACCTTCAGCACGCAGCCCTTCATGCTCAGCGAGTTGCCGGAAACGGTGCCGGAGCCGCTATAGGTCTTGTCATTGGCGGGATCGGTGATTTCACCCGAATAGCTGTTTCCCTTGCCGGAAAGCTTGCCGATCTGTTTTCCGGCGTGTTTGCCGGTCTTCAGCGTCACGCAGAAGGCGCCGCCGCAGGGGCCGATCACGGCGGTTTCGCCACTGGCGGTCTTCCAGTTGCCTTCGATTGCCTCGGCGGCAAAGGCAAGGTTGCCGCTCAGCATGAGGGCGGCGGCAATCGTCATTATACGCTTCATAAAATTCCTCCCGAAATTCGCGCAGGCTTTCTCGAACCGGCGGCCCAAAGACGCGATGCGCAGATCAAACCCTTTTGGCATGCGAATGCGCCATCTCTGGCCCAAGCCGCCTGCGACGCAACGATTGCTCCTTGCACCGCGCTATCCTGTGCCCGTTTCATCCTCATGACGGGCAGGGCGGATAGTATTTGACGTTCACGTAAAAGAAAACAGAAATTTGCGGCCTTGGCGCGGCATTTGCAGCGGCGGCAGGAGCGAAAGAGGGAGAATTCGAAAATCGCTGTTTTGATCGTGGTGAAGGAAGGGTTTAAATCCAATTCTAAACTTTTCGTAAAATTCGCCGCAAAGTCCTTAATTTCCGCGGCTCGTGATATTTAACGAAAACCCAATTTTACCAATCGTTTGCAGTTTGTTTGCGGCCCATTAATCATGCCTTTTAAGCGACCGTTGAAGGCCCCGTGGCATAGTGAACTCATCAAAAGCGCAGGGAAAACCTGCCGGACGAAAGGACAAAAAAGCCGCAAAAGACGGCAGGTCCGGACGATGGCCTCGACAAGAAGGCGAATGATGAAACAGGCAGAAGGACAGGGATTAAAACAATGGCACGCTTTGAAATTCGCGATATCGAAATGGCTGCCGGTGGCGAAACCCGCGCCGACACTCTTTGCAATCTCGGCTTGGTCTATGCGACCGGCCGGGGCTGCAAGGTGGACCTGATCGCCGCCCATAAATGGCTCAACATCGCCGCGATCCGCGGATCGGAAAGAGCCGCTTCGCTGCGCGCCGATCTCGCCCGCAACATGACGAAATCGGAACTGGCCGAAGCGCTGCGCGCCGCCCGCGACTGGATGACGATGCACTGATTTACCCAAGCTCTTATTGAGATTGCCGGCCCGGTTCCCTCCAGTCCCGATGACCGGCGCAAAGGAAAGTAAACCCGAAGGGGAACGCGGCGAGGCCTTTGAAAAGGGCTTTTGCGCTGACACATCAAACCGCGACCGGCAGGAACAAGGC
Source organism: Rhizobium sp. NFACC06-2 (assembly GCF_900101425.1). Lineage (NCBI taxonomy): Bacteria > Pseudomonadati > Pseudomonadota > Alphaproteobacteria > Hyphomicrobiales > Rhizobiaceae > Rhizobium > Rhizobium sp. NFACC06-2. Next base: position 549 of record NZ_FMVA01000005.1, on the reverse strand, counting down.
CGGCGCGGTTTTCTTATTTGGCGATGTCTCTTCGCCGGAAAACGATTCGCGGGCAGGGGCTTGCGGGCGGATGTTGAATCGCATTCGCATCACCCTGTCATGAGGATGAAACCGTTACGGCAGGCATGACAAATGCGGTTTTGGAATCGCTTCCTTCTTCCGTCATGCCGGACCTGATCCGGCATCCAGCCAAGCCACGTCTGCGGCGTGAAAGGGGTTTTCGCGATCAAGGACTTGATCGCGCTGGCAACTGTATTGATGCATGTTGTTTCAAGCTGCTTGGAATGTGGTTTTATCCCTGAGCATGGCGTTTGCGATGACGAGCAGTTTGCGGGCGATGGCAATGATCATGACCTTGAACGGTTTGCCTTTGGCCTGCATGGCCTGAACCATGCGGGCGAATGGCGACTTTAACCGGTAGGCCACCAGCGCCGCCATGTAGAGGGCATCGCGAACGCGCTTTCGTCCGCCGCGGATATGGCGCTGGCCGCGGTGAATGCCGCTATCGGCATTGAAGGGGGCAAGGCCTGCAAGCGCCGCCATGCCGCC